>JAFNJA010000023.1:13129-18330 GCA_017601265.1 Candidatus Brockarchaeota archaeon
CGCCATCAGGAGGGCGCCGTAGGTCCCGGCCCTCTTGCCGCGCCCGCTGAAACCCCCGACGACGACCAGGTCGACCGTGTCGCGCATCTCCGAACGGTAGCTCCTCTTCCACTTGATCCACTGGAAGCCCCTGTGCCCGGCTTCGTAGAACGAGTCGGGCCTTATCGACTTGAGGACCAACCCTTCCGTTCCTTCCTGGATCGACCTCTCGAAGAACCTCTCTATCTCCTTCGGGTCCGAGGACACTATCCTCGGCGTGAGCCTGACGCGGTCCGTCTCCTTCACTATGCTTTCCAGGCCTTCCCTCCTCTTCGGGTACGGCAGGACCGTGAAGTCCTTGCCATCTAGGTAAAGGAGGTCGAAGAGGAAGTAAGAGACCGGAACCTCCTTCGTCATCCTTTCTATCTCGTGTTTCCTTCCCCGCCTCTGAGAAACGACCTGGAAGGGGAGGAGTTCCCCCGTGTTCGGATCGAGTGGAACGCACTCGCCGTCAAGGATCGCCTCTTTTGCCTTCACGGACTCCTTTATCCCCTGGATCAAGTCCGGGTATTGGCCCGTCACGTTCTCCTCCCTCCTGCTGAAGAGCTGGACGCCGTCCCTGGAGAGGTGAGCCTCTATGCGGATCCCGTCAAGCTTGTATTCGGCCGCGGCTTTCCCTCCCAGCTTAGAAAGGATTTCGTCCAAAGAGGCCATCCTCTCCGCCATCTGCACCCTGATGGGTTTTCCAACGGTGACCTTGAATGCCTTGATGGCCTTGATCCCGCCTTCCGCGAGGGTCTTGGCGACGTAACCTATGTCGGAGGACAGGTTGTACGCCCTCTCCACGTCCTCCCTTGCCTCTTTCCCGCCCGCGTACGCTATCGAAAGGGCGTCGAGGATCGTCATGTCCGCAACCCCGAGCCTCAGCTTCCCGAGGGCGATCCTCACGATGTATGAAGCCTCCTTCGGGGTCGCTTCGGCGAGGAGGCTGGAAAGCATGCTTATCTTCGCTTCCTGCGACCCAGCCCCGGCGCTTCGGCAGATCCTCTCGAACGTCTCGTACACCTTCCTGACCGTGAGGCGCTTCCTGCTGAGTGTCGTTTGCGATTTCTTCGAAAGGAGGTTTTCTGCGGTCTTTCCCAAGTCTCCCGTCCGCCTGAAGTCGTTCTGCACGGCCTCCGGCTTCATCCCGGTGACTTCCGACAGCGTCCTCATGACGAGCTTGTCCGCGAGGCCGAGCTCGATGCCGACGTAGGGCGGGTATATTTCCCCGAGGCAGAGGTAAGCCACGAGATCCACCTCTTCCTTCGGAGCGTTCTTGAAAAGCCCTACCAAGATGTCCGTCATCTCCAGCCTCTTGGTGGTCCTTTCCAAGGACTGGAACGCGTCGGCCAAGGCAGAGAAGTCCAATCCGCCAAACCTTGGAAATCGGCGCCGGGGGCGGCACAATTATGTTTTTCGATTTGGATTCGCATAGCTCAAACTTCGCCGACCGCCTTGCCAAGCGGCCAAACGGCTTCGTTTGCTGGCGCGGTCGATCTCCGAAACGGCGCGTCCGAGATTGAAAGTAATCTTGCGCAAAGAACGGACCAACGTTCGGTTCGAGGCAAGGTCGATCTATTCCGGCTTGGACGTCCTGCGTCGCCGCCGCAAGATCAGCTCTTGTGCAGCCATTACCCGGCCAAGTTGAGGTACGCAATGTTGACGAGGCTGACCGTGACTGTGATCTTGCTCCTTTCCATCAGCTGCAGCCTTTCCCGGTCCAAAGCCTCGCCGAGCTGGGCCCTCTTCCTTTGGTTGTTCCTTTTGAGCCTCGCCAATTGGTTCCTCAACCGCATGTACTCCTTGTCCAGTTCCGCCACGGCGTCGTAGGTTTTGGCTTCGTTCTTCCTCTTCAGCGCGCTTTCGCACTGCCTTTGCAAGGAGCCTTCCTGCTCGCGTAAAGCGTCGTCGGCGTGCACGTAGTACTCGTTTATGCTTGTCGCTTCCTTTCGGTATTGGCTTTGGCACTTCTCTTTAACGGTTTCGACCCACTCCGCTGTCTCGAGGCGGAGCATCTCGAGGGCGCGCTCGTACATTCGGTCCAACTTCTCGCGGCCGATCCGCACGTCACCGGTGTGTTCAATGCCCCCAAACCAAATCGATTCCTCGGGCAGCCGAAGCGGCGAACCGTCCTTCAAGCCCAGCGTGACGGGCACGAGCCTCTCTTCCGGAACCAAGCCGCCGATCGAGACCTTGAAGTTGAAGTTCAGGAGTTCATTTCCAACCGCAAGCTTGCCTTCGGGAACTCGCCCAAGGCGGACATCCTTCTTGGCGCACGCCCCCCTCGTCCTGCTCGCGTCTACGGCCGCGGAAAGCAGGTTGCTGCCGAAGCTGACCAATTCCAAGGAATGGTTCTTCCGCGCGGCGGACGGATCGAAGGTCGCCGTGACGACGCCCCTTGCCGTTCCTTCCGACGCGGCCGCCAATTCGCCGGGCGGGCTGAAGCGGAAAACGTCCTTCTCCAAAAAAGTAGTGCTCGCGCCGCGCGTTTCCAAAAACCCGAGGAAGAAAGAGCGTATCCTTTCCTGGTCGACCTTGGCGTGCTGCTCCAGCTTCGAACCCATGACCTCGCGCCAGACCGAGAGGTCCATGTTCGACCAGACGGCCTTGTTGATGTGCCTGATTCCGTTTTCGAACGCCCTCCTCGCCGCCTCTATCTTCGAAGCGAGCTGCCTGAACCTCTTGCCCTCCTCCTCCGCTTCCATGGTCACAGCTTGCGCGTGGATCTCCATGATCACCTGCTGGAACGACTTGTTCTCCGCCTTCGCGACGTTCCCGAGGATGATGTCCACGTCCCCTATCGCCTTTCGGAAGAGACCTATCTTCTCGTCCAGAAGGTTAAGGACGTGCTCCTCGACCGTGCCGGCCGTCGAAAGGTTGAATATCCTGACCGTGCGCGACTGCCCTATCCTGTCGAGCCTTCCGATCCTCTGCTCCACCCTCATCGGATTCCACGGCAGGTCGTAATTGAACAGGATGTGGCAGAACTGGAAGTCTTTGCCCTCTCCCCCAACCTCCGTCGATACCATTACCCTTTTCGACGCGTCGTCCCGCCAGGAAATGCAGGCGGCTTCCTTCTCATCCCTTGTGAGTGAGCCGTTGAGGCTGACGACCCCGTAGCCCGCCCTTTCCAAGAGCTCGACGAGGTAGTCCTGCGTTGACCTGAACTCCGTGAATACGAGGACTTTCGCGTCGGGCTCCTCCTCCGCGAGCTTTCCAATCGCTTGGAGGAGCTTCTCCCCCTTCGAGTTCGCCGATATGGCTTGGGCGATCGCGTGTAGGCGCTCGAGCTCCTCGAGCTCCGCGCCCAAAAGGCCGGAGTCGCGTCCGAGCTGGCCATCCAAGCAGCCTTCGGCCCCGTCCGCGAGTTCCTGCGCCTCATCGTCCGGCATCGAGCGGCGCGGACCCCCAATGCCCCCGATCCGAGCGTTCCGGGCGCTGTTTCCTTCCGAGCGCCTTGGCCCCCCTTCTCCATTGCCTGCATCCTGGAGGACCCACCTGAGCCGCTCTATCCTGCGCCTGAGGAAGTCGCGGATGGCGAAGCTGCTGCTGCAAACCAGCCTCTGCATCAAGATCAGGAGGAAGCCCCTGCCAGCGTCGTTCGCCCTCAAGGCCTTGAGGTATTCGCCGGAAGCGTACCGGCTGACCTGGTCGTACAGCTCCCTTTCCTGCGGGGTCAGATCGAAGCGCAGCGTCTGCCCCACCCTGCCGGTGAGCTTTTGGCCCATCCCAAGGTAGACGCCCTTTTTCAAGTTCCTGACCATCACGGCCTGCAACCTTTGCCTCAACTCCTTTGCGTTCTTCAGGGAAAGGCCTCCGGAGTTTCCAACGAAGTGGGTTTTGAAATATTCCGGTGTTCCGAGTACGGCCCGGTCTACCAGCGAAACGAGGTTGTAGAGTTCGTTTATCGAATTGTGCATCGGCGTTGCCGTCAGGAGAAGGGTCACCTTCCTTTTCAACGCCAGGAGAAGCTTGTGGTTTTCGGTCGAGGCGTTCCTGAGGCGGTGGGCCTCGTCGACCACCACGAGATCCCAGTCGACCTTGGCGATCTCTTCCCTGTGCCTGGGCTGCTTGGCGGTGTCGATCGAGCAAACGATCCTGGCGTTGGCCTCCCACACGTTGACGTGCCTCCTGCGCAGTTCCGACCTTGCCTTCGCGTCGTAGATCGCGCACTTCTCCCCGAAGCGGTTCTCCAACTCCTGGACCCACTTGCCGAGAAGCGCCGAGGGCGCCAATATCAGGACCCTTTTCGCCCGCCCCCTGCAAGCTAGCTCCTTCAGAACCATTCCGGCCTCTACGGTCTTGCCCAGCCCAACCTCGTCGGCCAGAAGGGCGCCCTTTTTGCACTCGGCCAACACCTTGCAAACCACGCCGACTTGGTGGGGGTAAAGCGTCGCCCTGGACGCTAGGACCGAGTACGCGTACTCTGCGCCCCTCGAGAGCGAAAGGTGCTCCGCCTGGATCCGGAGGTCGAAAAGGCGGGCGTCCTCGAACTCGCCGTTCGCGAACTTTTCGAGGATTTCCCCGGCGGGAATAAAAACGAACCTTGGGAGCCATAAACATTCTTCCGGTTTTCGTTGCGGATCAAGCCGCGGTGGCGCCCCTTCCTGCAGCATGGAACCCGAACCTTTTCAGCTCCCCACTAAAGGCGCGCGGACCTAATTATGCGCTCCTCGGAAAAGATCGACCGCGAGCTACTTGTCGCTAGGGTCGTATTGTCGTGGGGGTGCCAACGCGCTACGAATCGCTGGGTTTGGACGAAACTACCAATCGACCGGTTCGATCATGAAGTACACCGTGTAACCGCAGTCGCCAAGATCATAGCGCAATCCGCCGCAGAACCACCCTTTGTCGACGTACTGGTGCCACTCCGATGGCGGCCAGTAAAGCTGGAAAGCAGGATATTGGTCATCGGGATCTATGGCATCATGCTCCCAAGCTTCGATGCGCACCTTCACATCCCTGCCGTAATTTACCAATGCGTAGAAGTACTTGTTCCACTCCAAGGGGCCATGATCGTCCAGCGGCCAGCATCCCTCGGGCGGGAGGCCGGTCTTTCCGCTCCCCGGATAAACTTCGTGCGTCGGGTATAAGCCGTCGCCGCAGAAGCTCTTAATGTACTCCTCGCCTGCACCCCTGGGGAATGGATCGTAATCGTGATCGTAGTAGATCTCTTTGAC
>JAFNJA010000024.1:0-16503 GCA_017601265.1 Candidatus Brockarchaeota archaeon
TCAAGTTGTCGGAAGCGGGGGTGAATGACGTCGTCATTTCCGTTGACGCCTTTCATCAGGAACGCATTCCATTAGGCATCGTAAGGAAGGCCGCCGAGGAATGCCTGAACGTGGGCATCGAGTCGATATCGTGGAGCCCATGTTGGGTCGTTTCTGAAAAGCACGACAATCCGTGGAATAGGAAAACCAAGCTCATCCTAGAGGAGCTAAAAGATATTCCGATAGCGATCGGTGGAAATGTAATGGAACCAGGCGGTCTAGCTTTGATCAATCTGAAGGAGTACCTTCCCGTGAAGGAAAGAATTCCGAAGGGAAAATGCGGCGATATCCCTTACACGAATGCGCTCGATTCCGTCAAGGTGATAGGGATAGTGCCGGATGGCAGCGTGGGAGTTTGCGACGATTTCTACGTCGGAAATTCCTCCAAGATTGAGATAGTTGAGTTGTTGGAAAGCTACGACCCGTCCGAGGTACCCGAAATGAGGGCGATAATCGAGGACGGGATGGAAGGGCTCGCAAGATGGTCAAGGGCCCAAGGCGTTGAACCAGATCCGGAAGGGTATTACGACATTTGTCACATGTGTAAATCCATCAGAGAAGCAGTGAGAATGCGTTATGGAAATGGCTTACGGGGTCCGCGTGATGTGGTTTAGACACGATACGGTAGATCGAGCCAACGAGGCGACTTGAATGAAGGAGGTGTTCAAGAAGCTCGTGGATGAGGCGGATCTCCTCAACCGCGTATACAAGGAAAGGATCGAGGATTCCAGGAGGCTTTTGGAGTCCGCGATGCGGTTCGAGGAAACCGAGAGGGTCCCCGTCCAAGTCTGGGTCGAAGGGATGTCGGGCTGGTACCTGCGGGGAAGGTACGGACTCAGCATGTCGGAGTATTTCAGGAACGTCGAGCTCCAAGCCATCTACCAGCTGAAGGAGAGGATCGACGCCTTCAAGGAGGTAGGTGACGACAGGCTTGAGATAAGCACGAGAGTGGGGGTGGAGGGCGGCGTAGTTTCCCACCCGTCCGTCCTGGGTTGCAGGATAGTCTATCCGGAGGAGGATTGGCCTTGGGTTGATCTGCGGTACCACCCGCTAGACACGGCGGAGAAGGTGGACGACTTCCAGGTACCGGAGATAGCCGAATCTGGGATCATGCCCGACATCGTCGAGAGGTACGAGGCGATGAGGAAGCTCGTCGGAAACTTGGCGGAAGTGACGGTCAATCCCGGTAACGGCTTGCCCGAGAGGCCGCTCCAGATGGCCGTCTACGCCAGGGGGTACGCCAACCTCGTGAGGGACATGCGCGCAGACCCGAAGCTTGCCCACAAGCTTCTGAGGAAGATGGTCGATGTGGGGGAGGCGATACACAATTTCTACGAGGAGCTGCTCGGGGCGGAGCCGCTCAAAGTTGGCGCGGTCGACCTTTACGACAACTTCCTGGGCCACTTCTCGCCCTCCCTAATCGAGGAGTTCGTCCTGCCTCACTACTTCGAGTGGGCCGAAAAATACGGGTGGAGGCACTGGACCGTGAGCAGCCAGTGCGTCCTCGACCCGTACGTGGGGATGATGACGAAGGTCCCGACGAAGTGCATAACCTACCTCACTAGCTCCTCAAACCTGAACCTCTTCAAGGAGACCTTCGCGCCCAGGCGCGCGTGGATAAAGGTGGCCTACGAATCGAGCCCGATGCTCAACGGCACGCCCAAGAGTATAGAGGAGGAGTGCGAACGCATAATTAGCGTGATGTCGGCCGGAGGACTCCGGAGAGGAACATCAAAGCGCTCGTAAGCGCCGCTAAACGGTTTAAGGGAGGGAAACTCTGATCGGCCTCCTTCCCCTCGAGGAGCTTAAGATCCCCATCTTTACAAGAAATCGTAATGAGCGTTCAGGCAAATTTCCGCATAAGCTTCTCCGCAAATTCCTTGTCTTCGAACGCCCTGATCCTCTTCACCGTAGTATCGTAGGCGTCTATGATCTCCTCTTCCAACGTTCTGGCATAATCTGCTCTGGGGTCCACCTCGTCCAGCATCCGAATCAAGGTCTGCCTCTCCTCCTTTGGCATCGTTCTGCTGTCAGTCATGGCGGCCGACCTGGCGTAGATTCCCTCGCTCAGAAGGTATCTTAAGGCCTTGAAAGGAAGCTCGTAGTACTCCCCCTCTGCGCCTGTCCTTTTTGTGAAGCTTTCCGGCGTTGCGGCCTTGAAGGAAACCCTCACGTAGAGCTTTTCCCTGAAATCGGCAAGTTTTCTGACGTAATCCCTGTCGTCTCCCAATATTATGCCGTTAGTTTCAAGGATGAATAGAGGGTATCTAGATTCCGAGACGAATTTCAAGACTCTGAGGAGGTGCTCCTTCCCTATCGTCGGCTCGCATCCGGATAGGCGGAGCTTGTCCACCCTTGGAATGGCCCTCCTCCAGTAATCGGAATGGGCTATCCCCTCCTCGGCGGCCTTGAAGAGCATCTGGGCAACTTCCGCTGGTGAGTGGAACGTTCCAAACTTTTCTGGAAAGTCCCTTGACCAGTTCGACCAGCAATAGACGCACCTCAAGCAGCATCCGGCCGCGTACCCGGTCGCAATCCCCCTGTAGACTGGAACTGAGTAGAAATCGGTGTACTTCCTCTCCTGCCCTAGATCTCCCAGCCTAGTTACGATCTTTTCGGTCTCCTCCGCCAGTTCCAAAGGGTTGAAGGGCTTGGAATCCTTGGTTAGAAACCTTTGGTATTCGAGCATCAAATCTCCGCTATTCGACCTGGCCGAAGTGAAATTAAAACGTTAAGCAAGATGTTTTAGGCCAAACGGCTGAAACCCAAGTTCGATCGAATAAGGAAAAATCCCTGCCGTGCAGCAAACTCTCCGATCCAAGACAAGATGGTGAGCGCATTAAGTGAGTTTAATTTTTGGCGTTTTTGCTTTCGGAGGCAAGTAAATAAAGGCGTATCCTCTTTGGCAATTGGTGCTATTTATCCAGTTGTGCCGCAGCTGAGTTCGCAACACCTTTAAGGTAGATATGTTGAGTGTCAAATAGCATCTGGGAAGATGCCATGGACAAGGACGAAGCGATAGAGGTCAGCAAGAGGTCTCGAGAGGTAAGACGCCTTTTGGATAGACATCCGGAGGCCGCGGCGACCTATGCGCGCGAGCTTTCGCCCGAGGATGTCCAGCGGATCATGAGAGAGCATCCCGATTATCTTCCCACAATGGAGCCGAAAGCGTTGTGGAGCGTCCACTGGAGCCTTCCTGGGGTTGGGGTGCCCGAAAGACCCATGGTTTTGGTTTACTTGGACGCGGGCACCGGGGAAATAGTTGGGGTAAAGACTAGATGGCTAGAAAAAAATGGTAAGGGCATTGTCTGAGCCTTTCGCCGAAGTTTTCATATCGTTTAGGTTTACCTGGAATCGAACCTGCTCGATTAAGGGCCCTCTATCGTCTCGGTTCTCTCTCCTACGAGGGTGTACTCCTGGCCATCCTTCACAACTTTGTCGATCGTGAAGGTTACGCGGCCCTGGCCTCCGATCAAAATCCACTGCGTCCTGAAGCTCACCTTGCCGCTGCTGCTCGTGGTGCCCGAGACGGTTCCTTGGTAATCGCCGCTCCAATGGCCTTCAACGGCCGCCCCTTTTATTGGGTTCCTGCCGTCCGATGTTACCGTGACGGTTGCCGTAACCCTCCACATTAGCTTCAGGAGCGACCTCTTGGACATGTCTATGCCCACGTAGGCGGCCTGAGTGTCTGGTTTCTTCAGAACTGTAACGGTAGTGCTGCCCGAGATGTCTCCATCATTAGTTGACGTTGCGTGTACCGTGATCTCGTATTGGCCTTCATTTGTGGCCAAGACGTTCCACTTTGCCGTTGCCGTCGAGCCTCCAGCCAAGTTTCCAACGTACTTATCCGGGGTTTCGCCAGAAACCAAAGACAAACCCTTAGCATCGAAGCTGATGCTGGCTGAAACTCCGGTTGCAGTTGCGTCGCCGCCATTCTTGATGATCGCCTTCAGCTCGAACTCGTTGCCCTCGTAGATCGTAGATGGCGAGTAGCCAATTTCAGCTATCTCTATGCTCGGAGGCTTCAGAACCTTCACGCTCGCGCTTCCCTCGCCTCCCAATCCGCCGGTCGAATCGACCGCGCTTACAACGACCGCGTAGGAGCCAGCGCTATCAGCCTCGACCTGCCACGATGCAGACCCTGAAGATCCGGAAGCTAGATCGCCTATGTCTTTCGTCTCCCCGCCAGAGTACAAGCTCAAGCCAGCGGGCAGGGCGATAGTCGCCTTTACTCCAGTTGCGGCCACATCGGCATTGTTCTTGATAGTCGCCACCACCTCGAATATTTCGTTCAAATCGACCTCCGATGGGACATCGACATTGACAGACAAGCCTCCCGAAACGTACTGGTAGGCAGCGTACACGTCTACAAGTCCAGCGCCCTGGGTGTTTTCGCCGTAGCCCAAGTCGATCGCAGTGCTCATGAGCGCGCGCTTGACTTCAGCCGGAGTCAGGTCGGGCCTTGCGCTAAGCAGCAGCGCGGCAGCTCCGGAGACGTGCGGGGTGGCCATGCTCGTACCGCTCATCCCGACGTAGCTGTTGGTTTTATACTTGCAGGACATTATGTTGACGCCCGGCGCGACCACGTCCGGCTTCACCCTCCCATCCGCCGTGGGCCCCCTGCCGCTCCATTCCGAAACAGTGTCATCGCCTGTTGACGCGGTTCCCCTATCGTCCGCGGCGCCAACGGTTATCGCCTCCTTCGCGTTTCCGGGGCACGTTATAGTATTGGGATCGGGCCCGGAATTTCCGGCGGCAACGGCGACCACGACGCCCCTACCGACGGCGTTGTCGACAGCCGTGCAGAGTGCGCAACTACCGTCGCACGGCCCTTCGGCGCCGATGCTCAAGCTGATCACGTCCGCGCCCATGTCGACCGACCACTCGATGGCGGCTATTACGTCGGACAAATAACCGGATCCGAATCTATCGAGGCACTTGGCGTTTATCAACGACGCGCCGGGAGCGACGCCCTTGTACTTTCCGCCCGAAGAGGCGCCCGTCCCGGCAGCTATGCCGGCGACGTGCGTTCCGTGCCCGTTGTTGTCTTCCGTTCCTTCCATAATGCCCCAGATAGACGAGAGGAACTTGTTTTCAGCCACAACCTTGCCCTTGAGATCCGGGTGGTTCTTGTCTATCCCCGTGTCGCAGATCGCTATCTTTATTCCCGATCCATCGTATCCCTCGCCCCAAACGCTTTTGGCGCCGATCGTCGGAACGCTAACGTCAAGCAACGCATGGACCTCCCTGTCCAAGGAGATCCGCTTGACCCAGGGCTTCTCCCTCAGCTTTTCTATTAAGCTCTCAGGGAGGCTGACGGCTATGGCTTCGATGAGCTTGTACCTGTACCTCACTTTTCCCCCCAATTTCTCGACGGAATCCACGTGCTCGCTGGTAGGCTTTCCAACCGTATCCACGATGACACGGACTAAATCGTTTTGCGCCTGAACGAAGGAGCTTATGGGTGCCAGCAGACCTAAGAGTATGAGCGAGACTAGGGCTATCGAGACGATCTTTCTTAGCAACTTCGCGCTCCTCCTACCGGAACGATTTCAACTCCGCAATATAATACTTACCAATGAAAGGCGGCTTAGGCGCAGGGCGCCGCCTTGGATTTGAGGCCTTTGAGGGTAATTGCTGGATTAATTGGGGATCGATGCCCCTACCGTACGTCTTATACAAGACGCCCGTCGATACCATCGCACGCGCGTTTGTGATGAGCTCGATCATCGCGATCATTAGGGATGGATGTCGATTTCGGTTTCGTTTCCGGTGAAGCGTAAGAACATGCAGCGAGTATTTAAGCCACGATCAGGAGCAATGATTTAGGAAACGAAGGAGGCGGAGAGGGTCAGTCAGCGAGGAGGAGACGGCCGATAAGAATGGAAAACCTAGCAGACCGAATTCTTATTAGGTGCTTCTTTTCGGAGAGAACAAGTACTTTGACGGACGTATTCAGTTTTGGTGAACCTATGGTAGAGTTCTGCGCTACCAACGTAGGAAAACTCGAGGACGTCCAGACGTTCAGGAGAGGGTGGGGAGGCGACACTTCAAACTTCGCTGTCGCCGTGGCCAGGCTTGGCGGAAGTTGCGGCTACGTCTGCAGGATAGGCGATGACGGGTTCGGAAAGTCCCTCTTGGAACTATGGCGAAGAGAGGGCGTCGATGCATCGCAGGTCGTGATCGAAAGGGGCGGCTACACGGCCGTCTATTTCATATCTCTGCTTCCGGACGGACAGCACGACTTCACGTATTTCCGGAAAGGATCGGCAGCCAGCCATTACTCGCCCTCGGACCTGGATGCCGAGTCCCTCATGAGGGCAAAGCTCTTCCACACGAGCGGAATAACTCTTGCGTTGAGTGAAAGCTGCAGGGAAGCGGCCCTTAAAGGCGCCGAAATCGTAAAAGGCTCGGGCGGCCTTTTCAGCTTCGACGTGAATTACAGGCCGAAACTCTGGCCGCAAGAAATAGCGAGGCCGCGCATCGAGGAGGCGGTCGCGAAGGCTGATCTGGTGTTCGCCAGCAGGGAGGATTTCGGCAACTTGTACGCGCGAGACGCCGGAGACGCGGTCGAGAGGATACGTTCGGTATATGAGCCCAAGCTGATCGTCATTAAGCTGGGCAGCGAGGGTTGCTTGGTTGTCGCTGGAGGGGAAAAAGTCCTTGTTCCAGGATTCAAGGTTGCCGCAGTAGACGCGACGGGCGCGGGCGACGCCTTCGATGGCGCGTTCGTCCTTGGGTTCTTGAAAGGATGGTCGCTGAAAAAGACGGCAACTTTCGCGAACGCGGTTGGGGCCCTATCGACGACAGGGTTGGGGGCGGTAGAGCCCATACCTGCGTTAAGGGAGGTTGAGGACTTTCTGAGATCCAAGGGAGTGGAGAGCTCCTATCCGTGAAAGACGGGCATACGTTTCTATGGGATATTTTCCATTAGGAAGTTCGAACGAACATTCCACGTCGATCGTCCCATTAAGCTGGTGCTCGCGGATTATTATGCAAATCAGCTTCCACATCTTTCCAGCGGCATATTAGAAAACTCAAAATGAATCCGTTCAAGGTGATTGGAACCTACTTTACTAAAGCTTTATAGAGGCAAGCTGGTCATCATAATGACGATGTACAACGAAACGGTGCTCCAACACTACCGAAACCCAAGGAACGTCGGTGACATACAGGATGCGGACGGCATAGGAATCTACATGAGCGACATTTGCGGGGACATAACGAAGTTTTGGATAAAAGTCAGGGAGGGCAAGATAGTCGACGTGAAGTACAGAACCCAAGGGTGCGCCGCTTCAATAGCATGCGGCAGCGTACTGACGGAGCTTGTCAAGAACAAGACGATAGAAGAAGCGCTGAAATTGACGAAAGACGACATAATATCGGCCTTGAACGGATTGCCGGAGATGAAAACCCATTGTTCCGTTCTGGCGGACGACGCTTTGAAGGACGCCATCCGCGATTACCTTTCAAGAAATCAACTCCCGGTCCCCCGGGATCTCCATGAAAAACATGAGAGGATGAGGCCGCTGCTCGAGAAGATGAAGCAGATGGGGTACGTGCTGATCTGACAAGCTCAGGAGCTTGTCTGGGCGATACTAATAGATCCGGACATAGGAAGTTTCCGTATCTCAATCTGACTCAGCTCGAGATCGAAGAAAGCTCAATCTCAGGATCCGCGTGTGGGACTTGTGCTTTCTGCCGATCAAGTACGAAGATGTTATTTGCAACTGTGACAAGCGCCTCCGGAATAAGGCTTTCGAAAAGCATGGCGCCAAGGTTGTCAATCCGCTTCCTTTCAGGATAGAGGGAGGATAGGGAAACAAGGATGCGTTTGTACTGGATGATTCCGTTTCAAATGAGGATGTAAGTAAGATATGTCGATGATGCTGTATAACCTACGTTTCTAAAGCACGAATGCATCAAGTATTCTATTCATCCCACACCTCTTCCTGCGTCGCCTTCTTCTCAAGCCACTTCTCGAACCACTTCCTGTGCCTCTTCTCCGCCTCCTCTTCCAGCTGTCGCTCTTCTGGCGGTATCCAGCTGCATCCGGCTACCAAGTTGTCATCGGGTCCAAAAGTATCCGTGTAGAATTCTAAGACGTGGTCTCTGTCAGCCTCACCAAGTATCTTCATAATTTCCTCATCATCAAAACCCCTTTCTCTGAGCGCAGCTTCCACGTCTTCCTCCGGAAGGAAGTTGATCTTGCCATTCTTGAATATTTCGGCCAAAATGTCAAAATGCTTTCGCGTTTTGGTCTTTTCTAATTCTCTAATTTCTGGGTCTATCCACCTACAATATCCATCTACGATCTCTATGATTTTCCGCCTTTCAGCTTCATTAAGTGCATCGTCTATGTCGTTGCGTTCTATCCCTTTGCCTTCGAGCTTCGTTATTATGTCTTTCCATCCAATTCGCTTTATATGTCCATCAACAAACATTTCTTGTATTATTTCTATAATTCGTTCCATAGTCATATCTCTCTTTCACCATCATGTTTAAAGTCAAGCTGACGAATCATCTTATTAAACATCGCCTTCCTTGATATTCTAATTTCCCACTCAGCCTTAATTATTCCATCCTTTACTATTTATATCTGTTTAGGAACTATTTTTGCTTTGACATGAAAGGTTCTTTCCAATATTGCTTTCTCTTCTTTCACAATATCTGGTATCCATGTTTTCTTCATATTTATTATGAAATCGCGATACACTGGTTTCAGCTCTGAAGGGATCCTTGTCTCAACCCATTTACTTAGCGTTACGTAATAACCAAATTGCTCCTTCCGATTTTTCCAAGGTAGATAGTCAAATAATTCACGATGATCTGATTTTATGCTTGATTCTATCTCATGTGCATTAATCATTGAGATTAGATAGCCACGGTAATCAATGTGTCCATCATCGCGAATATATTGTTTGAAATACGACTTCTTGATAGCGATGTCTCCAAACTTAATCACGTCAGGAAGGTGATAGTCTTGCTCGGTCTTCCTGCCTTTGGGCACCCCGGCCCTATGAAGCGCGAGGCCGATAGCCTCCGAATTGAAGACCACACCCTTATGCCTGCCCTTTTCATCGTAGCGCATTTGATAGGTGACGTCGCCAAAGACTCTGTTGACGGATTCGATCACCCTCCGAACGTTTTCCTCGTCGTAATTAATGTACTCGAAGATCGTCCTGTCCTTGCGGACGTGCCCGTCCTTCAGCCCCGCGGCTACCAAAGTCGCCCCGTCTTCGTTGTAGAGGTCGAAAGGAAGCTTGGGGTTGGTTATCGATTCCCTGAATCCGCCGCCTCCGATGGACTTGATGTAGGGAGTCAGCTCCCCGTAGGATAAGTGGAGCGCGTCTAGAAGCTTCTTGATGTTCTTGACGGTCATGGCATAGTCCTCCTGGTTCATTGCCCTGCACAGTATCGCGCTGTCTATGCCCGACCTCTCGGCGAGCTTGGTTATGGAGCCCTTGGGAGCGAGCTTCGTAGGACAGAGCTTCTTGGCTTCCATGATCAAATGCCTGAGCACGCCTTCCTTGAGCGTTATGAGCTGGTTCTCACCAAGATCCCACCACTCCGTTGTCGATAACCTTCTCCACGGAGGCAGTTTCTTTAACTTAACGACCTTTTCCCTTATTGAGGGATTAGGTGCATAACTTTTAGAACGATGGAGTTTTCCAAGCCTGCCTACCGCGGCAACAATCTTGCTTACGCTGAACCTTGATTTTCCATAGGGGTCGTGGAATTTTTTGCGATTGTCCCTTACTTCGCTCACAAAACCCAATACCCGCGTAGTTGTACCAACCGTTACCAATGCGCAATAGAACGCCCCCATGACCGCGAGTTCCATGACGACGAGCGCGAGGATCGAAATGATGAGGGGCCAAAGCTCCGTTCCTTGCACGTACTTGAGGAACTCCTCGAAACTTTTGAGATATTCCTCCACGTACTTTAGGAGGTCCAGAGCTTTGAGAAACCACTTGAGTGTGCCATACACGAAATAGAAAGTATCCTCCGATCCCTTCGGCGTGCTCGCAACCCTAGTGTAGAGCAGAATCACGACGATGGCGAGGAGAACTGCCATCGCGCCGCTGATTTTTCCGCTCCTGTCTTTGAGGATATCTCTCCCCAAAGCACGTCATTATGCAATTCCAATGGCGCTTATAAGCTCCTATGAATCCACGAAACGCAAAGGTCCAGAGTGGAAAAATTGCCTCTTAGGCGGAAACTGTCGCTGCCAGTCGGGTGATTCTTCCACGTTTTGCGGACTTGCTGAGGTTTACACTTCTATCAGGTTGTATTTCACGGAGCCCAAGCCGAGCTTCTCGAGGGCCCTGACCTGGATGTATGGATCTTTCCCGTGTATTATCCTGAACTTGTCGTCTCCGGCCTTAAGGTTGTACCTCTCCGCGATCGAGTACGGGAGCCCAGGAGCCTTGTTGATCAGGTCCAAAGTTGCAGCCTCCAGCGAAGCGATGTCCTTGCTTGCCGCTATGCCTATGTCGGGGACGATCGGCGGTTCGCTGACATCGGCGCAGTCGCAGTTCGGCTGCACGTCGCAGATGTAGTTTATGTGGAGCGCCTTGCCCTTGAACTTCGTGTACAGCGCGGCCACGCAGTCCGCCATGCCCTCCTGGAACTTCCTTGCCCCATCTTCCTCCCCCTCCATGGCGTGCAGGGCGTGCCTTATCTTTGGTGAGGTGCACCCGAGCGCGATGTTCTTCACGGCCCCGCCGTAACCGCAGCTACCGTGCCCCTTCGAGTGGGAGAAGTTGATGAACGCGTCCGCATCGTACACGTTCCCGGCGATGTCTATCTCCTTGAACCTCAATCCGTTGACCTTGACCTGCCTCAAGTCCCCCTCCCTGACCCCGTTGGTGGGGAGTATGTGCGCCCCAACGCTCTCGAACGTTATGCCGTTCTTCACCGCGGCTTCCAAATGCCCTATCCCCCAAGTGTCCACCAGGAACGGGTTCCCGCCGCACTCCTTGATGGCGTCGATCAGGTTGCGTACGAACTGCGGCTTTATCGTCCTGTACCCGCCAATCTGCCCGAAGTGTATCTTGACCGCCACGAGGTTTTCCTTGCCCTTGGGTACCACGTCGGCCAGGCCCGCTTTCTTGGCGACATCGACGAGCTTGAAGACGAGGCTTTCGGACCTTTCGAACTTCTTGGGCTGCGCGGAAGCGAAATATACGTCGCCCATGACCTCGATTGCCGTAACAGGCCCTATATGAAAGTTTGGTTTTGTTAGTGCGACGTTTGCTCCGCCAAGCGACCCTCGATTCTTTCGCCGATGTTGCAGCTTTACGCACGGCGGCGATGTTTCGGTTTGGCGAACCTGACCAATCCTGGATAGGCGCGCCAACTTGTAGCGCTAACCCGCTATCTTCCAGAAGCTGTCATTGCTGGGGCGCTTGGTACCTCAATTCCGAGTCGATGCGCGGCATCCATTCGCTGATCCTTATCTTCTGCGGGCACTTTTCCTCGCACGCCATGCAGCCAACGCACGCGCCGGCGCGCTTCTCCTTGAAATCGTCCCTGTTGTAGACCCATTTGCTCCTGTCCATGACGTTGTAAGCGAATCCGTCGTTGTACAGCTCGAAGTTGCGGGGTATGTCAACGCCGTTCGGGCACGGCATGCAGTAGCCGCATTTCGTGCATGGTATTGGGCGGAGTGCCCCGTACTTCAGGCGCACCGCGTTTATCAGCTCCCTTTCCCTTTCGACCAGCGTCCCGACGCCCGACCTCGAAGCGAACTCCACGTTGCGCTCGACCTGCTCCATCGTGCTCATCCCGCTCAAGACTACGGACACCTCGGGCTTGTCCCAGAGCCATCGTAGAGCCATCTCTACCGGATCCTTCCCCGCCTCGTCCCAGATCTGCTTCACGGCAGGCGGCGGGTTCGCCAAAGCCCCTCCCAGCAGTGGCTCCATTACCACCACCGCAAGGCCCTTCCCGGCGGCGTACTTCAAACCCTTCGTCCCTGCTTGGACTTCCTCGTTCTCGTAGTTGTACTGAATCTGGCAGAGCGTCCATTTGTCGTAACCGTCCACGATCTCCCTGAAGACCTCGAAATCGTCGTGGAAGCTGAAGCCGAGGCGTTTTATCCTGCCCTCCGATACTACCCTCTCGGCCCAGTCGAAGACGCCCAAGCCCTTTATTTTCGACCACGCGTCTTTGTTCAAAGAGTGCAGGAGGTAGAAGTCCACGTAGTCGGTCTGGAGCCTCTTGAGCTGCTCTTCGAAAATCCGGTCCATGTCTTCGCGGGAGTTCACGAGCCAGACGGGCATTTTCGTTGCCAGCCTGACCCTCTCCCTGTATCCCTCTCCAAGCGCCTTGCCCACCACGACTTCGCCGTTTCCGCCGTGGTAAGGGTACGCCGTGTCGATGTAGTTGACGCCATGGTCGATGGCGTACCTGATCATCCTGACCGCCTCGGGCTCGTCGACCTTGGAGTGGTCCCCGCCGACTGTAGGAAGCCTCATCGCCCCGAAACCAAGCGCTGAGACCTTCCAGTCCAGACTTCCGAACTTTCTGAACTTCATCCCGAAGCCCGTGAAAAACGCTGGATTATATTTAAAGCTTATCAACTCGTGTTTTTACTCTTTCGACCGCGATGTCGGGCTTTCGTAAGGATGACGTTTCTTCTTTTCTTCTGCTTCAGATTCTTGGTCAAGGCAAGGCTCGGCGACGAACGGGGACATGATTTGAGCGCTCAACGATCGCAAATATCCAGCCGGGACGTGGCACCGACGCATCTAAGATGAATTCAGTGCGACTCCCATTGAGGATAACGCCTGGGTGGTTGCCAGATTTTTCGGGGCAGTGAAAGACGAGGGCTGTTGCGAAGTTTTTCCATTTCCCTGGAGGAATAAGCTGTGAGCCGTCCGGTTGCCGAGATGGCGTACTCCATGCCTGCCCAACATGAGCGTTTGACTCATGGCCATCCGAACCGAGGATCTGGAGAAGGATCAAAAAGGGCTTTGGATGTTCGCGCCGACGAACGCCGCGGGAACGTCGAAACGTTAAAAAGCCTTGGGCGTTTACGGCGAGCGTTAAAACGTTGAACGAGTTGAGGATCGGCATAATAGGGACCGGAAAGAGGAAAGAGGAAGGCGATGAGACGGGCTACGGAATGGCGCACTACCACGCCAAGGCCTACATGGATCTGGGCAATTGCAGGATCGTTGCCTGTGCCGACATAGTGCGGGAGAACGCCGAGGCTTTCGCGAAGGCCTACGACGTGCCAAAGATCTACTCGGACTACAACGAGATGCTTTCGAGGGAAAACCTCGACATAGTCAGCGTCTGCACGTGGCCCCGCCTCCATTCCAGGATGGTCGTCGACTGCGCGAGGGCAGGGGTGAGGGCCGTCCACTGCGAAAAGCCGATGGCCGACACCTGGGGCGGCGCGAAACTGATGTTCGAAGAGTGCGAAAAGCGCGGAGTCCAGCTGACGTTCAACCACCAGCGGCGTTTCGGCAAGCCTTTCCGCGTGGCGAGGGAGCTTTTGAAGGCGGGCGAGATCGGCCAGCTTGAGAGGCTCGAGGGTTCGTGCGGCGACATCTACGACTACGGGACGCACTACGTCGACATGTTCGGGTTCTACAACGACGAGGTTCAGGCTGAATGGGTGATCGGGCAGGTCGATTACTCCAGGGAGAAGCTTGTGTTCGGCGCCCCGGTAGAGAACCACGGGGTCTTCCTCTGGAAGTACAAGAACGGCGTGTTCGGGTTCATGGGCACGGGGGACGCCATGGGCGCGGTGGGCGCCCACAACAGGATTGTCGGAACGGAGGGGGTGATAGAGGTGGGAGCTCCGGATGGGTCTGACCTTCGGGTGAGGCGGAAGGGCAGCGCTAGATGGGAGGTCATGGATACGCATGGTGAAGGCCTTCACGGGCCAGGATACATCGAGAGGGCGATAGCCGACGCGGTCGATGCCCTTCAGACGGGCCGGGAACCGGAGCTGAGCGCCAGGAAGGCTTTGAACGCCACGGAGATAATCTTCGCTTGTTACGAGTCGAGTCGCCGCCGAGCGGTTGTAAGGCTGCCGCTTGACGTTGACGACAATCCGCTGGCCGAGATGATCAAGTCTGGGGTTTTTTCGCGTAAGGAACCTTAAAGCAACCCGTTTTTGCAAAAAGTGCTTATCGCATGGGCGTAATGGAAGGATAATTATTACGACGGATCTTTGGACTTCCTGTCGCGGCCTTGAAGTTGGTTAAGGGATCTAATAGGGGTCTATAAGGAGTCTTAGATGTCTCGACAGAGCGCACGTAGAGTATTCCAAATAGGGCCTTCTAAGTCGGAAGCGGGATCCGGGCGTCCGTGGTGACGTTGATCCCGAGCTGCTTGAGGGGCGCCTCGTCGCCGTTGTTCATTAGGTGGGTCGTGTGCATCTCGGAGTCCTTGAGCCGCCCCAAGACCTCGACGCACCTCCCCGCCCTTTCGTCCGTGACCGAGCTTGCCGCCAGGGCGTCGAGCACCTCCTTGACGTCAAGGGACGAGGCTGTCCTGCCAAAGGCGCGCTTTAACCCTATCATGGCGTCTATGACTCTCGGGTCTATGACGTGGACGCCGTCCGGCAAGCCGGCGATGGCCTTTACGGCGTTCAGTATTGCTGCCGACTCGGCGTGCATCAAGGGGCTGTTCTTGCCCTTCACGATGAGGCGCTCGTCGCCGATCCAAAGCTCGATGGCGGCACCGCAGTAGATGCCCCTGTGCCCCTTCCCCTCGTTCCTCCTGCGCTCCGCCTCCTCGGCCGCCTCCCTCGCTGGGACCACTACGGCCCTGTCTTCCGGCCTCACTTTGGCCTTTGCCATGATCTCGTCCATCCGGCGGATCGTTTCCCTTCCGGTGTTGCCCTCTACGAAATCGAGGGTGTAGCGGAAGAAGCGGCGCACGATCTCCTGCCTGGCGGCGTCGCGGCATACCTCGTCGTCGACGATCCCCTCCTTGGCCATGTTGACGCCCATGTCCGTGGGAGACCTGTACTTGGCCATCGGGTCTTCTGGACCAACCATGCGCTCGATCATCCTTTTCAGAATGGAGAAATTCTCCACGTCTCTGTTGTAGCTGATGCTGGTGATGCCGTACGCTGCGAGGTGGAACGGGTCCACCACGTTGTAGTCGCCTATGTCGGCGGTTGCCGCCTCGTAGGCGATGTTGACAGGGTGGTCGAGCTCGATGTTCCAGATCGGGAAGGTTTCGAACTTGGCGAATCCGCTGGCCAAGCCCCTCTTCCTCTCCTGGTAGATCTGGCTCATGGCGAAGCCCATCTTTCCGCTTCCTGGTCCCGGGGCGGTCACGACAACGATCCTCCCTTCTGTGGGGACCCATTCGGGTTTCCCGTATCCCTCTTCGCTCAGGACCGCGTCGAGATCCCTGGGGTAGTCCTTGATCTCGTATTTGGTGTAGACCCGGAGCCCCCTGTTCTCCAGCTTCTGCTTGAACTTCAGTGCGCCCAACTCGCCGCTGAAGCGCGTAATTACGACCGCGCTGATTGGCAAGCCGTATTCGGCGAGGTCGCTGATGTCCTTGAGTATCTGGTTTTCGTACGTGAGCCGGCTGTCGCCCCTCACCTTCCCGGCTTCTATGTCCTTCGCGGAGATGCAGTGGACGATCTCCATCTGCTTTCCCAGGCGCTTGAGCATCTTTACCTTCGTGTCCGTCTCGTATCCCGGGAGCACGCGGTAGGCGTGGTTGTCGGAGCAGAGTTTTCCGCCGAACTCGAGGTACAGTTTATCGAAATACGATACCCTCTCGAGGATCTTCGCCACCTGGGCCTTCAGGTACTTTTCCGTGTCGAAGCCGATTTTCCTGGCCATGTCGTCGCGCCCACCGCTGGGCGTTGGGGTTGGGAACCGCAGGCCCGATCCCTTAGGATCGCGGATCTCCGCTTGATGGCACGCCCCGATCCGTCCATCTGACCCGAGGCGGAACGCGGCGATTATAAAATTTGCCTGATGGGAATCGGGAAACTTGGTGGAAGGAGGCGGACACGCAACGCAACCTTCTGCTGCTGATCGCCAAGCCTCAGGAATCGCCCGCGTCACCCGACGCGTGATGCGGCGCAAAACGGCCGAGGGTCTCCCCCAATCCGCGGATCGAATTCGTGCCCGCGCGTCGCGTTTGGCATTCTGGGGTTATGAGCACCATTCTCGCCTCGCTTTGCATTCGCGTTCAGTGGAAACTCGCGTCCTTTCGCATAATGCAAAACGTAATAAGCTGACAAAGGTTCGCGCAACTCTGGCCGACTTGAATCTCGCCAAATCCAGGGAGTTGTACGAGAGGGCCAAGAAAGTCGCAGTGGGAGCGGTCCACGACGACTTCAGGTTCTCGGATCCCCACCCGATATTCTTCAAAAAGGCCCTCGGGAAGGCGCTGTACGACGTAGACGGCAACGAGTACGTCGACTTCCACATGGCCTTCGGCCCGGTAATCCTGGGCCACTGCCACCCAAAA
>JAFNJA010000024.1:16592-18054 GCA_017601265.1 Candidatus Brockarchaeota archaeon
GGCTCGACCGAGAACGAGTGCAAGCTGGGCGAGAAGGTCGTGGAGCACGTCCGGTCCATAGAGAAAGTCAGGTTTTGCAACGCTGGAACCGACGCAACTTACCACGCTATAAGGCTGGCAAGGGCGTACACGGGCAGGAAGAAGATAATGAAGTTCGAAGGCGCTTACCACGGTTGGCACGATTACGTCGACTTCGCCGTGGCGCCTCCAGCGGAAAAGGTCGGGACGAAGCATCCCGTGAGCACAGGAATTTTGCCGGAAGCCGTGGAGAAGACCGTGGTCGTCCCGTGGAACGACGCAAGTTCCTTCGAGAAAGCGGCCAGGGAGAACGGGGAAGATTTGGCGGCGGTCATAGTCGAGCCGATCCTGCACAACGTGGGATGCATAATGCCAAAGGAGGGTTTCCTCCAAACGGTACGAGAGGTCACGGAGGAGGTAAACGCCGTGCTGATATTCGACGAGGTGATAACCGGATTCAGGCACGGCTTGGGCGGGGCGCAGGAGATATTCGGGGTGTACCCCGACTTGACGTGCTTCGCGAAGTCCTTGGCCAACGGCTACGCCATCGGAGGGGTCGGCGGGATTGAGGAGATCATGGACCAGCTGAAGCCGATTGGAGGGGCGCACATGGCCGGCACTTACTGCGCCAACCCAATCTCTGTGGCCGCAGCCCTGGCCACGCTGGGCGAACTCGAAGGCGGGGCAGTCCACGAGCGCCTTTTCAAGTTGGGAGACATGGCCCGGAAAGGGCTCGCGGAAGTCCTTGGGGACTTGAAGATCAAGGCGCAGGTATCCGGCTTCCGCTCGATCTTCAACATCTACTTCACTGACGAAGAAATCGTTGACTACCGCTCCCTCTTGGGCAACGACTCCGAATCGTTCTTGAAGTACAACAGGGGTATGAGGGAAAGGGGGTTCCTGTTCGTGGCGCATCCGCTCAAAAGGTGCCACCTTTCGGACGCCCATACCGAAGAGGACGTCAGGAGATTCATCGAGGCTTCGCGCGACGTGCTTTCCAAGATCAAGCGGCAGGTCGAAGGGTAACTCGTAGCCTTGGTGCCCATCGGCGTGGACACGACCAGGCTTTGAGGAAATGGGTGCGTGGCTTGGCGTCCGCCGCGCGGATGGCATTAATGGCCGGGCTCACTCCTTCCAACTCTCGTTCGAGAACTCGATCGCGTGCAACACTTTCTGCTTGAAGTCGCCGTCCTTGCACTCGAAGGTGTACATTACGAAGCCGTCGAACGAGAAAAGTGCATCCTCCTCCTGTGGTAGATTATCTTCGGATTTGCGATCTCGACCAACTCCAAAAACTCTTCCCTCCTGAACTTCACCCGGTAAGAGCTCGAGTGCTGCGCAGACGCCGCAGCCGCTGCTGCTTCAGCCATCCTTAACCACTTGTCATAGTTTGTCGAAAAATGAAGGATTTAGCTTTTGCCTCTCCGATCCTTTGAAAAGGCCG
>JAFNJA010000025.1:0-4089 GCA_017601265.1 Candidatus Brockarchaeota archaeon
CCATTTCCTTGGCTCTCTACTCAAACCAACCGGCATCAACCAAAAAGGCGACGCCCGTGATCGAAGAAGCCTTGTCGGAACAAAGGAAGAGCACTATGGGGGCCATCCCGTCCGGGCTCTTTTCGATCATGCCCTCCCTCGCGAGCTCCTTCCTGACCTCCTCGATCGAGATCCCCCTTGCCTCGAACTGCATTTCCATGCACGACCTCAACATGGGGGCCTCAACCGCACCCGGACTGACGCTGTTGACCCTGATGTTGTAGGGGGCGAGCTCCATCGCCATGGCCTTGGTCATTCCCAGAACAGCTCCCTTGGTTCCAGCGTACGCGGCTTGCATCGGCTGGCCAACGTGGGCAGAAACCGAAGCCACGTTAACTATGGCCCCTCCGCCCTGCTTCTTCATCACCGGTATTACTGCCTTGGAGCAAAAGAAAGCGCCTTTGAAGTTGACGTCCACGATCCTGTCGAAGTCGAACTCCTCCGTCTCCTCAACGTCGGCCACGAGGTTGGCGCCCGCGTTGTTCACGAGCGCATCGATTTTACCAAACTTCTCCAAGGTTTTCGAGACGGCATGGTCGATCTCGCGGATCTCCGTGACGTCGGCCTTCACGAACACGGCATCCCCGCCCCTTTCCTTCGCCTCCATCGCGGTATCCTCCCCGTGGTTGGTTTCCGTGTCCACCAATGCCAGAGAAGCGCCAGCCTCCGCGAGAAGAAGGGCCGTCGCCCTGCCGGTGCCCGCCGCCCCGCCCGTTATCATGACGACCTTTCCGTAGAGATCTTTGGCAAACGACGCCATGGAACTCGAACCAGGATCCGTTTCGAAATAAAAAAGGGTTTTCGAGGGCCGCGGCCAAACGTGCCCTTGATCGCGTGATTGCGCGTCGCCTCAAACCGCCAGTCGGCGGTCGCCGTCACCCCACCGAAATCCAAGCCCGGGCCGAGCAGGCCGTCCCGAGCAAACCGCTTAGTTCCGCTGCCGAAGGTTGCGCGCTAGGGGGAAACTAGCGGCTGAACCGTTTACCGCGTTCCGCGACCTGCGGTTCGGTGGTGGGGGCGCCAGGAATTCCGGCCCTGAGGCCCGCTCAAGGGCGTTCGAACCTGGGATCTCATTTGCGCGCGCCTAAGCGCTGGGCGCTTGCAGGCCACCGCTTTCGTGCCGGTCCCAAGCCATGAAGCCTAGACCAGATTGGCCGCAGAGAGCTCTAGCCGACGCCCCCTTCACGCGCCAGCTTTCGCGCGGGTGGTTTTAATGTTGCCGGCCAAGCCAACGGAAGCTGGAGCCGAGCGAGCCCGGAATAACGTTCTTTAATCCGCCTGGAAGCTCCGCTTGGAGCCTCGGACGCCTTGAACATCCTGAATCTGGACCGCAGGCATGGCGCGGTCACTCTGGTCCCCAGGAGCGTGGAGGACCTTTGGGACTTGTACAACGTGATCGAGTCGGGAGACCTGGTATACGGGCCGACAACCCGCGTGATCAGGAAACCCGACGCGGACAAAGGCGAAAAGGAGAAGGTCCCCACCCACCTCGCGATCAGGATAGATTCGACCGACCTGGACCTCGATTCCGAGACTTTGAGGTTGGGCGGAACGGTCGTGGAATCGCCCGAGGAACTAGAAGGCGTAAGGGGGCAAGCACGGAACGAAGTTGACCATCAGCAAAAGCGAATGGACGAGGCACCAGTGGCTCCGCCTCACTTCAAAGAGGAGGCGGTCGAGGCCGCTTTTGGTCGTGGCCGTCGAAAGCGGGGAATCGTCGATAGGCGTCATAAGGGATTTCGGCGTGGCCTCGATCCAGCAGATCTCGAGGCACGTTCCCGGGAAAGCCGACCCGGAATACAGGGAGCAGGCCATGAAGGGTTTCTTCAAAGAGGTCCTGGGGGCGATTCTGCAGTTCGCGAAGCGGATGGAGTGCGGCATCGTTGTAGTCGGCCCCGGCTTCGTCAAGAACGAACTCGCGGATTTCCTCCGGGCGACCGAGCCGATGATCGCCAAGAGGATAGTTTACGTGGGTTCGGCGACGAGCGGAACGCCCGCGGGGATACACGAAGCGCTGAGGAGCGGCGCCCTAAGGAACGCCGTCGAGAAGACCAGGGCGGTGGAGGAATCGTTGCTCGTAGAGGAGGCCCTAGCGAGGATCGGAGGCGGTAGGAACGTCGCTTACGGCTTCCAGGACGTGCGGGCCGCAGCAGAAGTTGGCAGCGTAGAAACCCTTTTGGTTTCGGAAAGGCTCCCAACGCGCCTGGACTCCGAGGGGCGGAAGCAGCTCGAGGCGCTCATCAGGCTCGTCGAGAACGGGAGGGGCAGGATCCGCATCATAAGCCCCAGGCACGAAGGCGGGGAGAAGCTCGAGAGGCTGGGCGGCATATGCGCGTTTCTGCGATACCACGTGCAGTTGAGGTAGCGAAGATGGACTCGAAAAAACTTTTCGCTTGCTCGGCCACGGTGGGTTCCGCCTTCCTGGTATTGGCCCTGGGAACCGCGCGCGGCGCCTTCGAACCTCCCCTCCTAGCCATGACCATGGCGGCCGGCGCGTTCATGCTCTCGTTGCCGAAAATCACCAAGAGGAGCCTCGCGAGCCTCCTCGTCCCGAGCGTAACTCCAAAACAGAAATTCGCGCATTCTATTGGCGGCCTCATCATCTTCGCCCTCGGCATGCTCTACGGAAAGCCGACCGCGATCGTCTTCGTATCCGCCTGCTTGGCCGCGTACGCAACGTACGAGTTTTTCAGGTGGTTCTACTTGAGGGAGCCCCTGTACCTTTCAGTGGTCATGGAGTCGCTCGGAAGCCTGGAGGAGGAGTTGGGAAAGCCGTACCTGAACCCCATCAGCGCGTTCGCGGGCTTCTTGGTAGCTTACGCCCTTTTCCCGCTCAGCGCAGCCTCCGTTTCGGTGATCGTCTTGGCCGTCGGGGATGGGGTCGCTCCAACGGCTGGACGCGTAATGGGCTTGGCGAAAAATCCCCTGAACCCGAAGAAAACCGTCGGAGGTTCGATCGCGGGTTTCGCGGCCGCCCTCGCGGTCTGCCTGGCCTTCGCCAAACCGGCGCCGGCGGTCGCCGGGTGCGCCGCCGGCATGCTTGCGGAGTGCCTGCCATTGGGAGTGGACGACAATTTTTTGGTTCCAGTCGCCGCGGCGATTGGCGCCGCTCTCTTGGCCTGATAAGCGGTTAATTAAACCCTTTATAAAGGAGGGATGGGGCTGGAAGCCGGCATGAAGCTCCAAACGAGAACCATCGCGGAGATGTCGGGCGCGATCGCCCTGTCTACGGTTCTTAGCTTCGTGAAAATTTTCAGGCTGCCTCAGGGAGGATCCGTAACGGCGGGGAGCATGATCCCGATTTTGTGGTTCGCTTTGAGGAAGGGAACCAAGCTTGGTTGCGTGGCCGGAGCCCTTTACGGCCTTGTGCGGCTGTTCTTGCCCTATCCGGGCTACGTGGTGAATCCCGTGCAGGGGCTCCTCGACTATCCCATCGCGTTCGGCGCGCTCGGTCTGGCCGGATTTTTCAAAAAATACCGGATGGCAGGCGCGGCCGCCGGGATCGCTGGCAGGTTCGTCGCTCACTTCTTGTCCGGCATCGTATTCTTCTCTGAGTATGCGCCGGAAGGGATGTCTCCCGTGCTGTACTCTGCGATATATAACGGAAGCTACCTGGGGGTCGAGATCGTGGTCAGCGCGATCATCATATACTTGCTGGAAAAAGCGCGCGTTTTTGAGATGTTTCCCTGAACGACCGCCTAGCTCCGTCGGCACAGGTCAGCCGTTCCCCAATCCCAATACGCCCGAAAACGCAAGATGACGCTACTTTGATCCCGAAGGGAGACATTATAAGGCTAATAATAACTGCTTTATGCTGTGCATCCACCGTATAACATAATCGCGGAATCCTTTCTCCCCTCGATCAGGGGGCTGGTTGCCCACGAGCTGAGCAGGAGGGAAATAAGCCAAGGTCGGATAGCCTCCCTGATGGGCATCACGCAGCCGGCGGTCAGCCAGCTCCTCACGAAGACCCCCCGCCTCCACAGGAAGAAATTGCGCGAGATAGGCGTAGATGAGCAGGATATGGACCGGTACGCCGCGGTCCTGTGC
>JAFNJA010000025.1:4099-7127 GCA_017601265.1 Candidatus Brockarchaeota archaeon
AGACGTCCTGCGGGACCCGGTCGAGGCGGTCCAGACGATTCTGTCGATCTGCAGGGGACTTTTGGCAAGAGGTTCGTTATGCGAAGCGCACCGGCGCCAAGCGCCCTTCCTTGCAAGGTGCGCCGCTTGCACGAGGATTTACGGAACCACGAGGATGGACAGGGCGAAAATGGAAACGCTGGACCAGCTCGAGGCGGCGGCGAAGACGCTGAACTCTTCCCCCTTCTTCGCCCTGATCATGCCCGAGGTTTCCGTGAACATAGTGATGGCCTTGGAGGGAGCCAAGGAGGAAGCCGACGTCGCGGCCTTTCCGGGGAGGATAGTGAGGGTAAAAAACAGGGCGCAGGCGATAATGCCCCCCGAGTTCGGCGCTTCGCACCACATGGCGCAGATGCTGCTGACCGCGATGCGTTCCAACCCGCTCGTAAGGGCGGCCATAAACGTGAAACACGACCAGGGGATCGAGGCAGCCCTCGCCGGCATGGGCCTCGAGGTTGGCAGGACGGTCCGGAACGACAAAACGGCGGCAAGCGATGACCAAGTCGTGCAATCCCTTGCGGAGCTCGCGAATAACGGCCCGATTCCGCCCGTCGTAATCGACTTGGGCTCGAGGGGGATCGAGCCCATGACCTACATCTTCGGCAAGGATGCAAAAAGCGTCGCGGAGACCGCGGTCGAGCTCTCGAACCGGTATGCGCGCCTTTGATCTTCACCGGCGACTGAAAGAGCTTTAGCCGAAGCTAAGCTGGGATGCGGGGATATGCCTGGAGAACCTTTAGCGACCGGGAAGCTCGGACCCGACCTCCTGAGGACGACGATCTACACGCGCCTTGGCAAGGAGGATGGCAGGGTGCTGGTAGGGCCGAAAATAGGGGAGGACGCGGCCGTGATAGACTTCGGGGACAGGGTGCTCGTTGTCCACTCCGACCCGATAACGGGCGCGATAGAAAACATCGGTTCCCTCGCGGTAAAAGTGTCGACGAACGACGTAGCGTCAAGGGGGGCGAGGCCGAGGTGGATATCCGTCGTCATCTTCCTCCAAGAAGGTTCGACGCCGGAGCAGCTCGGGTCCATAATGGAGCAGATAGACCTTGAAGCGAAAAAGCTCGGAGTCGCCGTAGTCGGCGGGCACACCGAAGTAACCCCGGGCCTCAACAGGCCGGTCCTTTCGGTGACGGCTATGGGCGAAGCGCCGAGGGGAAGGTACGTGACTTCCAGCGGCGCGAAGAAGGGCGACGTCGTCGTGATTACTAAGGGGGCGGCAATAGAAGGGACGGCCATCTTCGCTTCCGAGCTGTACGGCAAGCTGAAGGAGGAGCTGGGCGAGGCCCTGGTCGAGGAGGCCAAGAAGTTCTTCGACAAGGTAAGCATCGCCAAGGAAGCGTCCATAGCGGTAGAAACTGGAGGCGTGACGGCGATGCACGACGCCACCGAGGGCGGAGTCGCGGCCGCCCTCCAGGAACTTGCGCTCGCTTCAGGCTTGGGGGTCATCGCATACGAGGAGAAGATCCCGCTGAGCCCCGAGACCGAGGCCATATGCAAGGCCCTCGGCGCCGACCCGCTCAGGACCATAAGCTCGGGAGCGCTTTTGATATCAGCGCGGCGCGAAAAGGCGCGGGAGATGGTTGAAAACATACGCGCCCAAGGGATAGGGGCCTCGATTATCGGAGAGTTCACGGAAAAGGAAAAGGGGTTGTGGATCGTCCGGCGCGACGGATCCAGGCTGAACCTCTCGGAAACCGTGCAGGAACAGCTATGGACCGTCCTGGCTGAGCACTACCGCGGCCGCGGCGCTTAGGCGGAAGGGCTCAAGCGGATCGGATCAAGGTTTCCTGGCCTTGAGGACCTGGCCGACGCTTGGAACCGCGACCGCCGTTCCTATCAAAGCTTGGGCCAAGTTCGGGAAGACCTCGGCAATGGGCACTATCCCGGGCAATATTCCGAGGGCGAGGAGCAGATGCTCGTAAGCGAAATACCCCGCGACCATTTCGAGCCCGGCGACCGCGCACGCGATGGTAGCCGATGAAGGTTCCCCCTTCCTCAACGCGACGTAAGCCAGGGCGAGGCCGAACACGGTCACGAGGATCGCCCACAGCTCCAAGCCGACGACCCCGACGATCGAAAACTGCGCGAACGGGTACCCCAGCGCTATCGCCATCTCGGAACCGAGGGCCGAGACCGCCAAGCTGATCGCGGCGCCCAATGCGAGCAAAATCCCGGCTATGGCGACGGACGTTTTCCTCGAACCACCCTTCCTCATCCTCTCGTACAGCGCACCTGCCAAGAAACCCTCGATCCCCTTCACGGCAAGCGTTCCGGGCGCGAACACGGGATAGCCCACGACGTCGGCGATGGCAGAGCCGACGCCGCCGGCGAACGCCCCGGCAGCGGGGCCCATGAGCAAGGCGCAGATGAAGATCGCCGCATCGCCGAGGTTGAAGTAGCCCTTCGTAGCGGGTATGTCCAGGCGGAAAGCCATCGTAAGGACCGCCACGAAGGCGGTGCCGAGGCCGAACGAGACGGCCGTCCTCGCCCCCGTCTTGGCCGTCGGGGCCGAAACCGCGTTGTATCCAGAACCTGCCATCGGAAACCGCCGAAACGCGAAAAGGGTAATATTAAAGTTCTTGCCTACATATAGGCCATGGAAGCGCGGGTCGGTTCTGCATGAGCCTCGCCCAAGCCCTCATCTGCGGACGTTGCGGGAGGAGGTTCGGGCTGGGCGAAGCCCCGGACGGCGGTTGCGGATCCTGCGGCGGCACGCTGCTGGTAGACTACGACTACGGGAAGCTGCGGAAGGAGGGCGCGCTAGCGGTGGAGGGCTTGCCAGGAATCTGGAGGTACCTCAAGCTTTTGCCGGTTTTCAAGCAAAAGTGCGCGGTATCCTTGGGGGAAGGGGGGACGTTCCTCCACAGGTGCTCAAAGCTGGGCAGGAGCCTTGGCGTGAGGAAGGTGCTGGTCAAGGACGAATCGACCAACCCAACCGGGTCTTTCCTCGACAGGGGCGTCGCTGTGGCGGTGTCAAAGGCGC
>JAFNJA010000025.1:7194-17807 GCA_017601265.1 Candidatus Brockarchaeota archaeon
GGGCGTCGCTGTGGCGGTTTCAAGGGCGCTCGCGCATGGGATCGGGCGCGTCAACTGCCTGGCAACCGGCAACCTCGGCGCGTCGCTCGCGGCCTACGCCGCGAAGGCGGGCGTCGATTGCACCCTTTTCCTATCGGGAAAAGTCGACGTTGGAAAGCTCTACCAGATGATCGCTTACGGGGCCAACATAGAGTTTGCGAAGGACGGCAAAGCTACCGTCAGCGATCGGACGGTTGGAAAGGAAACCTTGCAGGTCAAGACCAACAGCCCCTTCTTCCTGGACGGGTTGAAGACGACGGGGTACGAGGTTTGTGAAGAACTCGGCTGGGTCGCGCCCGACAAGATGATCGTGCCGATGGGCAACGGTGCCCACATCTCGATGATCTGGAGGGGGATGAAGGAACTGCGAGAGGCCGGCTTCTTGGAGGGGTTGGGGACCGGAATGTGCGGCGTCCAAGTGTCGGGCTGCGCGCCGATCGTCAAGGCGTTCTTGGAGAAGAAGGGGGAAGTAGAAGCCTTGGAGAGGGCGGAGACCGACATAGTGGACATCGCCGTGAAGTCGCCAACCGAGGGGTTCATGGCGTTGAAAACCCTCTACGAGTCGAAGGGGTCCGCGGTAGCAGTATCGTACCAGGAAGTATTGGACGCGGCCAAGGCCCTCGCGAGGGAGGAAGGGATTTTCGCGGAGCCGGCTGGAGCTTCGACAATCGCGGGGCTGAAGAAACTCGTGGAAGACGGAAGGGTCGGCAAGGACGAGGAAGTCGTCTGCGTCATAACCGGGATGGGGCTGAAGGATCCGAGGAGCGCGAGGAGTTTCATAGAGCGGTCGAGGGGCGTTGAAAAGTTTTTGAGGGCGATGGAGGAAGGGGGTTTCACCACGAAGCTCGGGGAAACGAAGCTGCGCGTGCTAAGGATACTCTCGAGGAAAGAGCTGTACGGCTACGAAATCAGGAAGAGCCTCCGCGATTCCTACCGAGTCAGGATCTCGGTCCCGAGCGTCTACCAGCACCTCTCGGAGCTGGAGAGGAGCGGCTTGGTCCAGAGGACGAGGTCGCAGAGCGTCTCGGGCAAGCCGGAGAGGCACTACTATGCCATCACCGCGAGGGGCAAGGCCGTATTGGCGCAGGCCGAGAAGATGGAGCGAACCGGTATCGGCAGCTCATGGGGCCGAACCCTCGCGGTCGAGTAAAATTGCGGCCCGCCGCCCTCGAGCTTCAGCCTAACGAACTCCGGGACGACCTTTCGGGCGAACTCTTCCTCAGGCCTACCCCACTCGATCCCCCTGCAGTCCGAGTCGGCGTAAACGAAAACCCTCCTACCAGGATAGGGGAACGAAGCGCCTTCCCCCCTCCCGAAGAGGGGCTGGAAACTCACCTTGAACGGGAAGAGGCGGCAAGCGAGGGGTTTGGCGCCCTGGATGGCGCAGAGCCAACGGCTTTCGTGCCTGCGCTGGAACACGCACCTGCCGTCCTCTCCCCTTTTGAGGCAATCCTTGCCCAGGACCCGTTCCACAACCCCGGGCCCGAAAAGGCTGGCGAGGCCGAGCCGCTCGCCCCTCTCGAGCGGGATGGCGTAGTCCTTGCAGCAGTGGCCGCAGGCCAAGCACTCCCAGGACCTTACGTACGACCAGGGGACCAGCATCAAGGCTCGCGCTTTTTTCGCAAACAAACTTTCTTAAGCTTTTGAGTTTCATACAAGGCCCGAGCTTCTACTAGCTATCGATTAGCCTTATATATCCTGCACCTTCTTTACGCAAAGTCGAAGCATAGAATGAAACAATCGAATTATATTAAGCTGCTGATTTTCCTATTGTTGTTGCTGCCGATATCGTGCCGATGCCCCCATCAAGCAGGAGCGGCCCCAGTATCTTTGATTTCAAGGGAATTCCAACCGACCGACGACGCTCAAGTGTACGAAAAATTGGCGGATACGAATTATAAAGACAAATCATGGATTGCCATCCAGAGCAAAGACGGGGAGAACTGCCGCGGTTTCATAAAGTTCGATCTGAGTAATATCCCTCCCGGCTCCAAAATAAACGACGCCAGATTGTACCTCTACAAATACATTCCTTCAGACTCTCCAAGGACGTACCGGTGCTCAAACGTCATAAGCTCTTGGAGCGAGGATACCGTCACCTGGAACAACCAACCAGGAGTTGGCTCGATCTCGTCGGACACGGTGATCAGTACTAATAATAACATATGGTACAGCTGGGATGTCGCGTCATCCGTCCAGAAGTTTGTCGCGAGGGATACTGCGAGCGCGATAAGAAACTACGGCTGGAGGATATCGGACGTCTCTGAAGGCTCGCTCGTTGTCCAACAATCATTCTTCTATTCGAAAGAAAGCGTCAGCTCGGCCTATAGGCCCTACTTGAGGGTCCAATACTATCCGCCTCACTTGGATCTAGAAACGAGCGGTCTGGATCTCGCCGCAGGCAATTGGGTCAAGATGACGGTTTATAGGAAGGATTTCGACAACAATCCAATAACGCGTGGAGACCTTAACGTAAAGTTGGATTCGAGTTCGACATCAGCCAACAAAAAATTCTCGTTGACCGAAGGAGGCGCGGCCGTAACGGAGCTCACAATCCCCAACGGCTCAAGCTCGAAAGACTTCTGGTATTATGACGACAAGGCTGGAACTTGGACGATACACGTGTATACGAACGACTACTTGTACATCGTCGGCGGATCTCCCCCGTTCATGATCTTCGAGCCAAACTACGGAGATGACAGCGAGCAGCAGGCCGTCGTGCCAGGCCCCCTGAACAGCTTCGTTTTCGCTGCGATACCGTCGCCGAAAACCGCCGGCGTGCCGTTCACGGTAAGCGTAACCGCGAAGGACGCGTTCGGCAACACCGTGACGAGCTACACGGGGACCAACGCCCTCTCCGACACGACCGGCACGATCAACCCGACGATCACGGGCGCCTTCGTCAACGGCGTCTGGTCCGGCGACGTCGTGATAAACAAGGTGGCAAGCAACGTTAAGATCTCGACAAGCGGCGGAGGCAAGACCGGGGAGAGCAACTTATTCAACGTAGTTGCAGGCCCCCCGGCAAAGCTGTCCATAACGCCTCCGACTTTCACGATAGCTTCCGGAATACAATACTCGTCGCTCACGATAACGATTCTCGACGCTCACGATTTCGAGGCGACCGCGACCGCGGATTTGGCGGTGAACCTGGCTACGACTTCGCCGGACGGGGAGTTCAGGAGGGTCGGAACCGCGACCAAGGTGACGAGCGTGACGATACCTGCAGGCTCGGCCTCGGCGCAAGTGGACTACTACGACATCAGGGGCGGAACTTTCACCCTGACCGCTTCCGCCGCGGGCTTGGCCCCGGGCACGTCGGCCGTAACTGTCATACCCGACACGACGCCGCCGGTGACGACCGCCAGCGTGGGCCCGCCCAAACACCAGGTAGGCACGGCCCTATACGTTGGAGGCTCCGCGGCAATAGAGCTCTCCGCCACGGACGAAGCCAGCGGGGTGAAGTTGACGAAGTACAGGGTCGACGGTGGCTCTTGGATCGCTTACGCTGGCGCTTTCACTCTCGCTTCCTACCCCGACGGATCGCACGCGATCGGGTACTTCAGCAGCGACAGGGCCGGGAACAACGAGTCTGAAAAAACTCTGACAGTTTTCTTGGACAAGACTGCTCCCTCGATACAGGTTTCCGAACCCGAAGGGACGGTGATCGCAAAAAACACGACGGTGACGTTCAGGGTCGCTGTTGGAGACGCGGGTTCGGGCGTCGCGACGGTCGAGCTAACGCTGGATGGGGCGTCCCAAGGGCTGATGGAGAAGGAGGGCGACGCTTACGCCAAAGTTAAGGAAGTGGCTCCAGGCGCCCACGTCTGGAGCGCCAGGGCCACGGACAACGTCGGCAACTCGGCGGCGTCCGCCGATGCCGAATTCGTCTTGGTAATAGATACCCAACCGCCTACGATATCGAACGTGTTGGTAGCCCCGAGTTCTCCCGCTTGGGGAGACCCCGTCAGGGTCTCGGCTACCATAGATGACGCGCTCTCCGGAGTAAGGGAGGCTTGGGTATACTACTCGACGGACGGCGGCTCGACGTGGAGCAGGATCGCCATGCTGGCCCCGATGCCGCCCGCGGCGGAGTACGAGGGCACAATACCGACGCAGATGCCGATGACGAGGGTGCAGTTCTACATCGAGGCGTCGGACAACTTGGGAAACGCGGCAAGGAGCTCGACCCAGGAGTTCACGGTCGCGATACCGATCTGGCTGTACGCTGCTGGAGCGATCATCTTGGTACTAATCTTCGCGGCCGCCCTTCGAGCGCGAAGGCGCGCGCCGCCGCCTCCGCCACCGCCTGGTTGATTATCCAAGGCCTTCAGCCTAGCGCATCGCCTTCGAACTCGGCTCGGAGAAGAGAGCGAAAGGCGTCCCTAGGACCGCTTCAGTCAACTTCACTTTTCTCTTTCCGAATTGCAGCCAGAAACTTGGAGGTGGGTCCGCCCTGATTTGAACAGGGGATCTTTTCCGGCTTCTCTTTCGGTGCCTGCCAGCGTTTTCCGCGATATCAGCCGAGCGCTCTAACCAAGCTGCCCGAAGACGTCCTACCCATCTCCACTGAGCTACGGACCCTGTGGCCGTTCTACGACCTTAAACTTGTCTTTAAGTTTTTCCTTTCCTGACTTCGCATCCCGTGATTTTCGGCCTTAGGACCGGGTGAATAGTTTATCAAAGCCGCGCGCTGAATCGATTTGTTGCACAGTGGAGCGCTTGCGAGTTCCAATAGGTGGTGCCGGTTACGGTCACGCGCTGGGCGAAGCTTTGGCCTGCATCTCGGACGGGTACGTCGCTGGAAGATCGTGCGTTGACGGCACCTCCGTTGATCGCTTTGGTGGGCGGTCGTTCGATCAGAAGTTTAACTTGTAAAGGGCTTGGGAGATCGTTCACGCCGGCGTGAGAATCTTGGAGTCGATTGGACCGAAACCGCGAATCGCTGCAGCGGGCAAGCCCCCCTCGAGGCAAAGGTTCTTGGAACGCTGTCTCGGCTCCATGGTCGGGATCCGCGCAGAGGGGCGGGCACGCTTTCTAGTTGGTGGCGCGATGATCAACGCCTTTAGGGGTAGGCGAGACGGCGATGGAGCTACTCTCCGATGGCTCGCCATATCGCGCGCGAAACTTCCGCATTTTGCTGAAGCGGGCAAACGCTGCACCGTGTCGGATGAGGCCCGTGAAGGCGGGTTGGGAGCTCTTCCAACAACCTAAGCGTGCCTGAGGATCGCCACTACCCCGCCGAAGCTCTTGTAGAGCATCAAGCCTTCCTCGGTCTTGTCGGATATGACCTCGAGCTTGGCGCCCGTGTCGTTGGCAAGCTCGTTGAACTCGTCGATCAAGCTCTTTTGCTCCTCTATCGCGAGGGCGTTCGCGTTGCACTTCGGGCAGCTCTGGTTCGATATGGTGTATTCGAGCGTGAACAGCTCCTGCTCGCTCAACGACCTGTCCTCCGCGTACCCGCACGACTTGCAAGTTATCTTGACCGGGTAGACGTCGACGGCTTCGGAGATGAGGACCGTCTTGGCGTTCCCGCGCTTCAGGGCCTCCCTCACGTCCCTCTCGCCGTATATCGCGAGCCCCGAGTCGGTTCCAATTTCCTTCAGGAAATCCTGCACCAGCTTCTTCTCCTTCATTATCGCCAGGTCTTGGAGCTTCTCTGACGCCTTCTCCATCGCCTCCTTCACCCCCTGGTTGCCCGTGTAAGCCGTGTCGACGGTGGCTATTATTTTGGATTGCAACTGGTAGTTCAGGTAGTTGCCGTCGCGGAACTGCTCTTTCGTTTGGCCGGGTCCGGCAAGGATTATTCCCGTCAAGCCCTTCTCCTGGAGGAAGACGTCGTCCGCGTGCGACGCGACCCTCTTGTAGTAGTCGTTGAGCTCCATCTCCCTGATCCGCTCGTACCTCCTCGCGGATTGCCCCCCTTTCCTGGTTTTCCCCCCGACGCCGGAAGTCACGTCGCCCTTGATGTCGACGCTTTTTCCGGTCACCACCGCTAGCGTGGCCTCGGTGTTGTCGATGACGATTATGCCTATTGTTTGCTTTTCCCTTATCATCTCCATGAGCGGCTCGACGTAGAACTTGTCGTCGCAGCTGTAGTAAGAGATCGTGATCGGTTTCGGCGGGGTGACGACGTACGTTTCGATGACCTCGGAACCGGGTGGGCCCCGGGGGATGGCGCCACAGAAGATCACGACGCCGTTCTCGGGCGTCCTTTCGATGAGTTTGAGCCTCTGCTGGACCTTCGATATGGCGTCTTGCACGTTCTTCCTCGTGGTCCGAGACTTTATGTTCGAAGCCTTTCCGTACTCCTCCCTGAGGGCGCTCATGGCTTCGCTTATCTGCCTGCCTGAAGGGATGTAGAGGCTGATCAGCTCCGTCCCCCTCCCCCTTTTCCCCGCTATGGCCTGGAGGACCTTTCGGAGCCTGTATTCCTTCAGCGAATCGCTTCCATCTTCAGGCATGGCGACCTGGCTTTCGAGCGGCTTCCCGCATTATTTAAACCCTGCACGGGACGCCGAGGACGGGGGCAAGGCGCCGGGCTAGAGCCGAACCCGGCTTCCTTTGCGCAAGTTGTATAAGCCACGAGCCCGAGATCGTGACGGGTCTGGAAAAAAGATGCGCGTCGTGATAAAGCTCGGCCACGCCCTTGGCGCCGGGTTTCCGGAGGCGGAAGGCGTAATGCGCCAATGCGAAATCCTGAAGCAACTGGCGCAGCTTGGCAACGAGGTCGTGGTCGTGGTCGGGGGAGGAAAGTTGTCGAGGGATTACATCTCCCTAGCCAGGAGGTTGGGCGCGAGCTGGGCCGAGTGCGACAAAGTGGGCATCGACTTCACCAGGATGAACGCGAGGCTTTTCGTCGCCGCGCTCGGGGACGCGGCTTACCCAGAAGTCGCCAGGGACCTAGGCGACCTCGCCAAATTCTTCCAGTCGGGGAAGATCGTCGTCATGGGCGGGATATCCCCGGGGCAGTCGACGGACGCGGCTGGCGCGCTGGCTGCGGAGGCCGTCAAGGCGGACCTGTTCTTGAGGACGCTCGACGTTGAGGGCGTCTACGACGCGGACCCCAAGAGGGACAGGAACGCCAGGAAATTGGACGCAATAAGGATAGAAGACCTGAAGAGGCTCTCTTCCCTAGGTGGCGAAGAGGCCGGGCAGTACGAGCTCTTAGACCACGTGGCCGTGAACATCCTGGCCAGGTCCAAAATACCGACGGTCTTCTTGGACGGGAGGGAGCCCGAAAACATCCTGAAGGCCGCGAGGGGGGAGAGGGTCGGCACGAGGGTCCTCTACTAGGAGCCAAACCGCCGGTTCAGATTTCCGCCACCTCAACTTTTTACGGAAAGGGCGGAGCTCAGGGCCTTCAAGTTGGGCAGTATGTAATCCGGGCCGGCCCCGCCCTCCTGGTATCCGGACCCTTCCCTGGCGAGCAGCGCCGTCCTGAGGCCCGCGGACTTGGCCGGAACGACGTCCTTGGCGATCGAATCCCCGACGTAGAGGACTTCCCCGGGCTTGAAGAAGGTCTGCCTGAGGGCTTGCCTGAACGGCTCTCCCTTGTTTTTGTAACCCCTGACCTTGTCGGAAACTATTATCACGTTGAACAAGTTGAACAATCCGGAGAGCTTGAGGACGCCTTCGACTATGTCGTATTCTTCGTCCGATATTACGCCCACCGTCAGCCCCAAGCTCCTTAACTTTGGAATTTCCGAAGTCGCGTCAGTGTAGATGTGCGTCTTCCTCACCACCGTCTGTACGTACTTGTCGTAAAGCCCGGAGAGGACTTCGGGCGTTGTCCTCGCCCCGAACCTTGAAAGGGTCGTGAAGAGGGCCGCAACCCAAGTTTCCCTCGCGGTTTTGTATCCTGCCATGCGGTTGAAAGCGTCTTCCCAGTCGGCCAGCCAAGCGGAATGGAGCGTCTGGGCGTCGACGCCCACCCCGAAATACCTGACGAACTCGTTGTACAACGCCTCTCCGGCATATTCGTACCCGCTGTAGTCCATCACCGTTCCCAAAACGTCCATGAATACTCCCTTCACGCCCTCGATTTTCGGAACCTTCCTGAAATACATGGCCCGGCCCAAGCAAACTGCATCGCCGTGCTTAAAACGTTTGACTCAGGGGCGGGGCTGAGGAAACCCAAAATAATACGCGGGAAATTTCCAGGTAATCCCCGTAGCGGGACGCGGCCCAGCCGATCGGCCGACGCGTACTCGAACCGCTTCGCATTCGGAAGAGCCTTCGGGTTAAATTAATGAGCCGGTCCAAAGAGAGCCAGTCCTGAGGAAGATGCAAGAAGTATCGCTCGACGTGAGCATCGCGAGGTGCCCCAATTGCGGGAAGCTTTACGTCGACGCCTCATGGTACGTCGCAGAGATCGGTTCCGACGTCGAGTGCGGCGCGTGCGGGCGCGAGTTCAACTCGAAGAAGAACATCGAGGATCGGGTGCTGGTCCGTTTCAACGTGGACGAAAGCGGAAAGGTCGGGTCAGTGGAACTCTCCGAGCGCCTCCCGCTCCGATGATCGAATGCTTGCGAGCAAACCCAATTGGAACGGCGGAGCCGTGCCAAAAGGACGGACGAACAGGAACCGGGAGCGGAAGCGGCGCAAAGCGATTCCCCCCCGTCGAAGGTCCAGGGTGAAAACCGAAGGAACGTTCACGCTGCGGCGATCGAGAGGACCAACTTGGCGAACGGATTGTCGGGCGGGGCGTCCAGCCAATTCAACTCAAGGTGGACCGGGGGGGATTTCCGCCGATGAATTTCGTCGATTTCGAACCCCCGATTTCTGCCTTTTTTGATGATCTTTGCCTTTCATTCCGGTTTCACATGCGAAGGCAGCGTCAGTACCAGGCTTGACCACCGGCCCAACTTCTTTATGGTAACAGGGGATTTAAAGGATGCCCCGAGGGGGCGGACCTTCTGCGCCTCCCAGCGGGCATGGAGCGGGCTCCTGCCGGTCCCGGAAGCCCAGCATGTCGGCCGCGGCTCCAAGGGGACGGACGCCCCTACTTCAAAGCGGCTCCTAAAAACATAAGAACGGCCGGATCGCGGCCGGAAGCAGGGGCTGTGGTCAAACCGGCCTCGGCGAGATCGAGGCTGGCGGCTACGCCAGGTATGACGACCACGAAGGGGCCAAAACCCCGAGTCGTCAGGGGCTCCAGTCACAGCACGTCGCGCGGACCTATCGGGATGACGATAGACTGGAGCGACGGGGAAACCCGTTCAGAGCGCGTGCGCGAAAAACGGGCGTTCAAAGCGAGCCGACGTGACCGTCGGAGCGGGAGAAGCCTGGCCGGCTCCACTCGCTCCAGCCCCACTTGCTTGCCACTCCCCGCCAATGGATGGGCAGCAGCTTAGACGCGATGTCCGCGGATACGCCCTTCCAGTTGAGCGTCGAAAACCGCGCGATCTAAAATAACAAAGGTTATATAATGATAAAGTATCGGTCAAAGTCGAGGAAAAATGTCACAAGCTTCAGAGAAGGTTACCGAAAAAGTTCCGTGGCTCCTCGTCGTGGCGCTCAGCGTCTTCTTGGGGGCGTTCGGCACGGCTTGGCTGGAGTTCCTGCCGCAAGGCCTCTTCAGCTACTACAATCTCGGCAGCATACTTTGCGTGATGAACCTCACCTCGGCTCCTTTCATAGTTTTGATCTTCGCCGCCGTATTCTCGAAGCTGTCGGGAAAAACGATCAGCATGGCCACCCTGACTTACTTGTTCGTCATAGCGTACACGTGTTCTTGGTACGTGAGCACCTACACCCCATTCGAGTTCTCGGACGTGGTGGCGAGCAGGCACATGAACGAAGATTGGTCGGCAGCGTACGTTCCTTCCTTCATGGCTCCCCCGAAGGAGATCACGAGCCACCTGGTCACCGGGCACCCGACCATACCCTGGGGCGACTGGCTTCCCGCGATAATGTACCACTGGATCCTCTTCATAATCCTCGGCTTCTTCTTCATAGCGGTAACGACCCTTTTCAGGAGGCAGTGGGTCGACGTCGAGAGGGTGCCGTTTCCGCACGCTTTGATAGCGTACGAGCTCATGAGGAGGATACCGGGAGAGAAGAAATCCCTGGCGGAGAAGCTAGGGAAGCCTTTCCTGCTCGGGATCGTCCTCGGTTTGGTGTACCAGATACCAGTCTTCATGACGTCCGTCTTCCCGTGGTTCCCTGACATCTACGGCTGGAAGACCCTGTGCGCCTCCGGCCAGTGGTACATCACCGGGGCGCATCCGTTGGCTGGGATAGCGGGGCTTTCGGCTTTCCAAGAGCACCCTGCCGCCGTCGCCATGGCGTACGTCGTGCCGCTGTCCATCAGCTTCAACGGTTGGTTCTGGCACCTCGTCTACATCATCCTGATGCAGATCGCGTACGTCATGGGCTACTACACCGGCATCGAGGGCGAAGGGGGATGCGGCCGCGCTTGGTGCAGCCCGTCCGGATTGAGGGAGCCGCCATTCAAGTTCCAGGCGATCTCGTCCGGGGGAGGCCTCATCGGCCTCGCCGTCATCAGCCTGATACTGAGCAGGCGGTACATCGGCGAAACACTCAGGGCAGCATTCCAGAGACGTTCACGC
>JAFNJA010000026.1 GCA_017601265.1 Candidatus Brockarchaeota archaeon
CATGAGACCGCCAAGGAATGGAGTTGCGAAGAGCGTGCGAGTCGCCGCGGTTATGGCGATCGTTTCCGCCGTTTGCCTCGTCTTGCCCGCGGCGGTTCGGGTGTCCGCCACTGACCTTACCCAGTACGGCGTGCAGGTCGACCTACGAAGCCCCTCCACGACCCCGTCCGGCAGCCAGCTCAGCGAACTTGGGGCGGCGTGGACCAGGTTCGTCTACACCGATTCGTCCGGAATCGGATCGTTTCCGGCCAACAAGATCGCCATAATCAACCACGAGAGCGCCCCCGGAGCGCCTTTGGGAAGCGACGACCTGGACGCTTGGAGGGACTACGTGGACAACGTCTACGTGCCCAAGGTGCGCGCCGTCGCGAGGGGTTATGGCTCGAGCCTCGCCGCCATCGAGGTTTGGAACGAGGAGGACCACGGTTACCCGAATCCGCACTCGAACCCGTATTACGATCCTTACGTCCCTCCAGCCTCCTACCAGTACATGCTCCAGCAAGCCGCCCGAGCGGTTCGAGAGGAGGCGCCAAGCTTGGTCGTCGTGATGGGCGGCCTAGACTCGGGGAACTACGAATACGTCAGGCTCGTCAACCCTTCGGGCATCGCGTACGTGGGAGCGGTCGGCATCCACCCTTACGGGAAATCCCCCGACGGGTGGCGGACTGACCTGCTGCCTTTCGGAGACCTCGGGCAAGCCGTCGTCGATTACTCGATCGTTGCCGGGAAACCGATCTGGGTCACCGAGATAGGCTACGGCACGTACGACGACGCGTTCCAAGAGGAGTACCTCCGCAGAACTTTCGCGGTGCTCGAAAGAAAATCCGTGCCTGTCGTGATCTGGTACGCCTGGATAGACACCATGACGGGAGGCAACGGCCAAAACAACTGGGGGCTCTACGACTCGAGCGGGAACATCAAGCCGAGCGGGTTGGCGTTCAGGCAGGTGGCCGCGGGCACGTCGGAGCTGAACGGCAGGGTGCTGCTCCAGGGCAGGAGCAACCACGCCGGAGCGACGGTCAGCGTCGGAGGGATTACAACAAGGACGGGAATGGACGGGAGCTTCTCGCTGCTCGTTGCGCCCGGGACATACGACGTGATCGTGACGATGCAGGGCTACCTTTACGCGACGAAGAGGGTATCCGTCTCCCGGGGTCAAAGCTTGAACTTGGGTTCGGTCACCTTGCTGGGCGGCGACGCCAACGGCGACAGCGCCGTCAACTTAATCGACCTGGTGATCGTGGGAGGATCTTACAACACGAGCCCGCCGAGAGATCCGAGGGCCGACATAAACGGCGACGGAACGGTCAACATATTCGACCTGGTGCTCGTTGGAGGCAATTACGACATCAGGGGGCCGAGCCCCTGGCCCTGAAACTTCGGCCGACTTCTTACCGATCTACGGTTTGAGCGCCTCTTGATCAACCGAAGCGCGAACGAAGCGCGGCTAAACCACAAAGCCTCCGGCGTCCAGCCAGCAGCATGGGTTTTCTTTCGTCCCCGAGCGTCGAGGAGAGCCTCTTGGTAAAGGTCCGGCGCAAACTGGGTCGCAATTACCCTCCAACGATTTCGGCAGCTATGGACAGGTCCTCCTCCGCTTCCTCCTCCGACCCCACGCCCACCATGCTGAAGGCCATGCCGGCTTCGGCGTAAACGTACTGGAAGGCGCTCCTCGGCCCTATCCTGCCCCCGGCCAAAGGCTTGATCGCTATCGCCGGCTTCCTTGCCCCCCTGATCGACCTGAGCGCCTCATCGGCGGTGGGGAACATCATGACCCCTAGCCTGTTCACGGGCGTGACGTAGCCTTCGAACCTGACGTCGGATTTTTCGAGTATCGGGATCGAGGTACCGGCGTGGTGGATCCCCAAAAGGACCCCTTCGAACTTTTCCAGGACGCGGTCCGCGGCCTCCGCCAAAAGGTCGGTCCTTCCGGTCAGGGCGAGGAAGTCGCTCTCCGACCCGAGCTCCACGAACAAGACCTCAAAGCCTTCCAGGGGAAGCAGGGCCCGGTCAAGTTTTTCCACCTCGACCCGGAGCGTTTCCACCTCGTCCGCGCCGTAAGGCTTCGAGTTCCTGAGGGCGCTTCCGAACTCGCGTTTCCACCCCTCCCTGCACTGCAGTACCGGATCTTCCAGGTATTTTCTCTCTAGGTCCCCGCAAGCGCGGAGCTCGGCCTCGTAATAAGTCAGCCACCTCCTGCACGCGTCAACCGGTTTCCCGGAGATCGTCAAAGGCAACTGCGCGCACGGTATGACCCCAATCCTAGTGCCGGTCGCCCTTTCGGCCTCCTTCACCGCCTCGAGCAAAAGGAGCTCCAGCGCGCCTCCGCCCATCGCGCCAACGCTCAAGACGGTGATCCCGAACTTCTCGACAACAAGCTTGAGGATCTTCACGGTGTTTCTAACGTCGGAAAACCTCGCGGCGTACTCGGAATTCTTTCCTTGCCCTTGGTAAGATTCCCCGACGAAAGGCATGTGCCCCAGGATGAGGCGCGGGAGCGCGGCCTTCCCGATCCTGCGAGTCGGGAACACGCGTGCGGCCAAGCAGTCCTTCACAATCCGGGATTATGGGCCTGGGCGCCTTTTTTGCTTTGCTTTCGCGCGCGGATGCCTCCGAGCCAGGCGATATCCGGGGGACGATCGCGGATTCGGCGGGGGTTTTTCGATTAACGCCAGCGATTCAGGCCGGGAAACGCAAATAAGCGGTCCGGATCACCGCGGTTGGAAGAAATGCCCTGGTACATGAGCAAGTATCCCGGCAGGATCAGGACGTACGACGAGACGATGAACCTTTCGATCGAGAGGAGGGACGAGCTCGTCGAGTACTGCCAGGAGTTCGTGACCGACACGGTCGACGCCTCCTTGGACGGGATACACGTCAGGCTGTACACGAACATGCCCCACGTCAAGCTTTTCTACGGCCTTAACTGGTGGCCGACGGACCCCTCGAGGATACCGCACGGGCAGGTTTACGCCATCGACGACGGGGGCAAGATCACGACGGAAAGGTTCTACGAGAAGAAGGTGGCAAAGCCGGAGGTCAACGCGGGCGCGGCCTACAACTCCGAAACGAAAACGCTGATCGTCTTCAACAACGACTACTACGGCGAGGTTAAGCCCGGAACCCTGTCGATAGCGGCCGACATCTTCGAGGACCAGTTCGGGGTGCTAAGCGTCCACGGAGCAAGCGCGGCCATAGACGGGAAGGGGTACCTGCTGATAGGCCCGACGAACGCGGGGAAGACGACCCACAGCTACGGCCCAGCCATCGAGCACCCGAGGGGCGAGTTCCACCAGGACGACTGGATCTTCGTCCACTTCGGGAGCGGCAAGGCGATGGGCCACGCGAGCGAGAGGTGGTTCTACATGCGGACCAACGCGGTACAGAACTACCCCTGGCTCGAGCCGATCTTCAGGCGGTGCGAGCTCGAGAACGTGAGGAGCGACGACCCGCTGGAGAAGTTCCTGCCCAGCGAACCTAGGGTCATGGTCGACCCGAGGAGGATCTTGAGGCCCGAGAAGGTGGTGGACGAGATACGAATCTACAACTGCTTCCTCCTCAAGAGGGACCCTAAGGACAGCATGGTCATCAGGTCCATGGAACCCGAGGAGGCGGTCGAATTCCTGAGCGCCGCGCCCGAGAAGTGGTACAACAACTACCTCACGACCTTTGGCGAGAGGAAGGCCAAGAGGAGGGGCGAGCTCTTCGGGAGGTTGTTCAAGATCGCGCCTCCCTACCTGCTCAACATCGTCGCTCCGGTCGAAAAGGTGAGGAGCCTAATCTTCCAGGTATTGAAGGATTGACTTTTTAACCCGCCCCCAAAGTACGGCTTCGGTGGCGGGTTGGCGCCCATGTTAGACGTCATAATCAAGGGAGGCACTGTCGTCGACGGCTCCGGCTCCGAACCTTTTGCGGCGGACGTAGGGATAAGGGATGGGAAGGTAGTTTCCGTCGGAAGGGTCGACGATCCAAGCGAGGTTTCCATCGAGGCCGACGGTTCGATCGTCTCCCCCGGTTTCATCGATACCCACTCGCACTCCGATTTCGTGCTTCCGGCGAACCCTTGGTCGGAGGGGAAGGTGATGCAGGGGGTCACGACCGAGGTTGTCGGGAACTGCGGGATGTCGGCAGCGCCCGTGAAGCCGGAGCGACTTGGGCTTTTCAAGAGCTACGTCGCCTTCCTCTGCGAGGAGGGGCTTCGGTGGGATTGGGAAGGGTTTGGCGAATACCTCGATAGGTTGCAGGAGAGGGGGACCGCCGTGAACGTCGCCGCGCTCGTCGGCCACAACACCGTGAGGACAATGGTGATGGGCTTCGAGGAGCGGGAGGCGTCGACCGAGGAGCTGGAGGAGATGAAGGCGCTTGTGTCGAGGTGCATGGAGGAGGGAGCTTTCGGCCTTTCATCAGGGCTGATCTACGCGCCCGGCATCTACGCCTCCACAAGCGAGATCGTGGAGCTGTGCAAGGTCGTTTCGGCGCGAGGGGGAATCTACTCGACGCACGTCAGGGGTGAAGGGGAAAAATTGATCGACTCCATCGCGGAGGCGATCCGCATCGGCAAGGAGGCCCAGGTCCCTGTGCAGGTGTCGCACCTCAAAGCTTCGGGGCGGTCGAACTGGGGCAAGGTTTCGGGCGCCCTCAAGATGGTCGACGAAGCAAACGGGGTCGGCCTGGACGTAACCTTCGACGCTTACCCGTACACGGCGGGAATGACGACGATGACGGCATTTTTGCCGCACTGGGCGCTCGAGGGGGGCGTCGAAGGCCTGATGGGGAGGCTGAAGGATCCGCGGGTTAGGGGCAAGATGGCTTCCGAGATCAGGGGCGGGTTCCAGGACCTTGCCAAGGACCTCGTCAGCGACGGGGGAAGGAGCGTGACCATAGCGCAGTGCAAGACGGAGAGGAACAAGAAGTTGGAAGGGATGACGCTCTTCGAAGCATCGAAGCTAAGGGGGAAGGACGCGGTCGAGGCCGTCCTCGAAATCCTGGAAGAGGAGGAAGCCGAGGTCTCCATCATCTCCTTCTCGATGTGCGAGGAGGACGTGAAGGCGGCCCTGGTGCACCCGAGGGGCATGGTAGGCACGGATTCGATCGACCTTTCGAGAGGGAGGCCGCACCCTAGGGCGTACGGCACCTACCCTAGAATGCTTGCCCGCTACGTCAGGGAGGAGAAGCTACTCTCCCTCCAAGACGCGGTAAGGAAGATGACGTCGATGCCGGCTAGGAAGCTCGGGCTCAAGGACAGGGGCTTGCTGAGGCCGGGCTACTGCGCGGACCTGGTCGTCTTCAGGATGGACGAGGTCGAGGACTCCGCGAGCTTCGATGATCCTAGGAAGTTCCCGAGGGGGATCGAGTACGTGTTCGTCAACGGCAACATCGCCGTCGAGAGGGGGAAGTTCCTGAGGAAGCTTCATGGAAAAATTCTCAGGAAATTTCCGTCCGCAAGCTGAGCCGGAAAGCGCCGGCCAACTCAACCGATGTAGCCCTTCTCGACGAGGAGCTCCGCCACCATCACGGCTCCCTTCGACGCGCCTATCTTGGTGTTGTGGCTCACCAAGACGTACTTTATCCCCCTATCCAAAGCATCGTCCCTCCTCAGCCTTCCAACGGTCGTGGCCATGCCGCCGTGGTTGTCCCTGTCGAGTTTCGGCTGCGGCCTGAACGGGTCCTCGGCCAGCACTATCATCTCCCGAGGCGAAGAGGGCAGCTTGGATTTCGCGTGTTGCTCGTTGAATTTCCTGAAGGCGTCCTTGACGTCCTCAACCCCGCAGCCCTTCCTCGTAGAGACGAAAACGGCTTCCGTGTGCCCCTCCGAAACGTTGACGCGCGTGCACGTGCAGCTCACCTTCATGTCCGCGGCGACGATCTTCCCGTCCTCGTACTTGCCGAGGATCTTGAGGGTCTCGGCCTGGACCTTCTCCTCCTCCCTCGGGATGAAGGGGATGACGTTGTCGATGATGTCGAGTGCTAGGACCCCGGGAGACCTTCCGGCGCCGGAAACGGACTGCATCGAGGCCATTATTACCCTCTCTATGCCGAAAGCGTCCTGTATCGGCTTCAGGGTTATGGCGAGGCCGGTCGTGGTGCAGTTCGCCATGGGAGCTATGAAGCCCCTCCACCCCCTCCTCTCTTGCTGCCTCCTCAAGATCTCGGCGTGCTGGTCGTTGACGGCGGGTATGAGGATCGGCGTGTCCTCCTCGTACCTGAACGCCGCTGCGGTGCTTATGACGGGCGTCGTCCTCGCGTACTCCGGTTCGAGCTTGAGCGCTACCTCGGCCTCGACGCCCGAGAACAAGACGTCCAGGCCGGAGCAATCCATCTTGGAGGCGTCCTCGACCTGCAGCTCAAGTACCTCCCGCTTCGGGAAGCCTTCGCAGTACCACCTCGTGGCGCCGGTCCTCGGGTCCTTCAGCGCGCTGCCGTACGCTTGACCGGCCGACCTCTCGGAGGCGGCCAGGCGCTCTATCGAGAACCAAGGGTGGTCCTGTAGGGCGGCCACGAACTGCTGGCCCACGAGGCCCGTCGCGCCAACTATTCCAGCTTTCAGCTTCTTCAAGGCACCGACCAACAAATTGAGGGTGATTAAAAAGTATGCTGCCAGGCCAGCGTTTGAGTAATAATCGGTTTTATTAGAACCTCAGGGCAACCCTAGCACGGATCGATATGGTAAGAACGAACGTCAAAAGGATCGTGAAGATATCTGTCATCGGCGAAGTCGTGAGCCCCGTCGCCAGGACGCCCTACAGGATCACGGCGGACGGCAGGCCGGTCGCGCTTCCCGGGGTTGGGGGCATAACTTACAACGTGAGGGTCGGGGACCCCGCCTCAGGTTTCGAAGCTGACCATGTGGAGCCCGGGGTCAGCATAGAGAACAAGGAGAAGGACGACAGGCTCCCTGGAGGGGCCAACACGGCATTGAATATCCTCTCCTGCGTTGGCAACGAGGCCAAGGTGGCATCCGGGGACGCGAAGGGGGACGTGGGAGTCGTCACGGGAAAGCACGGCGGGATAGAGCACGTGCTTGTCGATTTCGACGAGGAAACGATGGAGAAGCTCGTCATCGGGGACAAAGTCATGGTCAAGGCTTTCGGGGTCGGGCTGAAGCTCTTGGATTTTCCCGACGTCAAGGTCATGAACCTCGATCCCGGGCTTTTGGACCTGATGGGCTTGGAGGAGGATGGGGGCAAGCTGGTGGTTCCGGTGGCGCACGTCGTCCCCGCTGCCATAATGGGATCCGGTCTGGGGGCGGACCAAACTTATTCTGGAGATTACGACATCCAGCTCTTCGACGAAGGCATGAGGAGCAAGTACGGCCTTGAGGACCTGAGGCTCGGGGATTTCGTCGCGATCGAGGATGCCGACCACTCCTTCGGCAGGATCTACAGGAAGGGAGCGGTGTCGGTGGGGGTAGTCGTGCACACGGACTGCGTCATGAGCGGCCACGGGCCTGGAGTCACGACCCTCTTCACGTCCAGCGCGGGCAAGATAGTTCCAAAGATCCGATCCGACGCGAACATAGCCGACGTCTTGAAACTCAGAAGCTCCTGAAGAGTCCGGGCTTTCAAAACGGGGGCGGCGGCCCGGCATCGAATTCGCCCGGCGAATCAAGCCCGCGCGCCCTCCTGCACCGCGCTTCCCGCACCCGGCCGAGATGACCGAGAACTCGCTCCGCGAGCGGTCACAGAAGGTGCTCACATATCGTGAGCACTGATCGTGAACTTCCATTAAATATCCAAATCTGCAAAGGGAATTTCAAGAGGTGAAACGTGAATGAAGATATTGAACCTGATCGCGGCCATCTTCAGGGCTTTGAAGAGGACCTGGAACGACGTGGTCGTGCTGCTGGACGGGCCCTGAGCAGAGCCTGGCCCTTTTGCGGATCGCTCGCGCCGCTATTTAGGCGCTTTTTTGGCCCTTTTTGGCGAGCCTTCCTGCCTTGGGTTTTCATTCCACGAATCGGGGAAGGCAAGGTCCCCAACCGAAGCGAGCCATCATCCCGCTCCCAAGACCGCAAGGGACGTGCTGAAAGCCAGCGTCGCGATTATGTCGGATACGGAAGCGACCAGCGGGATCACGAAGTTGTCGGGATCGAGGCCGTGCTTGAAAGTTTGTGTCGCCACCAGGAGCGAGAGGATGGAGATGGAAAGGAAGCTGATCGCGTTCGAAATTAGGGCCAGCGAAACCAGCATCGCGATGTCGGGGCTGAGCCCTGTCGCCCTGCCCATTGCGAACGAGGCGACGCCGAAGACCACGTGCATCGCCGCCGCGGCCGCTTCAACCGAGAGGAGGTCCGCGAACGCCTCCTTCAGGGCCATCCACAAGGACGCCGCGTAGCCGAGGGCGAGCTTGGTAGTCTGCATGGCTCCCAGGATCGAGCCGATGTCCCCGAGCGTGTCTATCAGCATCGGGTAGAGCATGAGCACCGAGGGGTGCCTTTCGATGTCGTCCTTCAAAGAAGCCAAGGCGACGCCCCCGAAGGTGCCTAGCAAGCTGGAGAAAATGACGATCGGGGCCCCCTCTTCCAATGTCCTGGCGAACGTCCTTTCCTTCCTGTTCCTGGCGGACAAGACGACGACCGTGCAGAACAACAGGAGCGCCGCGATCGCCATGCCCCAGAGCATCCCCGGGACGAGCGCGAGGCCGGCGACTACGATGTAGCAGGCTGTCACGAGCACGTCGTCGATCGTCGACATCATCGGGTAGAGGATGATGTCCGGGTCGAAGCCCCTCTTGAACGACTCGATGGCGGAGAACAGGGCGACGGGCACGGAGATCGCTATGGCAAGCTCGCAGGTCAGGAGCGGGACCAAGAGGAAGAGCAGCGGGTTCTGGAACTCGGCGCCGAAGAAGAGAGAGTTGACGACGAAGGCGAGGAAACCTATGCCCAGCGTGTCGACGAAGGTGAGGGCGAAGATCGCCTTGACGAGGGCGTAAAACGAGCTCGTGTTCCTCCTGAACCTAGGTTCCACCTCGCCCGTGTGGAGCATCGTGCCCAGTTTTCCCGAGAGTATCCCGCCTATGTTCCCGCGGACGGTCAGGATGGGAGGAAAGAGGGCCAGGATCCAGGGGGCTGAGGCGAAAAAGGGGGAGAAGATTATGATGAGCCTTCCCGAAATGATTCCGCCGAGGTCGAAGGACAGCGCGATCGCTGCCTGCTTGAGGGTGCTGGCTTTGAAAAGCTTCGGCAACGCGGGGACCTTGGTTCACTGCTTGGGCTGCGGATTGGCGAGGCTCAGGAGCTTCTCTTTCCCTTCCGCGTAGCCCATCGCTATGATCAGGTCTCCGGGATTCAGGACGAAGTCGTCCTGGGGGTTGTAGGTCCAGCTCTTGCCCCTCTTGACCGCGATAACCCTCATGCCGATGTCGTCTTCGAGCCCGATTTCGCCTAGCCCCTTGTGGCACAACTCCGATGCATGGGAGATCTTCGCCATCACGATCGTCTCCTCCGCCTTCTCGATCGCCATCTGCACGACCGGGTGGGCCCGCACCCCCCTCTTCACGACCTCAGCCATGATCTTCGACGCGTCCGCCAGCTCCTCCGCCGCCAAGGCCAGGCGTATCAGGCCGAGCAGGCCTTGGGCTGGCAAGGATTCCCTCGACTTTAGGACCGCGAGCTCGAATTCGGTGTGCAGCTTGTCGACAGTCTTCTCCATCGCCAAGACGTGGTCGGCGATTTCCTTGCTTCCGAACAGGAAGGCGGAGTAAGCCAGGTCGACCATCATTTCGGAGATTTCCTTCAGTTGGGCGAGCATCGCCGCCAGGCGTTCTATATCCAATCACGCACCCTCCTTCTCGCCAAGCTTCGGGCGGGGGATGGCCTTCAGTTCCCCCTTGGCGAGCTTGTCAAGCTCCGAGACTCCGACGTCGCTGCCCCTCGCTATGAGTACGTCACCTTCGGCGAGCGAAACCTCCGGACCCGGGTTCGTCAAGAGTTCCTTCCCCCTCCTGACGACGATCACGTTGACGCCGATGTTGGTCTCGAGCTTGAGCTTGCCGAGCGGCTTGCCGGCCAATACCGAGTTTGGGAGTATCCTCGTCCTGACGAGCCCCTCCTTCGTTTTCGCGAGCGCCTCCAGAACGCGGGGATCGGGCACGAGGCCCAAAAGGACCGTGCGGGCGATGTCCGCCGCCGCGCCCGAAATCCTGTACGCCACCGCGCCGACCTGCATTACGCCGACCATCGTCTCGGCGTCGTCGGCGTCCCTCACCGCTATCGCGGTGTTCATCAAGAGGCGCGTCTTGAGTTCGTCAACCTTCCCCGCCATCTCGACGACGTCCTCGGCCAGGTCCTTGTCGTTGAAGACGACGGCGGAGTAAGCGAGGTCGATCATGAGCGTCGTTGTAGTTTGCAGCTCGGTCAGGATGTCGCGCACCGACACCGGCTTGTACTTTATTTCCCCTCTCATGTTTCTTCCAATCCGGAGCGTTGATTCCGAGACGGAATTATAAGGTTTCGCGGCTACCGCGCCTCGGTCGGGGAAAGTTCTACCTTTGCCTTTCCACCCGAATTATTGTTTCGGAGACCTGCGGCAGGAAGCGCCCCGAGTACCAGGCGTCGACGGGCACCACGTACCTTTTCGGCTCGATCTTTTCGGGGACTTCGAAAGAGATCGGAACCGACCCCTCCCGCCTCGGCTGGATGACTGATCCGGCGAATTCGGTCGCGCCCGAACCCCACGACCTCGGAAGGCTGGCCCGGCAGGAAGCTTCGCGCGGCTCGGAGGAGTGGTTCGTGAAGACGACCTGGACTTTCGCTTCGGAGCCGCGCGCGACCCGCTGCTCGTAGGGGAAGCACCGGATCCAGTGCTCGTCCATCCCGTAATTCGGGTCGTCCCACGCGATGAGTTCGCCGAACTCGCGCATCCGCTCCTCAAGGTTTTTCCTCATGAACTCGCGCTGCCCGCGCGTGAAGTCGAAAGCCTGGTCCACGTGGTTGTTGACAAGGAGGCAAGGTTCCAGGCTTTCGAGAAGCGCTATGCACCGGTCGAAGCCTCTGCCCCTCCCCAGGAAGTTCCTGTTGCCGCAACAGTAGTCGTCTATGCCGGCTGCCGTGAAGGAATCGCCGACGAAGAAAACCCTTGCCCCCCGCCCCTCGACGAAGAGTCCGCCGTGGTAGAGCGTCTGGCCGGGAAAGTGGTACGCGGTCATCTCGAACTCGCGCCACCTCCACGATTCCCCGTCCTCGGTTCGCCGATCGACCTGGACCTTCACGGGCGAGACGCAAGGAAGCCTCCACGCGAGGGGGTCCTCGACCACCTCGGCGACGCGCCGGTCGGCAAAGACGGGGCAGCGGAAAGCCTCTTTGAACTCCGGGACTGCGTCGACGTGGTCGTCGTGGTAGTGAGTGATCCAGAGGCCTTCGACGCTGCCCACCTCCCCGGCAGCTTGGAGCTTCCCGACCTCCCCCACAACCGAGGGGTCGCCGCAATCGATCGCGAAAGCCGCCCCATCCCTCGAGATAATGATCCACGTGGTTTTGAAGTGGCGCAGGAAATCCGGGGCGGGCTTGCTTTGCCCGATCGGCATCGCCCTCGGGTCGCCAGCGTACTCCCCGAAAAGGGCAGGAAAATAATACCGGAGCGCGGAAATGGAAGCGTACATGTCGTAGCAGGAGCCGAGGCGGGCCGAAAGCGCGTCGATCGCGGAAGCGGGGTCGCGGATCACGGCGCCCCGAGAAGGCACGAGCGCGGAAGGCCGGGCTTCCTTCAACCTCCCAAGGCTCTCGACGAGTTGCCGCCGGGCCCCGAGGAAGCCGTGGTAGTCGGCCGTCGCCGTCCCCTTCTGGAGGCTGTATATCTCCCACAGCTTCCCCCCTTCGAAGATCAGGTCCCCGCAGAACGCTGCCCTCTGCCCGTCCACGTCGACCAGGTAGCTAACGCCCCCGTCCGTGTGCCCGGGGGTATCGACGACCGAGACGCGAGCCGGCCCCCACTCGAAGGAGTCTCCCCCTCTGTACGCTTCGTGCACGGGAACCGGTTCGGCCAGGGTCAGGTGGTGCGGGCGGAAGCCGTAAACGTGCCAGCGGTTGGAAGGGTCGTCCCAGTACGAAGCCGGGTCCTCGAAAAGCCTCCTTTCCGCCTCCGGCACGCCGATCCTGGTGCCGCCCCCCAAAAGCCAGATTCCGCAAGCCTGGTCGCGGTGGTGGTGGGTAAAGAGCACCTTCTCCACCACCCTGATCCCGAGTTCCCCGATCTCCTTGAGCGCCTCGCCCGCGCCGAAGTCGATGAGCAGCGCCCTTTCCCCGTCCATGACGATCCCGACGTTCACGGCGCCAGGGAGGACCAGGAGGTGGCTGCCGATGGATTCGGCCTTCATTCCTGTTTAGATGCCAGTCCGCGGCCCCCGTTTAATGCCTTCCCATGCGGCCGAACCGGAGCTCTGGATCGGAGGTTGCAAGCTGCAAGGGATCTGCCGGCCCGCCATTCCTGGGCTTTGGCGCGAGGGATCAGGGGAGCGTCAAGGTGGCGGGGTAATCCTCCCCGCTGGCGGTGTGCAGCGTCACTGTCAAGGTGGATCCGGAATTAAGCTCGTTCCCGCTCGGATCGGTCGCCCCAGGTTGGATCGTTATGGTTCCGGTTTTCGTCACCCCGGTTTCGCAGGTTGAAGGGAGCGGGTCGAAGTCCAGGCCCAAGACGACCTCCGGTTCGAAATCCGAAGCTGGGACGCCGTTCAGCGTTATAAGGTCGATGCTTGTCGACTTGGAACCGGTGCTGACGCACCTTATGGTCACGACGTAGTTCCCCCCGCTCTTCACGACGTAGGCCTCCTTGATCTCTATCTTTTCGTAGCTTATGAACCCCTTCGAGAGCCCCCCTATCCAGTAAGATCCGGTTATGACTACGGCGATCGTTATGGCGGCGATTATGATGGTGGCCAGGACCGAGCTGAATGCCTCTTTCTTAAACCGGACTAACCGAAACCGCCGCGCACTCGAAGGCGCCAACACGACCCCGACTTTGCCCTACCGAACGCGATCGCGAAAATATGCTTTCCCTTCTGCGATCTTGACCTCAAGGAACGTTTAGCAGCCCTTCCGGCCTTCGCGGCGCCGATCGGAGCCTTGGTTTCTGCCTCCCCGCCTCCGTTTTGGAAACTGAGAAGTTCGGCGGCGCAAGGAACCTTGAAGAAAGGATCGATGTAGGCAACCGATAAATATCGTGAAGCCGAAAATCCGAAATGCGTTTCGGGTTGATCGGCAGACGCGTTCGCGCATTTTCGTCATTTGGAAAAAAGGCGCTGTTGACGGCGTGCGCCTTGTCCATGATGTCCGCCATCCTGGTGCCGCTCCTTGTCCCCCTCGAGGAAAGCCGCGCTTACTCGCAAGCGTCTTACGTGACTGAAAGTGCGTTGCCGGCCGTGGTCCTCGTTTACAGCAGGATCGATTATTCCGGGACTTTCTACGTTCCGTGGGTTTGGGGAGCCGAAGCCTACACCGTCACGAGGTACGTAAGCTCCATGGGGTCCGGGTTCTTCGTCAACCCGAACGGGTACTTGGTGACGAACGGGCACGTGGTCTTTTGCTTCGTGAGCAAGGACTTCAAGGACGATTCGGTAACGAGGAGCTACATAATCCAGGACGCCGTTTACGCCCTGCTCAGCTGGTGCCAAGAGCAATACGGCGTGACTTTCACGCAAAGCGACATCCAAGTGACTTTGGATTACAACGCGGCGTACGGCCAGATCAGAGAGTCGTACAGGTCGACGTACGTCATCCTCGGCGAGGCGCAAGGGAACGTGATAGAGGCCAAGAGGGGCGTGTCCGCGACCGTGGTGAACGCGGAACCTTTCCTGGGCCGCGACCTCGCCATTTTGAAGGTCGAGCTTTCGAACACCCCTTCCCTGCTGTTAGGCGATTCCGACAGGGTAAAGACGGGCGACACCGTTTACGCTTTCGGCTACCCGGGCGTGGTCGCTTTCCACCAGCAGCTTAGCCAGAGCACGCTCCTCGCGCCCTCCGTGACCCAGGGCATAGTGAGCGGCAAGAGGCTGACGCAGCAGGACATATTAGCGATCCAGCACAGCGCGCCCGTCACCCACGGGAACAGCGGAGGCCCGCTGCTCGGCGAGGATGGAAAGGTCGTGGGAGTCAACAACATGGGCAGCATAACCGAATTGGGGCTTGAAGTTGCAGGCTTCAACTTCGCCGTAGCTTCGAACGTGCTGGCGGACTTCCTGAGGGAAAACGGCGTGGCGAACTCGGTCGGCGGCGTCACGTTGCAGTTCCAGAGGGGATTGGCCTTCTACTACGCGGGGATGTACGCGAGCGCCAAGAAGGAGTTCGACGCCGTCACGACCTTGTTTCCCTACCAATGGAGGGCCGCTCAGCTTTCCCAAGAGTGCCAAGCCGCCATCTCAAGGGGCGAGAGGGCGAGCAGCTCCATAACGGCATCCGTCTCCCCGGCGACCGTGAAAGCGAAGAAGGAAGCGGTGACGGTGAGCGGGTACGTGCGGCACGCGTCCGAAATGCCCGTCGCTTTGAACTTCTCGTGGCCCGCGGCGCAGATAACGGTCCAGTACACGAGGCCGGACGGTTCGACCGTGACCCGCGCGGTCCTCAATTCACCCGAAGGAACTTTTGCCGACACCTTCACGCCAGACGTGGCGGGCAGGTGGTCCATAACGGCCTTTTGGCAAGGGGACGAAGACCACGCAGGCGCGACGAGCAGCGTCCTGACCTTCGACGCGGCCGAACCTACGGTGCTTGAAGCCATGGCGGAAAACGGCACGATCTACGCGATCCCAGCGGCGTTCGTCGCCGCGGTAGCGGCGGTGCTCGTGAGGAGGAGAAGCAAAACCGGGAATCCGCCCCCTCCCCCGCCAAGCTGAACGAAAAGCAAACCCGCGGCAGGATCGCGGAAGCAATGCGATCGATGAATGCAGCGCGCAAAATTGCGCCCCGTCCTGAGGCTTGAATTCCGGAAAACCAGTCGCGACCGGCGAAGTTCGAGCCCAAAGAAACGCGCGTTGCTCGCTTGGCCCGGTTCCCCTCCGGGGGAAGGAGCAGGAAGAGGAAACTGGCGGCCAACGAGACCCCCTCGAGTTTGCGGGCGGAACGGAATTCCATGCTCTCCAAACCCAGGGTGATCCAAAGCGTGCACCGACCGGCAACGTTGAGAAGTTGGGATCCCACCTAGAAAGCATCGATCCGATGACAGGCCCTTTGGTGTAAATCGTGGTTGGAAGAAGCAGTATCGGGTGGACCAAGCGGAGGGGGACGAGCGCGATAGGCACGACCCAAACGTCGATGAAATTCTTTTCGCGTCGTTCGCAAGGACCACGATTCATGAAAGGGAAGGTTGTGCGTTTTCCTTCCAGTCACGTCGATTAGCGCCAAGTCGCTCCCGCCACTTTCGCAGGACTTAGGGAGAGCTGACGCCATCGGGGTCGACCTCGAAGCAAGTCCCAAATCCAAGCCGCCGCCTTTGTCCACCTTTACGCCACGAGCAAACGTCCGAAGGGCCGGGCTCGCTCCACGAGATCTGGACAAGGAGAAGGCGGGCGGGAACCAAGAACGGGGCAGCAGCTCCTCACAGCCCTCCGAGCAGTAACGAGGCGGCCATTTTGCAACCCGGGCGACCCCTAAGCGCGTTAGCGAAGGTGGCGTGGACTCGGGAGGAGCGCCATCCGAGTGAAAAAGCCGGCCGAAGTTTATAGGTAGCGGGGAGTGGATTCGAACCACCGATCTCAGGGTTATGAGCCTTCCGCGCTTCGCCTGCGCTGCGGGCTAGACCTCGCCAGCCTTTGGCTTCTGGCTGCCCCACCCTTTTAGGGCGCCGCCTCGCTAAGGTTTTCCCCGCTGGCATCACCGGCCATCAAGGGTTTCATATAGACTTTGTGTTTAGCGCCCCAAGGCTGGCCCGATCGCGTGAAGGCCGCCCGGGTTTGGAAGGCTCGGCCCAGGCTTCCTAGGCGCGAGGTTCGGTTGCGTCCAGGCCGAGTGGCGCCCCTCATTGCGGGCCCTTGAGGACCCAGATCTCGGTCCTTTCTGGCAGGTCCTCCCTGCCAACCTCCACCGACGAGGAGTCGAACCTCCTAACCCTCTCCTTGCCTTGCAGGAAAGCGTCCACCTTCTGGAGGCGGAAGGGAAGCGAGGGAGTGCCGAAATGCATGGGTATCGCCACCTTCGGCCGAACCTGGTCGACGACTATCGAGGCTTTCGCCGCGTCTATCGTGAAGGTCCCGCCGACGGGTATGAAAAGCACGTCCACCTTGCCCATCGACCTCAGTATCTGCTCGTCGAGTATGTGGCCCAGGTCCCCGAGGTGGGCGAGGACGATCCCGTCCATCGTTACGGTGAATATCGTGTTCCTCCCCCTCTTCGCCCCAACCTCCTCGTCGTGGAACACGTGGATCGCTTTGACGGAAAAGTCGTCGGACCTGTAGTCCCTCTTTATTGCTGCCGGGTTCCCCTTCAAAGCGTCCACGTAGTTGTGGTCCGCGTGATCGTGAGAGACGAGGACGTAGTCCGCTTCGACCGAAGGCGTGGGGTAACCAAGCTCCCTTCCGTCGAACGGGTCGAGCACTACCCTAATCCCCCCCGCGCCCGTCAGGCGGAAGCAAGCATGGCCAAGGTACTCTATCCTCATGCCTCTTGACCCGTCCTTTTTTTCGGGGGAACGTGTTTATAACGGTGCCGCCCGAACGCTTATGCCTAACAAGTCGAGGCTTTGCTTTCCAAGTGCGAACTTGTTTTTTCGGATAGTTAAATAAGCGCCTGCCGAAAGGGTGAATAGGTCATCTTAGTACAGCCGAAAGTTCGTCCAAAGTTGGAGCAAGCGGCCGTCGGGACGCGCTCCAAAAGAGCCGTGGCCTACGTAGAAGCCTCGTAGGGCGGGCGACAGAAAGGTTCACATAGATGGCGCCGAAGCGAGAGCGGGTGTTTGCAGTTGGTCGTACGAATAGGCATGGTCGGTTGCGGCGGCATGGCCCAGTCGCACATGGACTGCCTGTCCAAGATACCGGAAGCGAAGATGGTGGCTTTCGCGGACATAGTGGAGGAGAGGGCGCGCGGTTGCGCCAAGAGGTACTCGGGGAAGCCATACGCGGACTTCCACGACATGATCTCGGAGGAATCCCTGGACGCCTGCTACATCTGCATCCCGCCCTTCGCGCACGAGGACCAAGAGACCTTGTGCTCGAAAAACCGGATCCCGTTCTTCGTCGAGAAGCCCGTCGCCTTGAAGATGAAGAAGGCAAGGGAGGTCCTGGCGAGCGTCCAGAAGTACGGGGTGGTAACGCAGGTGGGGTACGTCTTGAGGTTCAACGACGCATTCCAAAAGATGAGGCAGGCGCTGCTCGAGAGGGGAGGCAAGGTCGGGTTGATCGAGATGCTCCGCCTGGGGGGCATAGCTGGCGACGAGAACCACTGGTGGAGGAGGAAGGAGCTCAGCGGGGGGCAGCTCGTGGAGCAGTCGACCCACCAGGTCGACCTCGCGAGGTGGTTCGTGGGCGAGGTTTCGTCCGTCTACGCGAGGTTCGGGCGGCAGCTCAACAAAGGCCTGCCGAATTTCACGATAGAGGACGTTTCGACGGTCGTCATGAGGTTCAGGAACGGCGCAATCGGGACCTTGACGAGCTCTTGCGCGGCTCAGGAGGGGGGCGGATTCGGGGGATTCACGATATTGGCGAAGAACCTCCAGATCCTCGCGTACGGGGGTTACAGGCTGATCGAGGGAGGCAAGTCGACGGAATACAACGAAACCGTC
>JAFNJA010000027.1:0-2454 GCA_017601265.1 Candidatus Brockarchaeota archaeon
CGAGGCTTAAATCCGGCAAACCCAGGGACGACCTTTTGAGTTCCAACCCTTTTCTCCTGGGGTACGCGAATCCGGACTCGAATATCGAGTACAGGGATCTGATCCTCTCCTTCGGAACGCCCTTGGAACCCTGCACCATCAACCCCCTTGCGGAGAGCATCACGTTCATGGGCCAAACCCCCTTCGGGCACCTCTCGGTGCAGATGCCGCAGGTGGAGCAGAGCCACGCCTTCTCCAGGTCAACCTTGGCCTCCCCAACCAGGATCGTCTGGATCAATTTTCGCGGATTGTAAGACTGGTCAAGCTCGTAGACCGTGCAGCCTGCGGTGCAGGTTCCGCACTGGATGCAGCGCGCGAGGTTCGGGGCGCCGTTCCTCATCAGCTCTTCCCTCATGCCTTTGCCTCCTGCAGCGCTTTCCCTTCGCCCTTCTTCACCTTTTCCAAGAATCGAGACATCTCGATTATGGTCCTTTGGTAAACGTTGCCTTCGGCAGCCGAAACGTACACGAACCAGAGGCGCTCCGGATCTATGCCCCTCTTGGACAGCATGCTCTTCGCTTGCTCTATCCTCCTCTTCGCCCAAGCGTTTCCGGATATGTAGTGGCAGTCTGCCGGGTGGCAGGGAGCGACGAGGACCATCCCAGCTCCCTTCTCGAAAGCCCTCAAAATCATCTTCGTGCTGACCCTGCCGGAGCACATGACGCGTATTATGCGGACGTTCGTCGGGTACTGCAGCCTCGATACTCCCGCGTAGTCCGCGCCGGCGTAACTGCACCAGTTGCAGTTGAAGCTCAGGATTTTATTCGACGGATCGGTCTCAAGCGCCGCATCGATCTGGGCAAATACCTGCTCATCGCTGAAGTGGTACTGGTCGAGAGCGCCGTAAGGGCAGCCGGCAACGCAGGTGCCGCAGCCCTTGCAAAGGGACTCGAGAACCTCGACCTTCTTCGCGCCGACTGCCTCGATGGGCCTTACGGCTTGGAACGGGCACATCTTAGTGCACGCCAAGCAACCCCTGCAGATGTTCGGGTCCACGTGGCTTACGATGGGCTCTAGCTCGATCTCGTCCCTCGAGAAAAGGGATATCACCTTCGACGCCGAAGCGTGCCCCCTCGAAACGCTCGAAGGCAGGTCCATCGGCCCGCTGCAGGAACCTGCAAGCATCACGCCGTCCACCACGGTTTCGGCCGGCTTCAGTTTTATGTGGGCTTCCATGAAGAAGCCGCTGGGATCTAGGGGTATCTTCAGCATCTCGCTCAAGCGCTTTGCTTCGTCCGGAGCTTCTATGCCCGTGGCGAGCACGACCATGTCGAACCTCTCGTAGAACGGTTCGCCCGTGAGAGTGTCCTCAGACCTGGCAACCAGGCAGCCTCCCTCCTCGACGATTTCGGAAGGCCTTCCCCTCACGAAGCGGCACCCGAGCTGCTGCGCTTTGGTGTAAAGCGTTTCGTACTCCTTGCCTCCGGCCCTTACGTCTATGTAAAAAACTGTGATGTCCATGTCTGGGCGCTTGTCCTTCAGGAGGATCGCCTGCTTCAGAGTTATCAGGCAGCAGATCTTCCCGCAGTAAGGGTTCGCCTTGTCGTCCCTGCACCCCACGCATTGGACGAAAGCCGCCTTCTTGGGCGCTTTGCCGTCGGAGGGCCTCACGACGTTTCCTTTGGTTGGGCCGATTGGGCTCAACATCCTCTCGAGCTCCAGGCTCGTGATCACGTCCTTGAACTTCGAGTAACCGTACTCCGGCTTCTTGCGAGGGTCGAAGAGCTCGAAACCGGTGGCGACTACGATCGCACCAACCTTGTAAGTTTCCTCGATCGACGGTTGTTCGAGTTCTATCGCCTTCGCGGGGCAGGCTTCCGCGCAAGCCCCGCAGGAGGTGCAGTTGTCCTTGTCTATCACCGCGACCCTTGACGCTACGGGCATGCCTTGGACGTGGACGGTGCTCCTGTCCCAAACCGGGGCGCTTGCGCAAAGCCCGGCACGCGCTGGGGGAGAACTGACTAGCGATATCGGCTTCCTGCCGGCAAAGAGGCCCAAAACCTCGTCGGGCAGATTTTCCGTGCAGGCATCCAAGCACAACCCGCAACCGGTGCAAGCGTCGCTGACGTACGTCGGCCTCCTCAGGATCCTGGCCTCGAAGTTTCCCACGAATCCCGAAACACCCTTAACTTCAGAGAGCGTGAGGACCTTTATCCTTGAATTGTTGACCACCTTGTTCAAAAGCTCTTGGAGCTGGCAATGGGTGCAATCCACCTTAGGGAACGTCTTGTCGAGCAGGGAAGCCATCCCGCCCAGCGAGGCTTTCTTCTCCACGAGCACCACTTCGTGGCCAGCCTCCGCGATGTTCAGCGCGGCAGTCATCCCTGCCACACCGCCCCCCAGAACCAAGGCCCTCTTCGTGATGGGGACCCTGATCGGCTGGAGCGGCCTCAGGAGCCTCGCCTTCGAAACCGC
>JAFNJA010000027.1:2464-17070 GCA_017601265.1 Candidatus Brockarchaeota archaeon
TACGGGTTGAGCCCAGCTTCCGCGACGCACGCTCTGAACGTCGGCTCGTGCATCTTCGGAGAGCAGGAGGCTACGACGACCCTGTTAAGGCCGTGTTCCAAGATAGCCTTCTTGAGCTCTGCCTGGCCAGCCTCGGAGCAGGTGTACAAGTTGTCGACCGAATAAACGACGCCTTCAAGGCTCTTGGCGTAATCTGCCACCGCCTTGCAATCTATCGTGCCAGCTATGTTCTTCCCGCAATGGCAGACGAACACCCCGACCCTTATCTGCTCGCCGCCTTTTTGCATTTCACGGAACCCTCGATTCGGAAACCAATGACCTAAGCCTTCCCATCGAAGAGCGGTCGACGATCCTTGCAGAATACTTTTGGCCGAGGAGCTTGGAAAGCGCCGACGACCAAAGCGAAGAAAAACCCCCTTCGGCGAAAACTTGGTACCTCTCGAGCGTAATCGCGTCGTCCTTGCACGCAATCGAGCATGCGTTGCAGAAAACGCAGTACCTCTCCGCGACCCTTGCCTTTCCCCCCTCGATTTTTATCGCTGCGGTGGGGCAGACCTTTGCGCAGGCGTCGCAACCTTTGCTGCACTTCGTGTCGTCGATCGAAATCCTGCCAAGGAACAAAGGGTTGACCTTCACGGCGCCGTGCACGCAAGCGTCCTCGCACCAGGGGCACCTCAGGCAAGCTTCCTCCTTAAACGAGGCAACCCCGCCTTCGAGCTTCATGGCTCCCCTTGGGCAAGCCCTTGCGGCGTCGGCGCCTCTTTCAGGGCACCTTTCGGCCTCGATGGCGAGCTTCTGCGGGGGAGTCGGGAACCCTCCCTTTTCGACCAATACGTTGTTCCTTTTTCCATTGAACCGTACCTTTATGGCGCCCGCCGGGCACAGGGGTTCGCATGCGCCGCAGAGCACGCATTTACCCTCGTCCAAGGCGATGACGGCTTTCCCTTCCCCCATCGTGACGGAGATCGCTTCCTTCGGGCAGACCTTCGAGCACACGTCGCACCTTATGCATAGGCTCTTGTCGATCGACAGCTCTATGCTGTCGACGTAGAACCTCTGGTAGGCGATTAGAAACCTTTCATCCTCCGCCTTCTCCACTGCGAGGGGGGATATGGCGGCCACCGCCGCTGCCGTCCATCGGCGATTCGGCGTTTAAGCCTTACTTTTTCATAAAGCGATCCGCCATTTTCGCGCTCCCCTCTGCGGGATATACGCCTAACGAATCTCGCATTATTTTGGGAAGCCCGACATGCATAAAGAATTTAGGCAAGAACATCACATTACGCGTCGGAAATGGCTGAGGCAAGAGTTGAAGTGGAATTCGTGGGGCACTTTAGGGAAGTATGCGGATGCAGGAGCTTAAGCCTCGAGGTCGGGGAGGCAAGCCTTCTCGACCTCGTAAGGGAAGTACTCGACAGGTTTGGCGAAGCTTTTGGGCGCGGCCTGGGATTGGAAGACGGGAGGTACGACGGGGAGAGGGCAACGGTGATCGTAAACGGGACCGTCGTCGAAGGGTCGAAGCTGAAGGAGAAGACCGTCAAGCCTGGAGACCGCGTCGTGTTCGCTCCCTCTCTCGCAGGCGGTGGATGAAATGAAAGGGTACGCTGGAAAGTACATCGTTGTCGATTTGGAAAGGGGAAAGGGAAAGGCCGAGGCGCTTAGCGAAAGCGTGGCAGTCAACTACATAGGCGGCTATGGGTTTGGCGCGAGGACCCTCTACGATTACGTGAAAGCCGGAGTTGAGCCGTACTCGCCAGAGAACGTTCTCGCGTGGTGGACGGGCCCGCTTGCGGGGACTGTTGCGCCGACCACGAGCAAGTACGCGGTCTTCGCGAGATCCCCATTGACCGGTTTCTTCGGCTTCGGGATATCTTCCGGCGGTTTTGCTTACGAGCTGAAATGCGCTGGATGGGACGGAATCATCTTCCTGGGCAAGTCCCCGAAGCCGGTCTACTTTTTCGTGGACGATGACGGCTATGAGATCAGGAATGCGACTGGGATTTGGGGAAGGACGACTTGGGAGACCGAGGAGCTCGTTAGGGAGGAACTCGGCGACGACGCGGTAAGGGTCGCGTCGATAGGTCCGGCTGGCGAAGGGTTGGTGAGGATCGCGAACATAACAAACGACAGGAACAGGCAAGTGGGACGCACTGGCTTGGGGGCCGTCATGGGTTCCAAGATGCTGAAGGCCGTGGCCGTCAGGGGGACGAAGTCAGTCGAGGTCGCTGATCCCGAGGGCCTTTTCAAGTTCAGCATGGAATTGAACGAGAGGTGCCAAGGCCCGAAGACCGAGAAGTACAGGGTCTACGGGACCCCGGCTAACGTGCTCGTGCACCAGAAACTTTGCTGCCTGCCATCTTACAATTTCCAGAGGGGGACGTTCGAGTACGCGGAGGAAGTCTCGGGGGAGAGGATGCTGCAGACCCACGTGAAGAAGATAGTAGCGTGCACGAACTGTTCGATCGCCTGCGACCACGTCAACGAGGTAAAGGATGGGCCTTACAAGGGGACTGTAGCCAGCATGGATTACGAGAGCCTCAACATGCTCGGACCCTGTTGCGGCGTCAGGGACTTGGACGCGATAACCAAGGCCGTGCAGGTGTGCGACACGATGGGGGTCGACACGATATCGGCCGGGGTAATAATAGCCTGGGCCATGGAGTGTTACGAGAAGGGCATACTCTCGGACGCGGACGTTGACGGCCTCGACCTGCGTTTTGGGAACGCCGACGCGATGGTTGGTGCTTTGGAGTTGCTCTGCAAAAAGGAGGGAAAACTCGGCAAGCTGTTGGCGGAGGGGGTCAAGAGGGCTTCAGAAATCGTCGGCAAGGGTTCGGAAAAATTCGCGGTACACAACAAGGGCCTCGAATGGGGGGCTTACTCGATGAGGTCCCTGAAAACCTCGACTCTTGGTTTCGCGACCTCGATAAGGGGGGCTTGTTACCTAAGGTCGGGGTCTTACCAAGTCGACGTCAGGGGAGCCGTCGACAGGCTCAAGCTCGACAGAAGCAGGGGGAAGATAGTTTACGATGGCGAGAACTCTTACGCTGTCATAGATTCCTTGATCCTTTGCAAGTTCATAAGGGGGGCCCTCGCCCCTGGAGACATGGCCAAGCTCTACTCGTTGGCGACTGGATTCGAGATGGCGGAAGATCGGATGATCTTGGCTGGCGAGAGGATACACAACTTGGCCAAGTGCTTCAACGTGATGCACGGCGCCTCGAGGAAGGACGACTACCCGCCGCCCAGGGCGTTCGAGGAAGAGATGAAGGACGAGGGGGTGAAGGGCGTCAGGATAACCAGGGAGGAGTACGACGAGGCGCTAGACGGTTACTACGAAGCCAGGGGGTGGACCAGGGAGGGCATTCCGACCAAGGAGAAGCTCTCGGAGCTTGGCTTGGAGAAGGAAGCCTCGGAGCTGGGATTGGAGGAAGTTGTATCGTTTAGGGCGGGGTGACGGATTTGAGCGGTTTGCCAAGGACCGGGAGGATGAGGAAGGTCATAATTTGCGACTTGCAGAAGTGCAACGGATGCCAGGTCTGCGAGGTGGTCTGCGCCTACACCAAGGAGAAGAGTCAAAATTTAAAGTTGTCCAGGATCAGGGTGCTGAGGATCGAGCCTTTCCTGAACATCGCGTTTGCTTGCAGGAAGTGCGAGAAACCGACTTGCGTCAAGGCGTGCCCGAGGGACGCTGTAACGCAACTCGGTGACGGGTCGATCTCGATCGACAAGGACAAATGCAACGGGTGCGGATGGTGCGTGGAAAGCTGCGAGTTCGGCGCCATGAAGCTTCACCTCGACAGCAAGATAGCGGTGGTCTGCGATTTCTGCAAAGACCTGGGAGAGCCGCAATGCGTTAAATACTGCCCGAAGAAGGCCATCTCTTACACTACCGTCGAGCAAGCGGCTAGGAAGTCGAGCAAAGAGGCGGCGGAGTACTTGCTGGCCGAGGTGGCTTAGGCTTCCAGCCAAGGACGGGAGAGGATCGCCACCCGATGCTGACTGGAACGATTTTCGTTGATGGGCGGCGGAGCCGTCCTCTAAAAGGGCAACGCTCGCCTGCGACAGGATTGCCAGGTTAAGCGAGAGACGCTGACGGGGGGTACGCGTAGTCCAAATACCTTTCAGCAACCCGCCCTTCTTCGGCGTCCCCCTTGTGGATGAGGAGCCTGTACTTGAAAACGAGCTTGCTATTGTTGCGCAGGACGAATGTTCCCTTGTTTAACGGGTCGTTCGTGAAGTAGGAAATCCCGAAGGGGTTGGCCGTCATCAAGCCGTAATCCCTGACGTGCCAGTACGTAGGGTGCCTGAAATTGCCAGCGTGGTCGAAGACGGCGATGCCGACGAGATGGCCATCCACTTGCCCCGAGTAGTCGCACCAATGGGCCCTCTTGCCCCACGTCTCGGCCTCGTTAACGCCTCCGTAAGAATTCTGGATTTTTCCTCCCCGTTCGACGTCCATGGAAGAGGCCACCCTGACAGAGATAATCCCTCCTTCCTTGGTGTCTCCGAATGCCACCTCTTCCAAGACAGGGGAAAGTTCGACGCTGATGTCCAGAATCCTGCGATCTTCGGAAGCGTTGTAAACCCTCATCGTCCTCCTCTCCGTTAGGACCGCCCTTCCGTCCGACGAAACCCAGTCGCTCAGGGCGACGAGTTCCGAAAGGACCGCTCCGGACCGCTTGGCTAAAAAGCCCCTGTGCACCGTCCTTCCGTGCCCTTTCTCCTCGCTCCAGTTGTCAACCCCGTTCACGTCGCCGTGCGCTACCCATATCGATCGGTGGTGGGGGTGGTCCTTCACCTCTTTCGGATCGTCAGGCACCATCGGAAAACCCCTGGTCACGGGCTTGCCGTACGGCCCAATCACTGGGTGAAGGTAAGGCCTCGCGAGATCCTGCGAAAAATGGTAGGTCGTGAAAAGCCTTCCCATTACCAAGAAGTCGACCTCGCCAACGCCCTCTCTTAGGGTCACGGATGCTGGAAAGCTCTCTTCCGGACGAAAGTCGAGCTTGTACTCCTTCTCTTGCCCTTTGCGCATGTTCTCGATCCAAGTGAGCCGGGCCCTTCTCCCTTCGACGATGTCCGTTTGGCACGGAACCTCTTTTCCTGATCCCTGGTCCAGGATCTTGACCGCGGCCGCCCCCTGCGGCAGCTCGATGTCGATTGAAACGGGGCAGTCAACCCTGTCGTGGTGCCCCGCCTTGACGAGTAGCTTTCTTGCCAAAGCCGCCATCTCGTCCCGCCATGCAAGCCTTCGCGTTAAAAAACCTTCCACCCTCCGGAAAGCCTAAAAATCAAGCTTGAATCGCGTTGGCGCGATGAAAATTTCCGTATGCAACGAGCTTTTCGAGGGGTGGGGATTCGGAAAGGCGTTGGAATTCGTGTCAAGAGCGGGATACGACGGCATCGAGATAGCGCCTTTCACGCTCTGCGATTCAGTATTCGAGGTCGGGAGGGAGAGGCGCGGGGAGATCAGGGAAGAGATCCGTTCTTACGGCCTGGAATGCTCCGCGCTCCATTGGCTCTTGGTGAAACCTCCGGGCCTTCACGTGAGCCACCCCGATCCGGCTGTCCGCTTAAGGACGGTTGAGTACCTGAAAGGCCTGGCCGCGTTCGCAGACGACATAGGCTGCAGGGTATTGGTGTTCGGGAGCCCGAAGCAGAGGTCGATCGAAGGCGTCCGGGAAAGCGAGGGATGGAAGCTTGCGGAGGACACTTTCAAGAGGTGCGTCAAGACTCTCGAGGACAGGGACGTGACAGTCGGCATAGAGCCGCTCCGGCGCAGCATGACGAATTTCATCAACAAAGCTGAAGACGCGGCCCGCTTCATCGAAGCCGTCGGGAGCGAGCGCGTTAAGCTTGCGCTTGACGTCTACGCGATGACGGGAGAGGAGGATTCGCCGACTGAAACGATAAGGCGCTATGGGAAATGCCTTGTGCATTTCCACGCTAACGACGACAACGAAAGGGGGCCCGGTACCGGAGGGGCGGACTACGTGCAAATCGCGAGGGCGCTGGAGGACGTGGGTTACGGAGGGTACATTTCCGTTGAAGTTTTCAAGTTCGATCCGAGCCCCGAGGCGATAGCTGGAGAGTCCATTCGCTACCTTAGGAAGCTTTTCCCACGCGCTTGACCCAAGCGGAAAAGGGGCGTGGAATCTGGGCTGCTTGAACAGTTTTGCGGCGTTGAATCTCAGCTGAGTGGCGCGGCGTTTTCGGTAAACCGGAAGTGGATTGGCGCGAGGCAGGAAAGCCGACCAAAGCTTCTGGAGTGGCTTGGCCTATGTGCTCGCGCTGGACGCCATATCGATCGTTCGATCGGCAAGGTCGGAGATCTTGTTTTCGGCGAAACCCAGGACGGCGCTCTCCACGCGGTCGTTTAAAGGTTCGACCCACTTGGAAGGGAGCCTTTTAGCGCCGAGCAAGGCGCCGATTATTGAACCGGACGTCGCGCCATTGCAATCCGTGTCGAAACCGCACATGACGCTCCTCGTTATGGTCTTCCCAAGGTCGCGCTCCCCGTACAGGAGGCCGATGAGGACGAAAGCCAGGTTGTTGATTGTGTGGACCGGGTGGTAAGAGCCGTATTTCCTCGCGGTTTCCTCCCAAGCCTCCTCCCATGAGCTATACTTCGCTTTCCAAGCCAGGACGTCCCTTACGCATTCCGCCAGCCTTGAGCGCGAAGGCAAGGTCGAGAGAGCCGCCCTGATGGGCGATTCCACGTCTTCGGAGACGAGGGCTGCCGAGAGGGCCGCCGCGACGAACATCTCCCCGTAGATGCCGTTCTTGACGTGGGAAAGCCTGGCATCGCGGTAAGCCAGCTCCGCTCCCGCCTCCGGGTGGCCGGGCGTGACGTAACCCCACATGTCGGCCCTGATCTGCGCGCCTATCCACTCCCTGTACGGATTAAGGTAGGTCGCTGTTTCAGGAGCTTGGAGGCCGTTTACCAGGTTGCGGTAGGCCACTTTTTCAGCGGTGTACACCAGCCCGTAAGGCAAGTGGCCCAGCCACTCCTCGGCAACGTCGCGCGTCGTGAAGCCTTTCCCTTTGCACTCCAAGATGTGCAGGCCCAAAATGGTGTAGTCGATGTCGTCGTCTCGAACCATCCCACTTATGCTCTCGTGCAACTCGTATTTTTCCAGCGGGTAGGAGTTCGAAGCCTTCAGTTTTGACTTTATCTCCTCTTTCCCCCAACCCTCGAAGGGCTTCCCGAGGAGGCAGCCCGCGCACCTGCCGAGCCAAGCGCCTCTTATCCTGTCCGAAAGCTCCGATTCGGAAAGCTCTCCAAGCACCCGGGGAGGCCCGGAAGACTCCCTCATTATGCCCTCAAAATCGGAAGGCTCTACGTAAGGAAACGAAGGCTCTGGTCGAAGGGCTGAAAGCTCTTCGTAAATGGCGTAAAGCCTTCGCGCGTCTCCGGCCCCAAGTGCTTCTTCGACCTTTTTCGCGAAGCCCTCGACGGGGCATCCTTCCTCCCTCCTCTGCTCAACTTCGTGCTTGAGAAGTTGCCCAAGTTCCTCGGTTCTCACGGCCAAGCCCCCGGAGCGCATTACAGCTAACGTACCAGGACCAAAGCGTAGTAGGTGGGGGTTTCGTCGCGCGACTTGACCACGTTTATGCCGAACCCCGCTCCCCTCGCCGTCGCGTAGACGTCGATGCCGCACGCCTCCATCGAAGGCCTCGCTTTGTCGGGTTTCCTGCACACCGCCTCCTTGACGTTGCACCTTTCGCATAGGTCGCACGGGCCGGAGGCCAAGCCGAAAGCTTTGTAGAATCCCGAGAGGAACGCCGCCCTCTCAACCCGCGATACCGTTTCCCTGGTGTTTACGCCCGACGTAGCCTTGAACCTCAACAATATCGCCCACTCGTATTCGTCCAGGATTTTCCTCATGGTGCTGGGCGTCGGGGTGAAAGGCGGGCAAGTGAGGTGCTGGTTGTAACCTCCGCAACCGAATTGGCACTTCAGCCTGACCCATTCCGCGGTCACGACGTCCTTGGTCTTGATCGGTTTGGCTTCGGTGGCGCCTATTTTGGTGGCTTCTTGGCACAGCCTGTCCAAGTCGCTTTGCGCATCCAATTGCCGGATCCCGCCCGTGGGTTGCGGGCGGGCTCATAACGCTTATGCCGCTTGGGAGTCCAAAAAGGATGGAATCGGCCGACCTATAAACTCAGGTCCATGCCGGCGTAGGCGCACGATATCATGTACTTTCGGGCGCACTCAAGGCACTTCTGGGGGTCGCATAACTGGGTACTCAGGTACTTGTCCCCGCCGTCAGGAAGGATCGCGACCACGACTCCTTCGTCGACCTCCTCGGCCTTCTTCATCGCGACCCTCATTATGGCGCCGGAACTAGGACCGCAGAATACGCCCTCGGAAAGGGCGAGGAGCCTCGCCGTTTCCTCGGCTTGCTCGAGGGTCACGACATGTTTCTCGTCCACGCGCGAGCCGTCCCATATCTTTGGCACCCGCTGCACTTCCAGGTTTTTGAGCCCCTGTATAGGCGTCCTCTTGTCCGGTTCGACCGCCACGATCTTCACGGAAGGGTCGCGTTCCTTCAAGTACCGCGAAACCCCCATCAAAGTTCCGGCGGTCCCGATCCCCGCAACGAAGTGCGTAACCTTTCCTCCGGTATCCCTCCAAACCTCGGCGCCCGTGGTCTCGTAGTGCGCCAGCACGTTGTACTTGTTCTCGAACTGGTTGGGCATGAAGTACTTTCCAGGATCCCTCGCCGCGATCTCCCTCGCGAGATCCTCGGCCCCGTCCATGCCTTTGGAACCTTCCGAGAGGATTATCTTCGCCCCGTAAGCGATCATGATCTTCCTGCGCTCCATCGTCATGGTTTCTGGCATCACGAGGGCAAGCCTGTATCCCTTGACCGCGCAAACCAAAGCGAGGCCTATTCCCGTGTTGCCGCTCGTGGGTTCTATTACGATCTTGTCTTTGGTGAGGATCCCTTCCTTCTCCGCGTTTTCAATCATGTACTTTGCAATCCTGTCCTTGACCGATCCTCCTGGATTGTACCTCTCGAGCTTGGCGTACAGTTCCACGTTCTTATTCGGGTTGAGGTTGTTTATCCTGACCATCGGGGTGTTTCCGATCAGGTCTAGGACGTTTGGATGCGCCATTCTCTAACTGACCTTTTCGGGCTCGCCTTTTTTTGAGTCCGTATTTATGTATAACGCTGTTATGCTCCCTTCCCGCAAAGCCCGCCACTTTGGCTCCAACACGCCCTCGTCCTCCGCCCCCAGTCCAGGTTGGGACGGCCGGCTAGAGTCTCGGCAACGCGGCCAGAATAGAGCGTTAAATACCTTGGAAGGCGGCGCCCTTGCCATGGACACGGACTTCACTTATTACGACCTCAGGGAGGGGAGGAGCGGCAAAAGCGTAGGGCTCATCCTCAATGGTTGGAGGGGGGACTCGGAGAGGCTGGCCATCCTATCGCCGCATGACGACGACGCCATCCTGGGCGCGATGTACCTCAGCCTTGGAGCGATCTCGGAAGGGGCAAGGGTCCACGTGATCGTCCTTTGCGACGGAAGGGGGGGATACAGCACGCCGGGGGAGAGGGAATCGATAGTTTCCAGGAGGAGGGCCGAATCCGCGAACGCGTACTCAAAACTGGGCATCGAGGCGTCAAGGATGGAATACCCTGACTTCAGCTTGTCTCCCTACGTGGGCTGGATCTTGCCCGGGGGAACGGAAGGGACTTTCCCGAAGATCGTCGGCAAGCTCAGGGAAATCGGAGCGACGAGGCTCCTCGTTCCAAACGAGCACCTCGAACATCCGGACCACGAGGCGGCTTCCAGGATCGGGATCTTCGACGGCCCCCAAGCGGGCGATCCCGTGGTGGCGGACCTGGGCGAGCCGGTCGAGATAAGATCGTACGTGAAGTACAGCGTCTGGTCAGATTTCGCGCCTTTCGACGCCCTCCTGGCCGGCAGGCGCACGAGAGCCGACTGCGTCGTCAGGGTATCTGAAAGCGTGGAGAAGAAGGTCGTCGAAGCCTTGGGGGAATTCGGGTCTCAGCGGCGCATAATCGAAGGCCTTGTCCGAAGGAGGAAGGAAAGGCTTTACAAGGGGAGCTACTTGGAGCCTTACCTGAGGCTCGATCCGAGGCCTCCGCTGCCTTACAATGCGTATAAAAAGGCCATCGAGGACATGGAGGAGGGTGCCGCAGAGGTGGTGTAAGTTTTGAAGGTCAGGAGGCCGGCCTTCGCCGGAACTTTCTACCCCGGGGACGAGAAGGAGCTGGTGAGGCTGATCGAGGGCTGCTTCACCCACAGGCTCGGCCCCGGCAAACTTCCCGAGGCAGAGCCAGGATCGGGGGAGGACCTTGTCGCGCTGATTTCTCCGCACGCCGGATACGTCTATTCCGGGCCAGTCGCGGCGCACGGTTACCTCCACCTATCGAGGAGGAAGAGGCCTGAGACGGTGATAGTCGTCGGCCCGAACCACACCGGAGTTGGGACTGACGTATCGCTTTATCCGGAAGGGAAGTGGGCCACCCCCCTCGGGCAGATCGACGTTGACATCGCGCTTGTCCGCTCGCTTGCAAGGAGGGCGGACATCTTCTCGGTGGACGATTTCTCTCACGCAAACGAGCACTCGATAGAGGTGCAGCTCCCATTCCTCCAATACGTTTTGAAAAACTTCAGGCTGGTTCCCATTTGCATGCTGGAACAGGGAAAGGAGGCCAGCAAGAAGGCTGGCGAAGCTCTAGGGGAAGAGATGGCCGGCCGAAACGCCATACTCGTAGCGTCCAGCGACCTGACGCATTACGAGTCCGCGGATTCGGCGAAGAGGAAGGACGAGCTGGTTCTTTCCAAAGCCTTGTCGCTGGACGTTGACGGATTGTACTCGGCGCTGGCATCTTCCGATTCCACGGCATGCGGGTACGGCCCGATCGCCGTAGCCATTACGGCAGCCAAAAGATTGGGCGCAAAGAGGGGAAGGCTGCTTAAGTACGCAAGCAGCGGAGACGTGACGGGGGACAGGAGGTCGGTCGTAGGCTATTCGTCGGCCGTTTTCGAGAGAGAGTAGCTTGGAAAGGCACGACCTGGCGTCCGCGGAGCCTGGCCCGACGAGGTTGATGCTTGGCGGGATCCATGGAAGAGAGTGGAGGACGACGGCGCCGATCCTGCGGGCGCTGGCGAAGGAAGGGCCGCCACTTTCAGGAAAGGTCGTCGTAGTGCCGCGCCTGTCTCGGGCGGGAAGCAAGTATCTGAGCACGCTGGCGGGCGAGTATTATGGGACCGAGGAAGGGAGGGAGATGCTCTCTTTGATCTCGGAGCTTCGACCGCGGATCTACGTGGAGCTGCACTGCTACAAAAGATCGGCCTACGAGGCCTTGACGGATCCCGGAAGGATGAGGGTGAAGGGCGTGCCTCCCTTCGTGGACTTGGGAGGCGGGTTGTTGGTCGGATCGGTCTCGAAACGCGTGCTGCCCTGCTTGGAAAATCGCATGGGGATAACCCTTGAGGTACCTTGTCGACTAGGGAAAAAAGGCGAGGTCATGGAGGCGTTGAGGGTCCTGAGGGATTCGACGAGCGTCCAAGAGGCGCTCCGGGAATTCGCCGCGGCTTGCCCCATGGAAATCGGCAGGGCTGTGCGCCTTTACAAAGAGTGGGTTGGCCATGCGATCGGATTGTAGGTAGGTGGCAAGGTGGGGGGAGAGGAGGATAAAAAACTTAGGAGCAAGGTCATGAGCTCACGAACCCATGCTCCTACTTTATCCTTGCCACCCGTCCCTATACGTCTACGGTCGTATATTAAAGCCTATTGGTCAAAGTTCTTTGAGAAGAAACCGTTAAGCGTTCTTTGTTGTACGTTCAGAAGATTGATAAGCAGGTATAAGGCATTCATGCCAAGACGAAGGTTTTACGGCGGTGTAAAGCCTTGGGCAAAGCCATCCAGCTGGTGAACCTCACGAAAAGCTACGGGAAGCTCGTGGCGGTCAACAACGTCAACCTCGAGATCGAGGAGGGCGAGTTTTTCGGGCTCTTGGGGCCGAACGGCGCCGGAAAGACCACGATTATACGGCTCATCACGGGCCTGACGAAGCCCAGCCAAGGCAAGGTCCTCGTTTCCGGGTACGACATGGCAAAAGAGCCGGTGGAGGTCAAGAAGAAGATCGGCCTGATCCCCGAAACGAGCAACTTGTACAACGACATGAACGCTTGGGAGAACCTCGCGTTCATGGCGAGGCTGTACGGGGTGCAGAAGGAAGAAGCTTCCAGGAGAAGCTTGGAGCTTCTCGAACTGTTCGGCCTGAAGGAAAGGTTGGGCAGCCCGGTGAGGCAATTCTCGAAGGGGATGAAGAGGAGGTTGGCCATAGCGCTCGCGCTGGTTCACAAGCCCAGGATACTTCTCCTGGACGAGCCGACGGGGGGGCTGGACGTCCAGAGCTCGAGGTCGATAAGGCAGACGCTCAGGAAGGTTAACGAGGAAGGCGCCACGATCTTCATGACGACCCACTACATAGAGGAGGCGGACCAGCTGTGCAACAGGGTAGCCATCATCAACCAGGGGAACGTCATCGCCCTGGACACGCCCGAAAACCTGAGGTCGTCGTCGCCCGAATCCGTCATAGAGGTGGCTTTCGACGGCCCAACCCGGATGCCGGAGGAGGTTGAAAGGATGTGCTCAAGGGTCGTAAAGCTCAGGGATGAAAGGTACAGGCTATTCACGGCAACCCCGGGGGAGGTTTCCAAAAACCTCGAAGACTTCGCTAATTCGGCCGGCAGGAGGATAGCGGCGATGACCACGACGAAGCCGACGCTTGAAGACGTTTTCGTCAGGTACACGGGTTTGGACGCTCTGGCGGTCGAAAGGATGGAACAGCTCAGGCAAAGGAGGGGGGCGGGATGAATCCAAGATCGATCTTCGGGAGCTTTGCGGGCGCGATCAACATCGCCAGGAAGGACATGAGGGTTTACTACCTCAAGCCTCCCTCCATATTCTACGGGCTGATGTTTCCAGTTTCGCTCTACCTAGCGTTCACGATTGGAAGACCTTGCATAGAGCCCGAGTACAGGCTTACGGGAATAGTGACGATAGCGTGCTTCTTCGGCGCCACGACTATAGAGGCAGTGGTTTTCCCGCTTGAAAAATCTGCAGGCACATTCGAAAGGCTTTTGATCGCCCCGATATCGCTCAGGGCCGTCGTCATGGGCAAGATGATCTCGGGCGCTGCTTTCGGCATCTTGACTTCCCTTGTATTCGCGGCCTTTGCTGCCCCATTTTCGGGGAACGTGCACGTCGAGCCGCTGCTCTTCATTCCGAGCATAGTGCTATCCTCTTTCGCGTTTTCGGCCTTGGGCACGGTGATATCTGTCGGCGCTGAAGAGATAACGCAAGCCATGATGCCGCTCAACTTCGTAAGGCTCGTCATGATTTTCCTTTCGGGAGTCTTTTTGCCACTCGAGGAGGAGTACGCATTCATGCCAGAACTCAAAGTTATGGCCTACTTGCTGCCCCTGACGTACTCGGTAGACGCCGTTAGGCAATCGAGCATAAGGCTCACCAGCTTGGGGGCCATAATCATGGACTGGGCCGTCCTGGCTTCCTTTTCCGTCGTCTTCATGATCGCTTCGGTAAAGATCCTCCGCAGGACCATCAGGTAATTCATCTTGCACCGAATAGGAAGTAAGCAAGCGAGGGTTCTGGTCGCATATATCCGGGTTTTTGGAAGTCTCGTAAGGCAAACGATATCAAAGCGCGCTATAGGCGTACTAAATGGCGGGATGGACGGCGAACAACTAGAAGGTCCGGTTTAACATTGCGGAAGGCGTTTTTGCTTGCAGGTTCAATAATAGCCCTGTTCGGAGCCGCTTTTCTGGCCGTTCCAAGGCCGAGCGCGAACCTTGAAAACGCGGATTTTTCGCTATCGAGGACGGTGTCGGTAGGCGCGTACGAGTATGGTAGCTTGAACGTAACGCTCGGGGTAAACTTGTCCGTCACTGTGTTCTTGGACGTTGAATTTGGGCCTGGCGCCAGCGCAAACGTTTACAGTAAGGGCGAGGGGTGCATAGACTTGTACGTGGTCGACTATGAAAATCACCGCAAATGGCTCAACAAGGAGGGTTACGAAACTTACCTTACAGTTAGCGGCGCCCATTCAAGCAGCTTCATGTTCCAAACAAGCAACGTAAACAAAAACTATTACTTTATCCTGGACAACTCTTGGAGGTGCTCCGAGAAGATCGTTGACATGCGGATAACGGCGTCGTCGAAACCCGTCTTCGGCGGCCCTCTTTTCCAGATCGCGGGATTGGGATTGCTTTCGGTGGGCTCCTTGCTCGCAATGTATGGGCTGGTGAAGGAGGAGGCGCCAGTTTCGAGGAGGGACGTAGAAGGGAAAGGGGAAGATTTTGACAAATAACCTTTCGGGAAGGCCCCGTTAAAAAAGGCCTCGCAAGAGCGAAGCTATTTTGGCGGCTTCGTTATCCTCGGGCTTTACCCCGCTTTTGGACGCGATCTTGGCTATCCTCTCGCATTCTTCGGCCGCTTTCACCAAGTCCAATTTTTTGGGCCTGGTGCCGGCGAGCCTTTCGAAGTTGCGGCAGTATATCTTCTCCAAAGCTGGCTCTGGGAGGCTCAGACCCAT
>JAFNJA010000027.1:17080-17667 GCA_017601265.1 Candidatus Brockarchaeota archaeon
GAAGGCTGTCGCTGCCATTTGGCGTGAAGAACTCTTCGTCGGTCTCGAGGAAGTTCCTCACTATCCACGCCCTGGACGTCGCCTCTTCGACCGATTGCCCCCCGCCTATGTCGGTCCCGTAAACGATCCTGTCTTGGTAGCGGACGAAGAACGATCTCCACTCGTCCCTCCTTGCGGAGAAGTTGTAAAACATCTCGATGCCTGGCGTCAGGTCGAGGTAAACGTTCCTGTTGTAGTCGATCAGGCGTCGGGCTTTTTCGATGTCGGCTGAAACGAAGTAGAAGTGCGCGAATATGACTTTGAGGTTAGGGCACCTATCAAGAACCCTCTCAACCTCGCCGTAGAGTTGGTCCTTTGTAGGATAAGAGGCGTCGTAGAACCACCCTTGTTCCTTCGCCCAGCCAGGAACCTTTTCAGGGTCCCAAAACTCCTCCGGGTCGTTAACGTGGAAAAGCAGCGGAAAACCAAGAGATTCGAGGTGCGAGAAGTAGTCTTCGTAGAATTCGCTGTCGAACTTGAAGGGTATCTCCTTCCTCTCCGTCGGCTTGCCTTCCACCATCTTTACCCCGTCGAGGCCCATGTCGACC
>JAFNJA010000028.1:0-14343 GCA_017601265.1 Candidatus Brockarchaeota archaeon
CATGATTCACATGATTCAGGTGAATCATATAACGGTTCGAAAGCTGGCCTTCCGCCGAAGGTCGTCCGGAAGCCTCCGGGGCGGATGGGAACCGGGCGTCGATTCCCGCTGCGCTCCATCGATCCTCTCCTTTGGTGTCGATCCCTACGAGGTTGGCGCGCCCGGATTCAGCGAGGGGGCTGGGGAGCCGCCATCGAAATTTCCGGGAAGGACGATCTATCCCCGTCACCTTAAACGAAGGATGGGACCGAATCCTTGGAGGCTTTCCCAGATGGCTGGCGTTCCCAGCGCTCATTAAGTTAAGGCTAAATAAGCTCGGTTCCGCCCGCGTGGGACGGAAGGTGGTAGAGCTCGACGGAGAGAAGATCGTGGTAACCGCTGCCCTGCCCTACGCCAACGGCGAGATCCACCTCGGAGGCTTCGCGTCCACCTACCTCCCTGCCGACGTCTTCGCCAGGTTCTGCAAGCTGAGGGGCGCCGACCTGGTCTACGTTTGCGCGACCGACGACTTCGGCACCCCGATAATGGTTGAGGCGGAGAAGGAAGGGAAGTCCCCCCGGGAGTACGTGGAATTCTGGAACAAAAGGGACAAGGAGGACCTTGAAGCTTTCGAGATACGTTACGATTTATTCTACAAGACGAGTTCGGAGGAGAACGTGAAGTTCGCCCAATATTTCTTCAAGCGGCTCCAGGAGAACGGGTTCATATACAAAAGGAGCGTCCTGCAGCCGTACTGCGAGAAGGACAAGAAGTACTTGCCGGACCGGTACGTCAGGGGCGACTGCCCCTTCTGCGGCGCGAAGGACCAGTATTCTGACGGGTGCGAGAGGTGCGGCAGGACGTTCGAGCCCGGGGAAGTTTTGAACCCGCACTGCGCGATATGCGGCGGCGTTCCCGTGACCAGGGAGAGCGAGCACTACTACTTCAGGCTGTCGGCCTTCTCAGGCAAGCTCGAGGATTGGTTGAAGGGGAACAAGAACCTCCAGGCCGAGGTCAAGAACTACGTGCTCAAGTGGATATCCGACGGGCTGAAGGATTGGGACATAACGAGGGACATACCCTGGGGCGTTCCGATCCCGGTCGAAGGGGCGAACGCGAGCCTCTACCTGTGGTTCGACAACCACCTCTGCTACATAAGCACGGCGCTCAAGGTCCTTTCGCAGAGGTCGGTCGACGGCAAGGAATTCTGGAACGGCGCGAAGATATTCCACTTCATAGGGAAGGACATAGTTTACCACCACTACCTCTTCCTGCCGGCGATGAGGCTCGGCGTCGGCGAGTACAAGCTCCCCGACTACATCCCGACGAGGGGGCACCTGATGCTCCACGGGCGGAAGTTCTCGAAGAGCAGGAAGTGGTACATCAGCCTGAGGGAGTTCCTGGAATCGTTTCCTCCCGACTACCTCAGGTACTACCTCTGCGCCATCACGCCTTGCAGCCAGTCGGACGTGAACTTCGATTGGGACGACTTCCAAAGCAGGATTAACAACGAGCTGGTCGCGACCATAGGCAACTTCGTGCACAGGACTCTGACGTTCATAGACTCCAAGTTCGGCGGGACGGTTCCCCACCCGGCCGTTCTTGGTCCAGAGGACAAGGAGTTCGAAAGCTCTATCCTCGGCGCGGCGGAAAGGGTAGGCGGGAAACTTCGAGAGGTTGAAATAGACAGGGCCCTGAAGGCGGTATTGGATTTCGCGGGTTCCTGCAACCAGTACTTCCAGAAGAAGAAGCCTTGGGCCGACGCCGAATCGGCCAAGAGCTGCCTCTACCTTTCGGTCAACGCGGTCGCCGCGCTCGCGATCTTGCTCGAGCCTTTCCTTCCCAATTCGGCCGAGGCCCTTTGGCGCCAATTGAACCTTCCAAGTTCGGTCCACGAAGCGAGGTGGGAAGAGGCTTCTAGGTTCGTCGTCGAGCCCGGCCACAAGATCCGGAAACCCGAGATCCTCTTCAGGAAGGTCGAGGATGGCGAGATAAGGCGGCAGAAGGAAAAGCTGCTGAAAGCACTTCCGTCTGGGGAGACTTGAGCCCGGCCCTTCCAAGGGGCAAGAACTCTGCTAGGTTGGCGGAAGTCGACTCGGGCCGGCCGCTCGTTTCCGAGTCAGCAGCTTCGCCGATCCGTGCAGCTAAGGAAATAAAGGGCTCGCCTCGCGCCATGCCGCAAATGAACCTGGCCAGGAGGTTCTCCATCGAGGGTTACGTGAAGAAGAAGTCGGAAAGGTTGTTCTTCAAGCAGGTGCTCGAAGCGCCGAACGAGAAGGTGGCCGTTGAATTCGCGTACTGCTTGATCGGCAGCAGGAACAGGGCGAAGAGGAGCGAGATAAAACTTCTGAAAGTGGAAGAGACGGAAGGGCCCGGCGAACCGGCTCCGTGAATGAAAGGCCCGCGCGTCCAAGTGGCGGCGCAGGAGGCCCGTCGATTCTTGCGCCGGGGTGCCTTTTCGGCAGGAAAAGGGCTTGGTGGCTCGACTCCCTGCCTCCCGGGGGCTCGGATTCTCCTTAAAGAACGGCGGTCCCGCTGGAGCGGTAACGCAGGCGCGAGGTTCCCCGGCAGGTTAAGGTGCGCCAGCTAACAACGCTCTCTCGTTTCCTTGCCCCCAACGCGTGCAGAGTTGGATTGGAAGTGCTCCGGGCGGGATTGCCTTGCTCTGGCGAGCAGTTCGGACCCGCGTCGGCGGCTGCCTTCTTCCGGCACGGAATCGAAAGGCCGCTATGCCTGGTCCTTCGCAAGCTTAACCGGGCTTTGCTTTTTTCTACACAACCGGAGCGGCCATTAACGCAAAGTTCCACTAATTAATAATTTCTCCGCGGATCCCCGCCGGCAAGCCAACTTGGCAAGCTCGCGGCTGCTGGGCAAGGGCTTGGTCCCGCTCCAAAGCCATTTAACCGCCGCGCGCTCCCGCCCTGGGACGAGTCCGGGAAGGGGCAGCGTATGGGCCTCCTCTTCGTCACCGTCGCGTCGGGCTTCGAGAAAGAAGCCGCAAAGGAGCTGGGAAACTCGCTGGGGCGCGACGCAGTCCGCTGCAGGCCCGTTTTCAAGGGGATCGTGATAGCCTCGACCTCGATCGACGGAAGGAAGGCGGCGAAGATCTTGGAAGGGCGCAGCACGAATTACGTCGCCAAGGTGGTGCCCGTCGACCGCGTCGTGGAAGCGGACGTTGGGAAGATAGTGGGCTCGGTCTTGGAGTTGGGCGGAATCGGGGAAAACGACTCTTTCGCAGTGAGGTGCGCGAGGAGGGGAAACCACCGTTTTTCGAGCAGGGACGTTGAAAGGATCGTGGGGAACGCGATCGAGCGCGGCCGCGTGGACCTCGAAAACCCCCAAGTGACCGTAAACGTTGAGATATTGTTCGGCAAGGCTTACGTTTCCGTCCTGAAAGCCGGCGACGCCGTTTCGAAGAGGTTGGGCGTAGAGAGGAAGTGGGAGAAGGGGGAAAGGCCGGTGAACAGGTCGGAACTCAAGATGGCGGAGATCCTGGATCTGCTCCCAAGGGTCGGGCCCTACAAGGTCGCCATCGACCTGGGATCGGCTCCCGGAGGGTGGACCAAGGTTCTCTCGAGGCACGCGGAAAAGGTGTACTCCGTCGACCCCGCCAGGCTCGACGATGAAGTGTCGAAGCTCGGGAACGTCTCCCACGTCCGGAAGAAAATGGAGGAGCTGACAGCGGAGGACGTGCCCCAAAGGGCCGACATCATAACTTGCGACGCCAACATCCCCGCCAAGGAACTCGTGCCGCTCGTGGGTAAAGTGGCGGCAGATTTCCTGGCGGAGAAAGGCCTGCTCGTCTTGACGCTTAAGGCTTCTTCGCCGAAGGCGGGCGAAGAGCTTGAAGAAGCCGTCAGGGCGCTGGCCGAAGAGCTCGAGGCTTTGCGCGTTGAAGTCCTGGCCGTGACCAGGTTGGGGCACAACACGAGGAGGGAGCTGACCTGCATCTGCGAAGGACGTTGATCCCGCGGTCCGCTTCGTAAGGGAGTGGAACCTCTAGCCTTGCTCCACGCGCCACTTCGCCCTTTGGAGGTTTTCCTTGTCCTGGATCTTCTTGGCCAAAGACTTGATCGACAATTCGACCCCTGCTATCTTCATCTCCAGGGATTTGCGCTCTTCCTGCGCGGAGGATATCTCCCTCGATATCGCCGTGAGCCTCATCTCTATCCGCGTGGCCTCTTGGAGGTCACGGGTCGACGACCAGGACTTGTAAAGCTCGTCCTTCTTCGGGATCAGCTCGTCCAGCCTCTTCTGCTGCTCTTCTTTTTTCGACACCAATTCCAGGAGCATTTCCTCGAGTTTCGCTTTCTCGCCCTTCAACTGGTCTATGTCCTGCGACATCGCCACTCCGCCTTGCTCTCGCTTCTGGCGCGATTAATTGCCCGCCGGTTCTTAAAAACTATTCTCCGCGCGGCTTGAAGAACAGGTTCTCGGCGTTCTCGTAGAATATGAGCTTTCGGTCCGCCTCGTCCACGTCGAGCTTCTCGACCAGCCTGATCGCGTCCTCCACCCTCGTCGTCGGCCTGTCCGAACCGAAGAGAACCTTGCCCGCGTCGCCGATGTAGTAGATCGCGCCGCTTACCTGCCTGGCGAGGTGCTCGAAGTACCTGTCGGAGTACTTCGTGGGCGGCCCGGTCAGGCCCGACAAGTCCAAGAACACGTTTTCGTTCTTCGACGCTATTTCGGCCGCGTCCTCGATCCAGGGGTTGCCGAAGTGGCAGATGACGATCCTCAGATCGGGGTGTTGGACCGCGACTTCGTCGACGTGAAGGGGGTGCGCGTACTTGAGCCTCCCGCTTGGCGAGGCGAAATCGCCGCTGTGGAAAAGCACGGGCAGGCCAACCCTTTCGGCGAACTCGTAAACCGGTTCGCAAATGGGTTGGCTCGGGTAGAACGGTTCGTAGCCCGGGTATAGCTTGATGGCTTTGAATTTGCCCGCGTTCTCCTCGACGGCGCGCAGGTCCGAGTCCAAGTTTCCAGCCGGGTGGGCTGAAGCGACGGGAAAGAGGCGCTTTGGATCGAAGGCAGAGATCTTCAAGGTCTCCAAGTTGGTGCGGGTAGAGAGCACGAGGCTCTTCTCGATCCCGAATCGGTCCATCTCCTCGACGAGTTCCCTCGCGGGGGACGCGTCCGCCGAACCGGGCCTGATCCAGCAATGCGAATGGGCGTCGATGATCCTCAAGTTTCGCCGCTCCCGGAACCCGCGCTTCTCAGCAGCTCGCCCGCCTTCAGCACCCTGGCCGACGTGGCGTTCTTCAGGATCTCGGGAAGGTTCACGGTTCCGACGCTCGCGTCGATGTTCCCGTGCTTAGGGTGCCTCAGCATCCTGCTGGCGACCAGGTCGAGTTGGAGGGGTATTCCGCGGTGTGGTTTCGGGACGTCCTGGAAGACCAGGCGCTTGCTGTGCGCTGAGTGGACGCTGCAGCAGCTCCTCACGACCTCCCTCCCCTGCTGGCTCCCCACGCCGTGCCATATCGCCGCCGCTTCGGGCGAAAGCACCGAGTACAGGGCGAACTGCGGCGAAGCCGGCGTTTTCAAGAAGCTGTACTCTAGGATGTCCTTCGCCTCCACCGAAAGGTCGTCGCAAGCCTTCGCGACGCTCACGTCGCTTTTGTCGACGTCGTTGGGGTAAAGGAGGGTCGGCCTGTAGCGGACCTCGACCGCCTTCAGCTCGGCGTTTTCGAAGACGAGCCTTCCCGAAGCCGCCCTTTTAGAGCCGAAGCCTTTGCTCGAGTGCGGCACCGCCAAGAGCAGCGTCTTGCGCTTCGTTATGTTCCTACCCATAAACCCGTAGAGGAGGCTAATGGTTTCGTAGCCGCCGTGAGCCTGCCGGACGAGGCGGTGCATCGGGCCGTCGGTCCTTTCCGAACTCAGCGTTTCGAGGGGCATCCGCAGGGCGGGCAAGACGAGTTGGATGCCGAGCTGGTCGGAAAGCTTCTCGAGCTGGTCGTACTTCATCGAGTCTACCGCGTCGACGTACCTTACCTCGTTCTCGAGGTGGTGCTGGATCATCGACGCTTCTTCCGCCGACACGAGTATGCCCTCGTACTTCTTCATGAAGGATTCGCATATTCTCAGACCTTCCGTCCTGACGCCGTGGGCCGGGAACGCGCTCTGGCCGGTTTCCACTATCGATCCCCTCAGGGGGTTGACGGAGTACCTGTCCGCTTCGACGTCGTCGGTGTTCAGGAGGAAAGGCACGACCGCGCCTTCCGGCGGTTCCGTCATCCTCTTCGCCACGGCCTCGACGCTCTTCGCCGAGACCTCCTCCCCGGTCTCCAGCTTCCAGCACCCTGGCGGTCAGGATCCCCTGCAGGTCCTCAAGGGTCAGCTGCGGGTTCGAGTACTCCGTCGAAGCCCTAAGGAAAAAGCGGTCCGAATACTCGACGTTCCTCCTCCTGCCGTCCTTGAAGGTGAAAAGCTCCTGCTTCGGCACCTTGGCCGACGCGCGCAGGTGGTTGACGAGCTCCCGAACGCACTGCGAAGATTCGGAGATGAAGCCGGCAACGAACTCCCTGACGAGTTCTTGGCGCAAAGTCGCCTGCCCGAGCAAGAGTCTTCCGGATATATGGCTTGGCTTGGTCCCCCGCCCGCCTTCCTTGGCGCCGCCCGCGCGGCTTCAAGCTCCGGGGGGAACGACTAATATCCCCAAGCCTCCATGCCGGAAGGTTTGTGCCATCCGGAGACGGGCTTCCAAGGGCTTTCCCGAAGGTCGGGTTCTCCGACCCTTACGGCATAGCGGAGTCCCTTCTGGAAGGGCGGTTCTACCCGGTCGCTTGGCTCGGCCTGTGCCTCAAATCGTACGAGCTTCTAAACGAGGCTGGCGCCTGGGGCCTGGTTTCGGGCGCTTTCCTCGGCTCGAGGATCGCGATCATGCCGCACCAGGTTTCGGCCGTGTTGAAGGTCAGGGACGGGATGGAGGGGAGGGCGCTGCTCGCCGACGAGGTGGGGCTGGGCAAGACGATAGAGGCGTGCATGATCTACAGCGAATACGCGCTGATGGGCCTGGCGTCCAAGGTTTTGATCTTGACTCCCCCGGCCCTCACGCGCCAGTGGCAGGACGAGCTGAGGACGAAATTCCTGGAGGAGTTCACGGTCGCTTCTCCGCGCGATCCGGAATTCAAGGGCTACGACAAGCACGAGAAGATGATAATCTCCATGGACACGGCCAAGAGGCCGGGCGCGATGGAAAAGATCTGCAGGACGCGCTGGGACCTGCTGATCGTCGACGAGGCCCACCGCCTCAAGAATTCCAGGACGCAGAACTACAAACTCGTGAAAGCCATATCGAGCAGGTATTTGCTGCTGCTGACGGCGACGCCGCTGCAGAACAACCTCGTAGAGCTTTACAACCTGGTAGACCTCGTGAGGCCCGGCCTGCTCGGTTCCCGCCTCGAGTTCGAATCGAGGTTCCTCGCGGACTCGAGGGGAAGGAAGGTCGCCAACCGGCCGGCTCTCCAAGACCTCCTTTCGAGGGTGATGGTCAGGACGACCAGGAAGGAGACGAACCTGCCCTTCACCGAAAGGTTCTCCAAGACCCTCAGGATTCAGCCCAAGCGGAGCGAGCGCGAGCTTTACGAAGCGGTCACGGAGTACGTCAGGTCCCGTTACCTCGCCCTGCCAAGGGCGAGGAGGGAAAGGCCCGCGGCCGACGTTTTCCTCCTGATAACCCTGCAGAGGCAGCTCGCCAGCAGCACGCCCGCGATCTCGAAGGCCTTGAGGAGGAGGATGGAGAAGGCTGGACCCGGGGAATCCGGGGAGATCGCGAAGTTGCTTAGGCTGGCCGAGGCCTCCGGGGAAGACAGCAAGTGCCGCGCGGTGAAGGAGCTGGTCGAGTCGACCCCGGGCAAGATCCTGATCTTCACGACCTTCCTCGAAACGCAGGAGTACGTGAGGGCGAGCTTGGAAAATTCCGGGACGGGGGTCGCTTGCTACAGCGGCGCCATGGGCGAGGAGGAGAGGCAAAAATCTTTGGCCGCGTTCAGGGAGGGCGCGAAAGTTCTCGTCTGCACAGAGGCCGGGAGCGAGGGCATGAACCTGCAGTTCTGCAACGTGGTGGTAAACTACGACCTACCCTGGAACCCGCTCAGGGTGGAGCAGAGGATCGGCAGGGTCCACAGGCTCGGGCAGGAGAAGGACGTTTACATATTCAACCTCACGATGAGGGGGACGATAGAGGACTACATACTGGAGCTCTTGTACGAGAAGATAAGGCTTTTCCAGCTGACCATCGGCGACCTGGAGCTCATCTTGGGCGACGAGGTCAGGAAGATCGAGCCGAGGATATTCAGGTCGTTCATGGAGAAGGGAGCGAGGGGCGCGAAGAGGGCGATCGAGAGGATGGGCCTCGACCTGGCGAGGAAAAGGGATCTCGCCGAAGCCGTGAAGAAGAGGAACGAAGCCGTCCTCGAAGGCATGCGCCTTTCGCCGCTCGGTGGAGGGGGCGGGGAGTGAGCGCGAAGGTTGAGGAGTTCGTGAAGGAGTACCTGAAGCTTTCAGGGAGCGAAGCGCGGGAAGAGGGCAAGTGCCTTCTCGTCAGACTCAAGGGCGAACCCGGGCGCGCCCGGGCCATCACGTTCTCGGGCGAGGAAGCGGAACGGAGGGGTTGCGAACTCGTGGCGGTTGGCAGCCCTTTCTTCAGGCTCGTCGCCGAGGACGCGAGGAGGAGGGGGGCCGCCTTCGCCAGCTTTCCCAAGGCGGATCCCGCGGCCGCGCTCGCAAGGATCCCGTGCGCGAACTGCAAGCTAGAGCTCGCGGGCGCGGAGGAAACCCGGCGGCGCGCCCTCGTCGCGCACTACCTTTTCACGGTTTCGACGACGAAGAGGTCGCAGAAGATGGTGGAGGTCGCCGTCAGCGACTCGGGGGAGGAGGCGCCTTGGCTATATTCGCCGGGGCTCCGCCCGGCGGACGAAGAGCCCAGGGAGCTCGGGAAGGAGGAGGCGCGGCTGATGCTCGAAAGGTCCTTCCAAATCCTCGAGGAAAAAGTCGGGGAAGAGCTTCGCGAACTTTCGCTTGAAACGGAGCGCCTCCTGTCCGAAGCCGTGGATCGCGTGCAAAGCTACTACGCGCAGCTGAGGGACGAGGCCGTGAACCAGGCCGAGTACGCGCGCAGCCAGGCCCTTAACGCGAAGGGAAAGGGGGAGGCGTTTCCCGGCGCGGGTTACGAGGAAGCCGAAAAGCTCTTGGCCGAGTACGACAGGCTCGAGGCGCTGGACGTGGAAAGGGAGAGGTCCAGGTACCAGGTCAAGGCCGAGGCCGCCCTTGCGGGCGCGCTCCTCCTGAGCTACAGCTCTTTCAAGTGCCGCGCCCTGCTGCGAAACCTCGAGGGAAGTGCCAGCAGGGAGGTCGTGCTCAGCCTCCTGCCGAACGGGGAACTCGAGAAGCCCCTCAGTTGCGAAGCCTGCAAGATGCCGGTTGGGGAGATCCACCTCTGTTCAAGCGGGCACGTCGTTGGTGAGGAGTGCGTGGCCAAGAAAACCCCGGAGGGGGAGCTTTGCGCCCTCTGCGCCGGCCAACGTGAGGGACCGGACGGAATCCAAGGAAAAAGATTATAGGAATCCGTCCATCAAACCATTCGGCGTGATGGGGAGATGAAAGCCGCTATCCTTGTCTCGACCGACTCGGACAAGCTTTCCGCCGTTGCCGCCGAGGTGAAAAAGATCCAGGGAGTCAAAGAAGCTTTTCCCGTCGCTGGAAGGGCCGACGTCGTCGCCATCGTCGATTCCAAGGACCTGAAGGAGCTTGCGGGCGTGTCCCTGAAGATCTTCGGCATTGGCGGGGTCTCTGCCTGCGAGACCCTGGTCGAGGTGCCGATGTAGGGGGCGCGAAGCATGAAGGCGCTCGCTCTGGTCAGGATCGCGGGCCCGGCCGCGCCGCAGAAAGTGATGCGGGAGATCCAGAAGGTGAAGGGCGTCGAGACGGCTTTCCCGGTCTTTGGGAGGTTCGACGCCGTTGCCGTCCTTTCCGCGGAGAGCTTGGAGAAGCTTAAGGAATCGGTCCTCAAAATTCGGGCGATAGAGGGCGTAAGGAAAACGGAGACCCTCGTCCAAGTGTAAAAATTTGCCTGGGACGCAAGGACCTGGGTCCTCCCCAACCTCTTTTTTGAAAGGCGTCTTCCCCTGCGATTGCAGGCGTCGGGGGCTCAAGCGCGCCATTCGGTTCGCCCGCCCCCAACGGCGTATCGAGGGAGCTTTGGAGAACCTTGCCCGAAAAACTTAAGCCTGACGAGGATGGAGCTCGAGACAGGGCCCGTAGCTACGGTGCGCGTACGCGCACCGCTGGAATAGCTTGGTAGAGCAACAGGCTCATAAATCCCGGTGGAGGAAAGAGGTCGGCGACTCCCCCATCCTGTGGGTCAGGTGTTCGAATCGCCTCGGGCCCACCTCCTTGAACCCGCGTGTTGATCTCCGTTCTAATCCGCTCCTAAGGCCTTCCGCCGAAACCGGAGGCCGTGGAGCGGCAAATGACGGGAAGCGCGTTGCAGCTGAGGCAAAGGCTGTGGCAGAGGGTTCGCGGGCGCGCCCGCGAAGGCAGAACCAAATATACGGGTTGCATCGGTCCGCGGAAGGGGAAGGAATGAACGCGACGATAATCGACGGAAGGAAGCTCTCGGCCGAGATCAAGGCCACCATAAAGGAAGACGTGAAGGTCTTCGAGGGAAGGGGCGCCAAGCCCTGCCTCGCCACGATCCTCGTGGGCTCCGACCAGGCGTCGAGCCTCTACGTCTCGCTCAAGCACAAGGCTTGCCAGGAAGTGGGGATAAAGTCCCTCGATTACAAGTTGCCCGAAGGTTCTTCCGCGAAGGAGATCGAAGGGTTGATAGGAACCCTGAACTCCGACGAAGGGGTGCACGGGATCCTGGTGCAGCTTCCGATCCCGAAACCGATCGACGTCGGCAGGATAATGGGGAAGATATCTCCCGACAAGGACGTCGACGGGCTTAATCCTTGCAACATCGGTTCCATGGTTTACGGCGGATGCCGCCTCGTTCCTTGCACGCCCGCCGCCGTGATGGTGATCCTCGCGCGCTATTCCATCGGCACCAAGGGAAGGCACGCAGTCATAATAAGCAGGAGCGCCGAGGTCGGCAAGCCGCTCGCCATCCTCCTGCTCAACCAGGACGCTACCGTCACCGTATGCCACTCCAAGACCAGGAACGTGGAGGAGCACGCGAAGGGCGCGGACATACTGGTTAGCGGGGTGGGAAGGCGGCCGGAGTTCGTCGTGGGCGAAAGCATGGTGAAGGCCGGCTCTGCCGTGATCGACATCGGAACAAACAAAGTCGGCGGAAAGGTCTGCGGGGACGTCGACTTCGAGGCGGTCCTGCAAAAGGTCTCGCACATAACCCCCGTGCCCGGAGGCGTCGGACCCATGACCGTCGCGATGCTGCTCAGAAACACCCTCGTGGCTGCCGCCGCCCAGGAGGGGATACCGCGCGGTTCGCTCGGGATCTTCGACGAGGAAAGGTGGCCGGAGTTCTCGATGCTGGCCCCGGGCCTTTGAGCCCCTCGAGGGTGCCTAGAACGGCGCGCCACCAAGACGCGGGTTGCGCCTTCGCCGAGCCTAGCGTTTGGCTTTGGCGGGCAGGAAAAGCGATTCTTCCGTCAAGCCGGCCATGGAAGCGACGGAGCGGCACCAATCGAGCCTGCCCACGTCCTCCAGCCTGTGGGCGTCGGAGCCGACGCTGATCTTCACCCCGCTTCTTGCCGCCCTCTCGATCACGCGCCAGTAGCCGTCTGCCAGAGCCCCCACTTTGTTGGCCACGAGCTCGTTCAGCTCTATCGCCACTCCGTTCTTCCTCGCCGCCCGGAAGATCTCGCCGAAGTCCCCAAGGACGCGCTCGTCCCCGAAATCCTTGACGAGCTTGTGGTGGCCCAAAAGGGCGGCCGGGTGGCCGAGGACGTCCACGCTCGGGTTCGAGACGATGCGGACCGTCCACTCGAACCACATTTCGTAAACCCTCTGCGCGTCCTCATCGCGGGAGCGCTTCCACCACGCAAGGGTGGATTTCGGGAAATGGTGTATCGATCCTATCACGTAGTCGAGGCCCTCAAGGTGCTTTTCGGGCACTACCAGGGAGCCGTCGCACCTCACCGGATCGGCGTCCACCTCGGCCCCCACGTAAATGTCCAGCCCCTCGGGCGGATCGGCGGGCAAGCAGGCCTCTATCAGGCTCGGCCTCTCCAGCTCCTTCGCGTTCGTGACGTGTTCGGCAAAGCCTAGCGCCTTCAGGCGGAGTTGGAGGCATTTCCTGACGACGTTTTCAACCGTCAAGTCTCCCGCCGAGTGCCCTGACAGGACGGTGTGGACGTGCAGGTCCGACCTGGCGAACATCGCCACTCGCGCAACCGTTCGCTGGACTCCCTTCCTTATCTACTTCATTCCAGGAAGCTCAAGGGGGGCTGAATCCGGCTTGCCTGACCTGCTCGTTCGGGGCCGTGCCTTTTGTCGTAATTCTAAACGTCTCGAATAGAAGAAACATGAAAAGAAATATAGAAAATTTATATAGAAGCTTTGCCTATTTACGTTTTCCCGCGTTCGCGCCCGACGCGGCATGGGAAGTCCCGATCAGGCCGAGAAGGGTGAGACTGTTGGGCAAAGGGCGCGCGGTTCCATCGCTTCCTGCACGCCGCGAGGGCGCTCGAAGCCTACGCAGCCGTGCAGATTCGGCGGGGAGTGGGTAGAAACATGAGGAGCGGAGCGCTCCAAGCCCACGATCCCGGCGTCGAGCGAAGAAACTCCGAGTTTGACAGCATACTCCTTTCTTCGATCATGAAGGTCTCCCTCGGAGTTTTCGGCCAGGACACGGCGGAGATCGTCATCTCCTACATGGAGTACCTTTCAGGATTGAAGAGGGAGGACATCGCCGCGAGGATCGAGTTATTCAAGGAGCTTCTGGGCGAAGTCCTCGGAAGCGGCGCCGCGGTGGTGGAGAGGCTCGTGGTCAAGGAGGTCTACTCCCGCCTCGGGATGAGGGCGCCGGAGGTGGACGACTTTCTCCTGGCCGTGAGCCACGCCAAGAACGCGTACGCGCGCCTGAAGGGTGCCGAGATGGAGTTGCTGGGCAGCCCGAGCGCGGAGGGTTGAAGGAAGCGTTGACTCGGATTGCGGGGCAAAGGATCAGGCTCATCGAGAAGCTCATAGGCTCCGAGGTCAAGGCGGAGCTGCTTATCCTCTTCCACAGCAACCCTGAGTTGGTGGCCAGCCTTGACGACCTGGCCCAGAGGATGGGCAGGCCCTCGAAGGAGATCAGGAAGGAGATAGACGAGTTCGTCAGGATCGGCCTGATAAACGAGAACCCGGTTTACTCCCTCAACCGCGAAAGGGACAGGCAGATACAGGAGGCGATATCGAGGCAGTTCATGCGGGATTCGCCAGGCGGGGAGGAGGAGGCCGAACCGCCGGAAAGGCGCAGGACCGGAATCGGGGTGTTGGACAGGCTCTTGCCCGAGGGTTGTCCCCACTCGGCATCGATCCTCGTGCTTGGAGACCCCGGATCCAACAGAACCATACTTTGCCAGCAATTCTTGGCGGAATCGATGAAGGCCGGGCTCCTCTGCATCTACGTTTGCTGCGAGGATTTCCCGGACAACGTAAGGAAGTCTATGGCCGACATGAAGGTCGATACGGCTTACTATGAAAGCGCCGGAAAACTCGTCTTCGTCGACTGCTACTCGCCCCTGATAGGTTTGGAGAGCAAGGAGAAGCTGTACGTGGATTCCTACAGCCTGTCGGCCCTCAGCATAGCCTTGTCCAAGGCGCTGGCCCAGCAGGAGAGGCTCGGAACCGCGGTCATCCTCCTGGATTCGTTCTCCCCGCTCGTCCAGAAGTGCGGCTTCCAGCCTTCCATCGAGTTCCTGCGCACGCTCGTGGCGAAGGTCAGGATGTTCAAGTCGGCGTGCCTGATAAAGATGAACCGGAAGGCCTTCGCCCCGCCGCTCCTGGCTTCGGTCCAGGACGTGGTCGACTGCGTCATAGAGATGAAGGTCGAGGAAGAACCGGAAGGGCTCGGCAAATACCTGAGGGTCTCGAAGATGAAGGGCGCGAAGTGCAGCACGGCTTGGACGCCCTACGAAGCCTCGCCCGAAACCGGGATCGTGGAGAAAGTTGGCGGGAGCCGAAACGGCGCCAAAGGAGGGCGCGGCGCGGCCGAGGATGGATTACCCTTATATGAGGTTGAGTAAGGTAAAACAATACATGGCCGGGCCAGACGAAAGGCGGTTTGCCGAGGACGGGCTGGTCAGGACCGGGATAGACGGGCTCGACAAGATCCTCGGAGGCGGGATACCCAGGGGGAGGTGCGTCCTGGTAATCGGGGGTCCCGGAACCGGTAAAACGACGCTGTGCTTGCAGTTCCTCTAC
>JAFNJA010000028.1:14431-16954 GCA_017601265.1 Candidatus Brockarchaeota archaeon
CTACAACGGGGCCGTCGAGTTCGGGGAGAACGGCATATACGTAACGCTCCAGGAAAGCCCCGAACACATACGCAAGGACATGCTCAAGATAGGCCTCGACTTCGAGATACTTGAGGAGGAGGACAGGTTGAGGATCATAGATTACTCCGCTTCCGCCTACCTATCCTCGATCTCCGAAAGGGTGATAGGGTATTCCTCCGAATCCTTCCTCCAGATGGAGAAGAGCGAGGAGATGGCTGAAAAGTTTGGAAACCTCGTCAAGACGATAAAAGACACCGCGAGGGAGATAAGGGCTCGGAGGATAGTGCTGGATCCGATAACGGGATTGATGTTCCAGGAACCGGACCCCATCATGAGGAGGATAAAGACGCACGGGCTGTTCCAGGCGATAAGCGAGACGGGCTGCACCTCTTTGGTGGTTTCGGAGTCCAGGGTTTCGGAGACTGGAGGGGATTACCAGATCGAAGAGTATTTCGCGAACGGCGTGATACACCTCCAGAACTTGAGCGAGAGGGGGACGGTCGTGAGGGTGATATCGGTCCCGAAGATGAGGGGCGTCGCCCACGACCTCCAGCCAAGGCCGTGCCAGATAGGGAAGAGGGGCATCATAGTTTTCCCGGACGAGAAGATCTTCTCCGAGAAAAAGTAGTTCGCTGATCCGCCAAGCAAGGCTGTTTCCTCCGGTCGGAACCGCTCGGGAGCCGCGATCCCCTCGGCGCGCCACGAGCTGCCACTCCTCCCGTAATAAACCGTTTCTCGCTTCTACTTTGGTAGACGGGCGGGAGGCAACACGTATTTATGAGCTGGAAGGCCCGCCGTTACCACTGGAAGATGAAGCCCAGAGCGCAATGGCCCGCGAAATGCCCGCAATGCGGCTCCGACCTGGTCAGCGCCTACGATGAACGGTCCGGCTTGACCTGGCAGGTTTGCCCAACGGGTTTGGAGAGGCATTACGCGCGCCTTGAATCGGCGGCCGGATGCCCTGAATGCGGCGGAAGGTTGGTCTTCGCGGATTCCGAGCTCGTGTGCAGCGCTTGCGGCATGGTTGTGGAAAGCGACCGTTACGATCGTTCCCTCTCGTACCGCCCCGAGGCGCTGGAGGGCGACGCGGCGATGACGGAACTTGGAAGGAGCCACGGCGACCTCGCGGAGGTGGGCATGAAGAACGACCTGGCGGGAAGGCCCGGGACGCCCGATTTCGACAACAGGAACCTTGGAACCTGGACGACGAACAAGCAGCTCAGGGCCGCGCTCGGGTTGGCAACGAGGCTGAACGAGAAGAACCAGTTCGAGATCATCCTGGGGGAGGAGGAGAGGAAGGCGATCGCCGAGCACGTCAAGAAAGGTGGAAAGGCTGCCATCTTGCCCAGGAGCATTTGGTCGCCCAAGAGGTTTGACAAAGATCTCGTCGAGTTGGGCGACGAGAAACTTGATCCGAAGAAGCACTTAATCGTCCTCGGCCGCGAAAGGTTCGAGGCGTACCTCAAGAAGAGGGGCGGGAGGATGGTGCCGTCCGTGCCCAGGAGCCTGAGGGGCGCGAAACAAAGGATATTGAGGTACGAAGCCGTTTGCCGCAACAGGTTCTGCAAGAAGAAGTTCGTGACCCAGGACAGGCGGGTCAAGTACTGCAGCAAGAGCTGCAGGAAGGCGGAACAGGCAACGAGGCACAGGGGAGCCCAGAGGGATTACGTGGCCAGGAGGTACGGGAAGGGGCAGGAAAAAGGGCCTAAAATGGGGAGATAATGATGAACAATATGTACGTATATAATATGAGGTTCGAATTTCCAGCGGTTTTTCCCTGCCCTCACCAAAAACGCCAAAACCCGCCTCGGCGCTGAAGTCCTGGAAACGCCCGCTGGTTGGAAACGCGAGCAAACCAAGCTCCTCGAGCTCCTTTCCCCCGAGAAAGGCTATCCCGGGAATATTTTCGGCGAACTTTCCGATCCAGAGGAAAAAATGGGAAAGCGTTTTAGTCCCGCGCCTTAACGAGTCTTGAAGCGAAAGCCTATAACAAACTGGCGGAAGATCGAATTGTGAGCAGGCCTTGGACGAGCGGCCGCGCGGGATCGCTCTGATATCTGCGGAAGAAGGGGTTTTAGGCTTGCTGGTTTTCTTGATCGGCGTCCTCGGTTTGTGGCTGGCGCCTTTGGGAGCCGGCCTCGTGGACGCTTTGCATCCGGTCATCCCCCCCTACTCTTTCCACGATCCCCAGTTCGGCTGGGTATCGATGGCCTTGGGGATCTCCTTGGTCGTCGGCGCGATGGGGTTGTCCAGAATGGCCGCTTGGGGGTACTTCATGGTTTTGCTGAACAGGTTTCTGCTGGGGGCCTATTGCTTCGCGTACCTGAGCCTCCAGGAGCAGCTCTTCCTGGTCGGCTACGTCGTTCCTTCGTTGTTGATCGTAGCCTACCTGGTCAGGTCGAGGTGGTTCTTCTTCGAGGCGGAGGTGCCTCCGGTCCAACCGAAAAAGGAGGAGGTCGTCGTGCCGGAGCTCCCGCGCGACCTCGCGATGCCTTCTGAGAA
>JAFNJA010000029.1:0-12704 GCA_017601265.1 Candidatus Brockarchaeota archaeon
CAAGCTGAGGGAGCGGTTCGGCTCGGACGGCGAAGTTCTCGCGAAGCTGCGCATAGACGGGATGGCCAGCGTCGAGCCCGAGTACGCGGGCCCCCCTTTGCCACCCGTCGCCCAGGGCGAGGCCGTTGATTTCTGGGGCGTCCGCACCAAAAGGATCAGCTACGGCATCGGCGAGTACGACGAGTTTTCGTACCATCCCCTCTCCGGAGCCAGGACCGTCGATGACTTGGAAAGGTACAGGTGGCCAAATCCGGGCTGGTTCGACTACTCCAAGATGCGGGAGGCGGCCAAGGCAGGGCGGGAGAAGCGGAAGCAGGCCGTCATGTGCGGTTACATGGCGATATTCTTCCAACACAACAAGTTGCGGGGGTTGGAGAAATCCCTCGTCGACCCATTGGCAAGGCCCGAGTTCACCCGCCACCTTTTGGACAGGATAGCCGACTTCCTGTACGGGCAGCACCTGCGCATGTTCGAGGCGTGCGACGGGCTCATCGACGTTACGCAAGTCACGGACGACTTCGGAACCCAGGTGGGCCCGATGATAAGCCTGGAGGTGTTCCGCGAATTCTACAAACCCCACATGCGGAGGTTCGTCGACCTAGCGCACGGCTTCGGGATCAAGGTTTTCCACCACGACGACGGCGCGATCCGCCCGTTCATCCCGGACCTGGTGGAGGTGGGCATAGACGTCTTGAATCCATTGCAGCATAATTGCCCGGGCATGGAGCTCGAGGGGCTGAAGAGGGATTTCGGGTCGGAGCTCTGCTTCCACGGCGGAGTGGACAACCAGCGCGTCCTCGCTTTCGGGACTCCTGAGGAGGTTCGCGAAGAGGTCAGGCGGTGCATCGACGCTCTAGCCTGCGACGGGACGGGCTACGTGCTCGCCCCCTGCCACAACATACAGGCTTTGACTCCAGTGGAGAGCATCGTGGCCATGTACGACGAAGCGCAAAAATATGGAAAATTCTAGCGCCTTTTCCTAGAGTTCTCTCTTAAAAACTTCTAAGAGGCCTTGAGCCTGCGGCGGAAAGCGGGCTTGCCAGCAGGTGTGTCGGTAGATCTAAAGGAGGTTTGAAAAACCATTTATATGAGGAGGCGAGGACTCATCACGCGGATTCGAATGCCCAAGATAGAAGAGATTGAGGGCATCGGGCCGGAATACGCGAAGAAGCTTGGTGAAGCCGGCGTCAAGACCACCGAAGATCTGCTCAAAGCGGGGGCAACGAAGGATGGGAGGAAGGCGCTCGCCGATAAGACCGGAATATCGGAAAAGTTGATCCTCGAATGGACGAACCTCGCGGATCTTTTCAGGATCAAGGGGATAGGGGAAGAGTACTCTGACTTGCTCGAGGAGGCCGGAGTGGACACGGTCGTAGAACTGTCCAAGAGGGATCCCGAGAACCTACACGCCAAAATCCTAGAAGTCAACAAGGAGAAAAAACTCGTGAGGCGCCCGCCGTCGCTCGACCAGGTCAAAGACTGGGTCAAGCAGGCTAAGAAGCTCCCTAGGAAAGTGGAGTACTGAAAAGAGGTACGAGCCGGAGCCTCCTTCGCTCCAGTCCCGGCCGTCCGGAGTTTTAGGGGAAGTGCCCTCTGGAATTTCGGAATCCGGGAATAGCCTGAGTGCCTTGCGTGCGCATTCGCCAGGCGGCGGATAGTTGTTTAATAGGAAGCGCGCGATTGGGACGCGATGCCCATGAGGCGCCCCAAGTGGCTCAGCGGGTGGGGGAAGGGGAAGAACGTTTTCGAAGCTTCGCTGATAATAGACGTTCCGGGCGTCAAGGTCGTGGAAGCCACCTTCAACGACGAACCGGTTCTTTTCGCGATCGGGACTGCGCGCCAAAGAGCCGTTCCTGGCGGGAAAGCTACGGCGGCCGGGGAAGGGCGCGGGAACGACCTCGAATGGAGGGTATTCTACGATTCTGCCTCCCTGCCGGGTTTCATGCCCATCGACAGGGCCAAGGAGTTCATGGCAGGAGCGGTCGCGCTTTCGTCTTTGACCGCGTCAGTCTACGGCGAAGGCACAGTTTTCGTGGCGAGCGGCAAGCGCTCCAAGGGGAACGCTCCCGCCCTCCTGGACTACGAGATCGCGAAGAAGGTCGAGGAAGCGAGGAGGAAAAGGGGCGGTATTTAGCGCGCGCGCCTCAGGTTGGCAAGGATGATCAGGAAGATTATGGCTACGACCATCATCACGGTATCCATCTCGTCCGAAGTTGGTTGGGACGGCTCGGGCGCGAACGCAAGATCGCCTATTGGGTACGCGGTCCAGCCTCCGCTTCTGTAATCCGGCGGGGTCCAACCAAGGGGGTTGGAGCTTCCGGTAGCCTCGACCCATATCCAGCCCGCGTCCCTTCCGTCGTTCGGCAGGTCCCAGTAGACGTTCGCGTTCGGGAACTCTGGAAGCCAGATCAAAACCGCGACGTGGTCGGTGGCGTCGACTATTGCTACGTCGAAACCCGCGGCGACGTAGATCGTGCCGCACAGGAAAGCGATGTCCTCGCAGTCCCCGACCGCCTTGGCGCCCGTTGCTTCGTCGAAAGCGTGCGCCATCTCGTCGGCGTTCCACGCCCATTCCTCTTGGGGGACGCCGTCCCTGAAGACGTTTTCGCCGTCGTACCCGTACTCCGTCCACCTTTGGACGTACTTCATGATCGCGACCGCCCTGTCCGTCTCGACCGGATACTCCACCTTGAACCTCTCCCCGATGCTGTAAGCCAGCTCCTTGTTATCGCCGAGCGTTTCGGCCGCTAGGTTTGGAAGGTAGCCGTCTGGCCCCCCGTAATAGTTCCTGTTTATCCCCCAGTTGTCGTACCAATCTCCCCCCTTCATGGTGAAGCTCGACGCCGGAAGACCGCTGGCAACCTGGTAGTTGGCGAAAACCAAGATGCAGAGCAGGAACGACAAAACCGGGAAGCTCGAGGCGCCCATGTCCCGGCCTCTGCTACCCCACGGGGAGGGTCAAGCTTGCCAGCACGATGAGCCCCAAGAACACCTCGTAGCTGAACAGGTAGATTCCGATCGCTATGGGGCTCTTGTTGACGTCGTCCAAGTTCACCCCGAATGGTTTGAGCTTGGTAAAAATCCGGTAGAACAGTCCGCCGAACAAGAGGCTCACGAAGAAACTGATGACTACCGCGAGGAGCCTCTGGAGGTTGAAGTAGGCGCCAAAAGCTACGGACTGAGACAGGAAGAAGGGATTGACCATCGAACCGTAAACGACCAAGCCGGCGTAGACGAAAAAGCCGCCGACGAAAAGGCCGGTCGCCAGGGGGTTGCCCTTCACGCTTTCAAACTCCTTGATCCTCGTCGTCATCCTCGTGACGCCCACGATCCCGACGTACCCGATCAGAAGGCAAACGAGGCTCGAGACGAAAGCCCGGGCGAACCACAAGCCCAACGACAATAAAAACTCGCCAGCCAAATACTTTCTCCGCCGGTGGCTGCAGCTTGAGCGAATATAACGGTTTACGCGCGGGATTTACGTTGCGCGATGCGGTTAGGTCGGTCGCGAAGCGCCTCCGATGGTTCCCGGAGGCCCTCGTTTCCGTTGACTAGATTCGGCTTCCGAAGGCTTCATGCCAAGCCGGCGAAGAGGCGGATGTATTCCTTGGTTTTTTCCTTGACCCTGTCGCGGGCCGGGCCTCCGAGCTTGCGGAAGTCTTTCTCGCTCGGATTGGCCTGGTAGGCTTTCACGAACCCCTCTATGAACGAGATAGACAGGATGGTGGCGACGTTGACCTTTGTCACCCCGCCCGTCTGGATCGCGTCCAGGAGCGTCCCCTCGCCCTTGGCCAGCTTGATCCCCTTCTCCCTCGCGTCCTTCGGCGCCATGAGGATGCCCGAAGAGCCGTGCGAGACCAACGGCAGGCTTGTCCGGTTTTGGATCGCGACCAATCGGTCAACCCTGACCGGCCAGATGTCGTCCCAGATGCCGTGTATCGAGCCGAATGCGGCTGCAAGGAAGTCGCAACCCGTCTTGGACACGAAGTATTCGACGTCCTCCGGTTTCGCCATCAACTCCTCGACCGATTTTCCCGCCTTCGCCCTTATGGCCTGGACCGCCTCCGGCGCCGGAAGTTTTCTCAGGTTCGCGATCTCGGCCGGGGAGAAGTAGTCCTCGATCTTCGGGATCTTGCCCAGCTCCGCTTCGACCGGGACGCCCTTCTGGTGGCACATCTCGACCACTTGCCTGGTCAGCTTGACGTTCTCCTCGAAGGGCAGCGCGGAGCCGTCGAAGAGGACGGCCGTGAAACCCATGTCCAGGGCCTTCTTCACCTGGTCGACCTCGGTCGCGTGGTCGAGGTTCAGGGCCACGCGGACGTCCGTTTCCGAGGCGGCGATCTTGACCATCCCGGCCCCCAGGGCCCAGCCTGCGTACTTGCTCGCGCCCGGGCTCAGCTGGATTATCAGATCAACCGGTCGGCCGATCTCCTTGCTCGTTTCCTCCGCAGCCCAGATGAACGCCTGGACCATCTCCATGTTGTTGGCGTTGAATGCTCCGACCGCCCTCCGCTCTTTCAGGGCTGGCAGGAGCAGTTCTCGCTCGTTTACGAGGGGCATGGATTCCGCCCGACCGAAGCTGTCTATTAAACCTTCTCGAAGGCAAGGCGGGCTGGACCGCGGGCTGAATCGAACCAGGGAACTAAACTAAGCCAAGCTCGGCTCCTTCCGCTTAACAACCATTAAATAGTTCGGTTCCCCTCGTCCACGCCATAACGCCAGAGGTTGGATCGACCGCGGAGCGTTAGATGGTCGCGATGGCGAAGTTCATCGAGCAAGTGAAGGGTTTGACCGTTGGGTACGCCGCGCTCGGTTACCGCGGCGGAGTTTCTGGAAGCGTCAAGCAGCAAGTCCACGACGGGGACACGATAAACGTCAGGGCCATAGGAAACTTCGGGGTCCGTTTCCTGGGCGTGGACGCGCCCGAAATCAGCTTCGTGTTGCCCGGGGAAACCGGGTACACCGGTTTGTCCAGCCCGAAGTGGGAGGAATTCTTGGGCGACCCGTTCGCCAAAGACCTTCCCCCATTCAAACCCTCCCTCGATGCGGGTCTGCGCAACTACCTGAAGGCCAAATCCGGACCCGGTGCCGCGATGAACCATTACCGCCACGCCGCCGCCGCCGAAGACGCCCTCGAGGAAGAGGTCAGGAAGGACATCGAAGAGCTCGGCCAAACCGAAGAGAGCTTCCGGTACTTCCTCGTTTTTTGCCACGAGATTATGGACCGGTACGGGCGGCTCCTTTGCTTCATAAACCGTGACCAGCCCGATCCAGAGAAACCGGGACCCCGGCCGATAAGCTACAACGAGCGCCTTTTGCGGGCGGGGAAGGTGTGCCCCTACTTCGTCTGGCCCAACGTCAACCCGTTCCGCAAGGCGAAGTCGCTGCTCGAAGCCGTCATTCCGCCTGGGACGGCGAAGGACACAGCGGACGGCGAAAAAACTCTGCGCGAAGCCAGGACGTGGGTGCGCGAGTCCAGGAAGGAAAAGGTTGGGGTTTTCGACAAAAAGGACCCCTTGAGGCTCCAACCCTTCGAGGTCAGGTTCCTGGCAAGGAGGAGCCCTCCGAACCGCTGGGTCATAGACCTGGGCAAGAACGACGACGTCCTGATCAGCCCCCAGAAGTACTACACGGTACCCAACGCGGAAGACCGGCTGTTCATCCCCGAGGAATGCGTGCCCCTATTCTTGGAGAAGGGGTGGCGTAAAAAACAAGCTTGAGCTGGGGCCGCGCTGCTCGAAGCGCGTCCGTCAACGGTTTAATAAACTGCTTTGGCAGGCAGCGCCTCGATGAATGGAGTACTAGAGCGCATCGCGGAGGAGTTGGACCAGGTACCCGCGATCGACGCCCATTCGCACCTCGACGCCGAGAGGCCGCAAGCCAGGGACATAGGCGACATCCTGTTCTACCACTTCTTGAGGAGGGAGTTCTACTCCGCTGGCGGGAACGACGAGGTGCTCGTCTCGGGCAGGCCGCTGGAGGAGCGGGTTGAGTATTTTCTGAGCAAGCTTCCCATGGTAAAGAACACGGCGACGTACTGGTGCGTCAGGAAGATCCTTAGGGACCTCTACGGTCTCGAGGAAGACCTCGACGGGGAAAATTGGAAGCGCGTGAACGAGCGGATAGCGGAAACCGGGGGCGACGATTCCTGGCCCGAGGAGCTTTTGGCCAAGAGGCTAAAGATCCGGAGGACGTTTTGCTGCGTGGACCGCCTCGACGGCGGGCTCATGGAGAGGTTCTGCCGCAAGCCCTCCTTCCTCCCGCACCTTGAGGCTTTCAGTTTCGGACCCGGTTACCTGGACGGCCTCATGTCCTTCGTGAGGGGCGGCGGCCCTTTGCCCGAAAATTTGAAGGCCGCGGAGGAAAGGTTCGGCGAACTCGTCGAAGGCTGCATGGAAACCGGCGCCAAGAGCTTCGGGTCGGCGGTTGCCGAGGATTTCGCGCTCATGCCCTGCTCGGAGGGGAGTGCGGAGGAAGCTTACCGAAACTACTCGCTGGGCAAGCGGATCTCCGCCGATGAAAAGAACGCGCTGGCCACTAGGTTCCTTTGCCGATTCCTCGAAACCGTTGGAGGGAGGGGGGCGGTCCAGTTTTACCTGGGGGCCGGCTGGAAATTCGGAAGCCGCCACCCCGATTACGGTTACGGCGAGTCCTACGTCCGCGTCAGCCACCAGCTGACCGGCGATTTGGCCAAGGTCTTCAAAGGCTTTCCGGGAGTCCGTTTCAACGTGATGTTCTGCGCCGAATCGATGGGCCAGGAATTGACTATCGTCGCGCGCATGCTGCGCAACGTCTCGCTCTTGGGTTTCTGGTGGCACAGCCTGTTCCCTTCGTACATAGAGCGAGCGATCTCCGAGAGGGTCGAGGCGCTTCCCGCGAACAAGTGGATGCTGCTTGGTACCGACGCCTACAATTGCGAATGGTGCTACGGCAAGGCTAAACTGGTGAAGGACTGCCTCGCAAGGGTGCTGGCGCGCAAAGTAGAGCGGGGCCACCTCGCGATCGAGGACGCCAAGTTCCTGGCGACGCGGATCCTCTACGAAAACGCGCGCGAGGCGTGCGGCGTCGACCTTTAGGTGAAAAGCCGGCCCGAGGCCGCTAAATGCGCAACGTTTGGCGTTCACTCCTTGGCTGACGCGACCCCGAAGGCGCGGAAAGAGCGCTTTCCCAGCAAGTTTAAAATGCCTGGTGCGAAAACCGGGCCGGCTTGGTTGCATGAGGGTTCTCGTGACCGGGGCGAGCGGGAGGCTTGGGCCTTACGTCGTCAGGGAACTTGAACGGGCTGGGCACGATCTTGCGCTGTTTTCCCGCCGACAGCCCGCCCCTTCGCTGGCCCACCTACCCTGGACGCGGGGGGACATCACCGTTTACGAGGACTGCGAGCGCGCTATGGAAGGCGGCTTCGATGCGGTACAACACTTGGCCGCGGTGCCCGGACCGACCGACCACCCGTCGTTGGGCGGCGGGGCCTTGCCTTTCGACGCGACCATGCGCACGAACATAATGGGCACCTACTACCTCCTCCGCGCCGCGGTGAAAAAAGGCGTCAGGATCTTCGTGATGACGGGGAGCAACTGCGCCCTGGGGCACGGCCTCAGGATCAGCAACACCCCTTTCCCGCTCCGCTACCTGCCGGTGGACGAAGGCCACCCATCGGACGTGGAGGATTCCTATTCGTTCAGCAAGCTGGCGGGGGAGCTGCTGCTCGAATCTTACGCCAGGGCCTACGGCATGAGGACCTACGTCCTGCGCTCCGCGGGCATCTGCGACGCGGCCAGGCGCGAGGAGATCGCCCGGAACGCGAGGCCCGCGAGGGCCTGGGACCCGTGGATGTGGGCGTGGGTGGGCAGCGAGGATCTGGCTTCAGCCCACCGCCTGCTGATGGAGGAAGCTGGCAGCATCGGGCCGCACGGTGTGTTTTACTGCAACGGGGACGACACGACCGCGTTGGAGCCGAGCCTGGAGCTGGTCGAGAAATTCAACCCGAGCCTCCTCCCGTTTGCGAAAAACCTCGAGGGCCACGCTTCCATGTTCTCGAACCGAAAGCTCAGAAGCGAAGTCGGCTGGGAGCCGCGCACCTCCTGGAGGGATCGTTTGAGGGGGGTTAGGGAGTGAGGGGGCCGCTCGGGATGGGGGTAGTAGGCGCCGGCGCGATCGGCATGAGGGGCGCTTTGAGCCACTTGAGCTTGCCGGACGTGCGGGACAGGGTCCGCCTCGCCGCAGTGTGCGACCCCGTGCCGGGCCGCGCGGAGGCCGCAGCCAAGAAGTACGGCGTTTCCGCTTTTTACCGGTCTTACGAGGAGCTTTTGGCCGACCCCAACGTCGACGCGGTGACCCTTTGCACGCCGATCGGGCTCCATTACGAGCAGGGCATGGCGGCTATAGAGGCTGGAAAGCACGTCCACTTCAACAAGACCATGGCGACGAAGGTGGAGGAGGCTGACAGGCTCATCGCCAGGGCTGCGGAGAAAGGCGTCCGCCTGGTCGCCTCGCCGGGCATGATGCTCTTCCCGCACAACCGGCGAATACGAAGGCTCGTGCTCCAAGGGGAGCTGGGAAAGCTCGTCTGGGCCGTAGCAGGAGTCGCGACGGGAGACTACCACCTGAAGGAGGAGTTCCGCGTCGGCCAGGGCGTGCTGGCGAACGTCGACCCGAGCTGGTACTTCAAAAAGCCGGGAGGGGGGCCGCAGTACGACGTGACCGTCTACTGCCTGCACATCCTGACGGGCATCGTGGGGCCGGCGAAGAGGGTGTCGGCCTTCTCAGGCCTCGTCCTGCCTGAGCGCGAGTTCCGGGGGAGGAAGATAGCCTGCGAGATGGACGACAGCACCTTGATGCTGCTCGACTTCGGCGGCTCGTTCTTCGCCTTCGTGTACGGCACGGTGGTGGGGACGGTGTCGCAGGGCTTCCAGCCGAACATCTACGGCGAAAAGGGCTCCGTGGTGGGCACGAGGTTCAACGGCAAAGAACTCTCGCTCCCGGGCGACCGCCAGCCGCACGTCGTCGGCGCGCACTCTCAGATGGCCGAGTCCCACGTGTTCGAAGACATGATGCAGCTCGTCGACTGGGTGCTTGACGGCGTCCCCTCGATCGCGAGCGCCGAGCACGCGCGGCACGTGATAGACATAATCGAGTCCGGCTACCGCGCCGCCGAGACTGGCAGGACTCAGGAGCTTAGAACCACGTTCGAGCCGCTGCCGATCGAAGTTTTGTAGCCGGAGCGCGTCCTGCGGCGAAGGCGGGATGCGCGGTCCGCGCCGGGCGGGTCCGAGGCGCCTCCAGAGACGTTATATCGTGGAGCGGCGCGGCTAAACCCATGGAAAGGGCGGGACGCCGCGTTCAGCGGAGCGGGCGCGGGTTGAGGTGCCGTCGCCCGACCGTGCTTGAAACCGTGGCGCGGAATCCAGGGTTCGGCGGAAGCGCGGCCCGACGAGGAGGAGGCGCTTGAGGTGGCCCGGGTAGCGATCGTGGGCGCCGGCAGCGTCGCGTTCTCGGTCAGCCTCATACGCGACCTCTGCGTGGAAAAGGACCTCTGGGGCAGCACCGTGGTGCTGATGGACATAGACAAGGAACGCCTGGGCCTCGTGCACGGGTTGGCAACGCGTTACGCGAGGGAGACGAAAGCGGACCTCAGGTTCGAGGCCACCGCGGACAGGAAGGAGGCGCTAGAAGGGTCCGACTTCGTCGTCTGCTCCGTCAAGGTCGGCGGCTACGAGGGGATGGAGAAGGAGAGGAAGATAGCGGAGCGTTACGGTTACCAAGGCGGGATAGGGGACAGGGTCAGCGACTACTACGGCGGGATCGGCGCGTACTACCAGCTGAAGTTCTTCCTGGACCTTGCTAGGGACATGGAGGACGCCTGCCCCGACGCCTGGCTGATCGAGACGGCCAACCCCGTCTTCGAGGGCACCAACCTGGTGGCAAGGGAAACCAAGACGAAGGTCGTGGGGGTCTGCCACGGGCACCTCGGTTACAAGGAGATAGTAAAAACCCTTGGGTTGGAGGAGAAGGACGTCGATGCTCTAGTTGCGGGCTTCAACCACTGCGTCTGGTTGCTGCGCTTCTTGCACAGGGGCGAGGACGCTTACCCCTTGATAGACCGGTGGATTAGGGAAAAAGCCGAAAAGTACTGGAGGAGCGGGAAGTTCCAAAAGCCCCGCTTCCCCTGGGAAGGAGAGCAGCTATCGCCCTCCGCCGTGGACATGTACAGGATGTACGGCGTCTTCCCGATAGGCGACACGGTGAGGAGCGCCTCCCCTTGGTGGCACCACACAGACCTCAGGGCCAAGAAAAAGTGGTTCGGCCCGATGGGGGGGTTCGACTCCAAGATCGGCTGGTCGAGGTACTTGGAACTTAGGGAAAAGGGGTTGAAAAAGAGGATGAGGCTCTTCAGCGACCCGACCGCTTCGCTCACGAAGGAGTACCCTCCCGTCATGAGCGGGGAGCAGCACGTGCCGATCATCGACGCGATCGCGAACGACAAGGAGAGGACGCTCGAGCTCAACGTGCCCAACATGGGCTCGATCTCCGGGATACCAGACGGCGTCGTGGTGGAGGTCCCGGCCGTCGCGAACGGGAAGGGCATACGGGGCATGCCCGTCGGCGAGCTGCCGAAGAGGCTGATGCTCGGCGTCATGGTGCCGAGGATGCTGAGGATGGAACGCATACTGCAGGCTTTCCTCGACGGGGACAGGAAGGGCTTGTTGCTGGAAATCTTGGAAGACCACAGGTCTACGTCGTTCGAGAGGGCCAAGGCGATGCTGGAGGAGATCCTTGCGCAGCCCTGGAACGAGGAGGCATCGAAGCACTACAAGTGGGCAAGGTAGCGTTTACGGTTCAACGCCCCGCAGTGCATGCGTTGTCGCTTTTACCAATTACGGTCGGCTTGCCTCATCGATCCTCGAAGTTTTTCCCTCTCTTCCGCACCTCATTTTACAGGTATTCAAAGCCATTCATATATGTTCGGAGCGTCGAGCCGCTTCCTGATCGATCCAATCAAAGGCTTAACCTTCCCCCATCGCCATTCGATATTGGACCGAAGAGTTGGGCGAAAGTCTTTCCACGAGCTTTCTCGGCGAGAGTTCCAACTCATTCGAAGAAAAACGTGACCTCGTGAACGCGATTCGGACCTGTTCATCGAGGGAAGTAATCGGACCATATTTCTTAAGTCACCACAATCTAGGAATACGGCTTTCAATGCGGCCCTTTGGAACTCCTCGCGCTACCTAAGGCGCAATACTCTCCCAGCATGAGGTTCGTATTCAGCGCCGGTCTCTGGTATCTTTAGGGTGTGACGCAACAGGTTACACCCATGACCGACGCTAGTCGCCGCTTAAATCACTGCAATTTCGGCAATCTAAATTCTTGCCGTGCGAAAAAGACATAAATAGAGTCTTAACGGCAAAGTTCTTAGGAAGTTTACCGTTATGAAAGTCAGCCTCTACGTAGACGATGACCTGTGGAGGCGGTTTCGAGAGGCCGTGCTGAGGGCGCGAGGCACCTCCAGGGGGCTTAGCGATCAAGTCGCTGAGCTCATTGAGGACGCGCTGACTCAGGAAGCCGTAGCCAGGGGTTTCGGCCTGTTAGGCAAATCGCCAACCAAGATCCTATCGGCTGCCGACATTAAGCCGGTATCGCCAAGAGCCAAGACGTCAGCCGGGAAAGTGGTCAGGGAGATGAGGGGTGGCCGTGCGGCGCGTATACCTGGATAGCAGCGCGATCACGAAAAGGTATGTCAAGGAAGAGGGAACTGAGACGGCGCAGGAAATTTACTCGATGGCCGAAACGGGAAGTTTGATGTTGATCCACTCGATCTGGAACGTGGGTGAAGTTCTTGGCGTTCTAGACCAGTATAGAAGAAGAGGCTGGATCAGCGATGAGCAACATGACCTTGCCGTATCCAACTTTGCCAGCGAGGTCCTAAAGCTCATGCGGTTATCCTCCCTTACGATCATGCCCGTAGCCTCAAGGATGGCGGTAGAGTCTTGGCCCCTCATTCAAAAATACCATATTTATGTGGCGGACGCGCTCCAGATCATTACAAGCAAGTATTCGAGATGCGACGTTATGATAACCGCCGATGAATCCCTAGTCGACGCAGCAAGGTCAGAAGGCCTGAAGGCTTTCAATCTGGAATCCCAACGCAAAGAGATCGTCGGCGAACTCAGGGAATGACCATAACAAAGGCGTCGGAACCATATTGCGGTGGTGGGAACTGGTCGCCAGTCACCGTGTTTGGCATGACCAGGCGGCGGACTTCTGGTACCATTGGCTGCCGAAATGTTCGAGGTCGTCCAACATGAAGAACATCCCCCCGTCCCGCCAGAAGTTTCCAGCCTGCAGATGATCGAGGATCGCGCGCTGCAATCTTGTTTTCCGCGGCGCTGTCGCGGGATCGAATTGTTCCTGGAGGAAGACGAACCATGGGCCGCTCCTGCTGCGCGAATTCGTGGGGTATAGGTAAAGTTCGCGCATGAACCTCACGAGGTTTGAATCGGCTGGGAGGAGCTGGTTGAGGAGGGGGCTGAACATCCAGGATGAGCTCACTATGGCCCGCGCCGCCGGCGTTGGGTAATGGCGCTGGAAGAATCGTTTCGCTTCCCGGAACGACTCGGCGCACACGTCAAGCGTTATCCTCGCGCCGGCTGGTATGTGCATCTCGAGGACAGGCACTCCCTTCTCAAGGACGCATTCCCAATCCCTCT
>JAFNJA010000029.1:12714-14023 GCA_017601265.1 Candidatus Brockarchaeota archaeon
GAAAGCCGTGGACGCTCCGACCGATCCGCTTCAGCGTCGTCCGCCAAATGGAGGCGCCTTCAGCCTCTCCGCCGATCCCCTCGATCCAACCGGAGGAGTCGATCTTCCAGGCAGGGCCCGCGAGTGCTACAATCCGCCCATCTTTGCGGGATCGATAGACTTTGAAATGGCCGCGGAATGGCTTGCGCCAATATTCGAAACGCCCCAGGCGGAAAAACGTCTCCCCGTTGACGTAATTCGCCAACCAACCTAACTCCCCGGCGAATATTCCCAACCGGCCACCGCGCCCCCTTCGATAATCCTCGCATTCGTCCCTGATTTTCGAGCAACATTCCCTAGTGACTCGTTCGGGAACGCCCAATCTCTTGTGGTGGGCCCTTATCCTGGGGACCATCGCTATCGCGATCAGCAGGTAAAAGATGGGCCAGTCCTCGCCCATTACCTTGTTAAGCGGGACGTATTTCAGCGGGTCGACCTCGTAATCGTATACCATCCGATAATAGTGCCAGGCCAGGTATTGGAGGGGCCGGCTGGCGGCGATTTTACGGGCGGCATCTGTGAAAGCGTGATCGAATTCGGCCCCAAAGCCGCACCAGCGCAGGTTTGTCCTGACTTGTTCGGGTTGCAGGAAATCGGGGACGCCATCCGGGAAACTGGCCAACGATTCCTCCCAGTGAGGCTTGACGGCCTCCTTGAACTCAAGTAAATCCAATTCGCCCAAGATCCCCTCGATGTCCACCATGCGATCCACCTGTTCCGGCGCTCTAACTACGCTCGGCCACCAAAAGAAAGGGGGCGTGGGGATGCTTACTTAAGCGTGGCTCTTCAAGATCCGAGCTTTAATTCGTGAGACAGAAGAAGATGAACTATAAATGTTACACGGAATGCGCGTTGGATCCTAATCCTAAACGTTTGTTATTTTGCCATGATCATGGACGACCTTCTCACGAGCCCAAAATCTGCGACCCAGCTGATTTATGAACGGACCTGGGCAACCGTCTTTGGAGTGTTTGAATTGCCCTAGGCCAAGCGCTTCCTTCCCAAGGCGTGTCTCAGGAGCCTCTCGCAGTTCGCGTAGATGCGTTCGGCTTTGGCGAGAGCCTGCGGCGCATAGTCCCGGAAGTAATCCGCGGTTATGCCCTGCTCGAATCCGTAGCCCGCCAGCCCCCTCTGATCGGCAAGCTCCGCGATCGCTTCGGCCATTCCCTCGATCTGCTCCCTGAACCAGCTTGGCAAGCCTTCCCTTCCCTTTATCTGCAGGATGGCGTCGCTCACATCATGCTCCTTGGGATAATCCATCCCGCAGTAC
>JAFNJA010000029.1:14033-16644 GCA_017601265.1 Candidatus Brockarchaeota archaeon
TCAATGCCTGCTCCGCGGCCATCTCGGAGCTGTAGACCACGTCATCCCACCTTCCATCCTCGCGGGCCCTCTTCGCCCCCTGGAGCCACCTGGAAGCCCTGCCGATGCCGAGTACGGCCAGCTCCTCCGTGTTCAAACCACCAGCCCTCCTCGGGGTATGGCGTCGCTCAGGACCCAGACGTGCCCCCTGCCGGGCACGAGAACCCTGCGGGCGCCCAGTTGCCTCAGCCTCTCGCGGACCCTCGACAATATCGCGCTTAGGAAATCTCCCCTCTCGTACAAGACGATGGCTTCGACGCACGCGTCGAGGTATATCCTGTGGACGACCCCGGCTTCACTTGAGTCGAGGGGGTAGTGCTGTATGACGGGCACGTATCCCTTCAGGAGGAGCTTGCGATATTCCTCGCTGCCCCTCAACTCGCCCCTGAGCTTCTGCAGCTCGCGCGACCTCTCCCACGGCGGTTTGGCCCAACCGTCGACGGCGACTAGGAGGTCTATGTCGCTGTCCTTCCCCCAATCCCCGCGCGCGACCGAGCCGAAAAGCAGGACGCCCGCGAGCCTTTCGCCGTAGTGTTTCCGGAGTATGTCGCAGTACCTTTTCAGCAGGGGGGCGTATACTGAAGGCACCCGGTCGAACCGATCGTTTCGACCCGAATCCCCCAGGGCCGATAGGATGTCCTTCATCCTGCCCGCAACGTCCCTCCCCTTCTCCGTTGCCGCGTAGAGCTTGTTCCTTTTCTCCACCAGGCCGAGGGAGGAGAGCGCGTCCAACTTGCGTTTGAGCGTCTTGGGGTTTCGAATCACTCCCATGAGGCCGCCGAACCTGGCGCCTTCGCTCTCGGCCAGCAGCAGGAGGAGGTCGCAGGAGAGCTTGTCCACCAACATCTTTCTAAATCTTCATATTATACCAAAGTATATAAATACATTACCAATGTACATTATTGGCATCTTCCCAGGCCCGGCGCAACGTGCCCTGCTTCGGGAGGATCCGGACCGCCGCACTCCCTTCCGCGTCGAGCTATCTACGAGGAGTTCTGGAGCACGTTCGACATTCCTATCGTGGCGAGCAACAAAAACTCGAAAACCTTGTACGCTTGGACCATGCTGTCGGCGGCGAATCCGACCTTTAATCCGTCTATTCGGTTCACGAAAGGCAAAAGCTCTGCGGCATCAGCGAAGTGGCTCGCCGAAAAAGTTACCGCCATGCCCACTGGCTTTTCTGCCATCAACGTCTTTGCCCTGCCCTGCTTGAAGTTGGAAACCGCGCGCTTTGTGCCTTCGGCCAATTCCCGCTCCACCCTCGCCATCGAGTAGCTTCTGGCCGAGACGCGGCTCAGCGAGCGCTTCAGCGCCACTCTCTCGGCCCAAGGCGCGTGCACCCTGACGTCGTCTTCCAGCAATTGGGCGTCGCCGGCGACGAGTATGACTGGCACGCCCATCTCTCCAGCAACGTAGGAGTTCAGTAAAAACTCGCTTGCCGCTATGCCGTTGACCTCAACCTGGCTTACGCTGCTTCCGCTGTACGTATGGTCGAAGGTGGACTTCGCCGTCCCGAATTTTGCATGGTATCCCAGGAACAGGGCGGCGTCCGACCCCTCTATCCCCGCCACCATGCTGAGCGGCCTCGGGAACCCCCTCACGATCTCCACGTACTCGGGCAAGTCGTCCACCAGGAGGTTGACCATCGGGCCATGGCTGTCGGCAACGAGGATCTCATCGAATCCGTTCTCGTGCAGTTCGTTTGCCGCCGAAAGCGCCACCTTGGTTGCTACCTTCCTCGCTTCTTCGTACAGCGACCCTTTAAGGCCCAAGTGTCCCAGAGCGACCACGTAAGGAAGCCCTTCCAGATCCACCGAAAGAAAGGCTTTCACGAGTCGCTCCACCTTGGCGTGAGGAATTAAGGCTTGCGCCAGACCCGCCCGCTTGCATGCGGTCAACGTTGCTGGCGAACTTCGGGTTCAATATTGGGGGGTTGCCACGCGCGTCAACCGAATCTCGTTTGGCCAATTCGCAATCCACTTAAGCACCCTGAAGCATCGCGATCGGTCAGGTGCCAGGACCTTGGTTAAGAAAATCCCCCTGCCCTTGAGGGCTCCCAAGGGCATGCCCGAAGAGGAAGCGGAGAATTGGTACAGGGAGAAGAACTTCATCGCGAGGCCCGTCGTCCTCATCACGACCGTAAACAGGGAAGGGACGCAAAACGCGTCCGTGAAGACAAACTTCATGACGGCCAGCCCCATGAGATCCTACGCTTTCTGCTGCAGCCCTGAACACCACACCTACCGCAACATCTTGGAGACCGGCGAATTCGTCGTGAACGTCCCGACCGAGGACATAATAGGCAAGGTCCTGAAAGTCGCGAAGATGACTGAAAATCCCAGCCCTTCCGGGGTGAACGAGATAGAGAGGGCGGGGCTGACGCCGATCCTGTCGGAAAAGGTAAGGCCGCCGAGAATAGAGGAGTGCGTGGCTCACTATGAATGCGTTCTGGACTGGCACAGGGATGCTTTGATCTTGGGAAAAGTCGTTTTCGCTTCCGTTGACAAGAGCCTCTTGGAGGGGGTTGATGCTAGGAAGTTGGTCGTGATCGGAGCCGGGCAAACCGATTCCT
>JAFNJA010000002.1:0-7680 GCA_017601265.1 Candidatus Brockarchaeota archaeon
TGCGACGCGTGCTTCAGGAGGAGGTTCTTGGAGAGGGTGAGGAGGACATTGAACGAATCGAAGGCTTTGAAAGCTGACAGCAAGATCGTGATCGGGGTCTCCGGAAGCTGCGAAAGCCTCGCGATGGCGAAAGCGGTTTGGAAGCTTGAATCGAGGTACGAACGCGTCCAGGCGTCCTTCGTGCACGTTTCGAGGTGGAGGGGTCGGGAAGAGGAGGAGGCGATCGCGGGAGCTTTCGAAAAGCTCGGCCTACCTTCGGGCGCCCTCAGGACCGTGTCCCTGAAGGCGAGGAGCGGTTTCGACCTCACGGACCTCGTGGAAGAAGGCATCGTAGCCAAGGAGGAGGTTTGCGGCGCTTGCCGCGCCTTGGTGCGGGGCGCCCTGTCGGCTGCGGCCGCGAGGGCGGGCGCCGGCGTTCTCGCTTGCGGCGATTCCGCCGACGAGCTGGCTGAGGAGGCGCTTTTCCTGGTTTGCGCCGGGAGGCGCGGCAGGTTGGGAAAAATGGGCGCCAAGGAAGGGCTCTTCGGCGGCAGGATCTGGCTCGTAAGGCCGCTCGGCCGAATCCTGAGGTCCGAAGCCAAAGGATACCTGGATTCCTGCGGGTTGAGGGAAACGTATTCCTGCCCCCACGGGGATTCGCGGAGGAGGCGGTTTTCAGGGCTGCTCAAGGCCGTGGAAGAGAAGCATCCCGGATCGGTTTTTTCGGCGCTGGAATCGCTTCGCGACCTCGCCCAGGCGCTGGCGTGAGAGCCGAATCAGAACTTGACCTCACCAAGCTATGGCATGGCCCGCCTTCCGCGATTTCGGAAAGATTTTATTCCCCGGGAGGCATAACGGTAGCTGGCGGCGGGTAGGGCTGGGAGGCTTGCCCTCTCCTACGAACCTGAAACGGGCAACATGCTGGGGCCTGCAACCCGAGGAGCGCGGCAAAGCGCCCAAGGGGACCTGCCTGCTGCTGGGTTGAAGCCCAGCTCTGCCGGGCGAGTGCAGGAGTAGGCGCATCCGTAGGGTTGCGCCGCATCCATAACCGGCGAACGCGCCAGGCCCGGGAGGGAGCAGCGGTAAGGCGGGCTACTTTGCGCTGGCAGAAAAACTGGGCCGACCGGCGGAGGTTGGCGCCCGTTGGGAATGCTGGCTGCCATCCGAGGGAGCCGCCGCCAACCGCCCCGAAGCTCCTTCAAAGGCGCCGGGCTCGCGAATCCGGGGCTTCGGACCAGCCCCCTGCTGCCTGCTTTTTTAAAAACGACTTTCGGCGCGCGCGGGCCGGGAAGAGGCCCGGCCTGGCATCCAGGCGTTTTTTACGGGATTCCAGCCCTTTACTGGAAAGTTTCCTCGCCAGCCAACGAGTTGAGGTACTTGTCAAGCCTCATGTAGTCCTTCAGGAAGTGCATTCCCTTTTCGGTGGCTTCGTATATCTGCCCGCTCGAGTCGGGGCTGTCGGTGATCTTCACGAGCCCGCGGCTCTCGAGGAACGCAAGGTAGCGCTGGAGTTGCGAGTGGCTGAGGTTCGCCTTGTACATGACGTGGGTCTTCCTCGCCCCTCCCGCTGTAGCGGACACTATCGACGCAAGGATCTCAAGTCCGCTCCTGTTCTTAAATCCCGTCTCGCTCGACACGCTCACACCGCGCAACCTCGGAAAAAAATTCCATTCGACCTCTTATAAACAGTTGCCTGCAACGTTCATTTATTACCAAGTCTTTTTTTCTGTATTGTAATTTTTTAGAAAAAAGGCCCCCGCCGAATCGCTTTCTCTGGAAGCAAGTTATGGTCCGCCCTTCTCGTGGTTTCGTCCTGCGGGCATAAGCCTATATTCGGGCTCCAGGCTCCGTAGGTGGAGGCTCGTGCTTTGGCTAGCCACGCCTACGTTTTGATAAACGTCGAGATAGGGGCTGAAGGGGACGTCGTCAAGCAGCTGGAGGCGAACGAGGGGGTCAAGGAGGCCTGGGTGGTTTACGGCGTCTACGACATAGTCGCCAAGGTGGAGGCCGAGAACACCGACAAGCTGAAGGAGGTAATAAGCGACAACATCCGGAGGCTGGACGGCGTCAGGAACACCCTCACCCTGATCCCCATAGAAGGTTTCGAGAAGAAAAGGCAGGGCTGAAAGGGGCGCGCGGCAGGTTCGGCCCGGGCGCCGCCACAGCCCAAACTCCCGGCGGGGGCGGTTACAGATATTTACCTGCGAGCAGGCGCGAAAGCACATGAAGCGGATCGGTTCCCGCGAATCTCGCCGCATGCAAGAGCAGATGATGAGGAGGATGGGGATGAAGATGGAGGAGGTTGCCGGCGCGGTAGAGGTCACGATCCGCACCGCCGAGAAGGTGATAAGGATCCAAAACCCATCCGTCGTGAGGTGCGAGCTGCAGGGGCAGACGTTCTTCCAGGTGGCCGGGACGCCCGTCGAATCCGTTCCGGAACAGCTTGGGGCGCCCCCCGTCCAGTTGCCCGAAGAGGACGTCCTGCTGGTCGCCCAGCAGGCTGGCGCGAGCCAGGAGGAGGCGAGGAAGGCCCTGGAAGCGACGGGCGGAGATCTCGCGCAAGCCATCATGCTCCTGAAGAAAGCCTAGCCTGCCGAGCTTCCGGACCTTACCTTAACGGCGACCCCCCTCCCGAAGCTCAGCATCTCTTCCGGCGAGAGCAATGCCCTGCCAGCGGCAAGAACCTCGTCGCTCTCGTCCGTCACGATCGCCTCGTCGCCGGGCCTCAGCTCCGGATCGACACGCACGACGTGCCTCGCGAAGACCGACCTTCCCTTGGACACGAACTTTCCAGCCTCCTTCCCCACCACGACCCTTTGCCTCGGAGGGGGGAAAGCCCTCGCAAACCTTCGGGCGCTAGTTACGGTGAGGGCCAAGAGGCCGGTGGAGGGCACCACGGTCGCCAGGACCCGGGATCCGTACCTCGCCCTCCTGATCCTCCCCGTCTTGGCCGAATACTCCACCCTCGTCCTCTCGGGGAACAGCGCCTCGCCCGCCTTGGGGCCGAACTGGAAGTCGGCTATCATCCTCAGCTTCCTCAAGCCCTCCTCGCGGGAGGAGGGGCCGGTTCGCCGCGCTATCCCCGCTTCCTCCTTTGTTGGACGGCCCGGCCTGCGCCCCAAGGCGATTCAGTCTTTTATGGCCTCGAGTATCGAGACCGCGTTCCATATGCGGAGCCTCGAGTAGCTCGGCATGTTCGGGTCGGTCGAGATCTCGTCCAGGATGTGTATGGCGGTCGCCGCCTTCACGCCTGGCGTGCCTTCGGTCCCCGTGAGCCTGTCTATGGCGTCCTTGACCGCCTTCCGTATGTTCCTCGGCGTCGTGTTGTCGTTAGCGATTATCTGCATCACGTTTATCGCGTTCTTTATCTTCTCCTCGTTCTCTTGGACCCTCTTCGTTTTCGGCTTCATGAAGGCACACCTGCTTCGGAGCTCTCCGGTTCGCTTATATCTTTTTCAAGTTCAACTCCGGGCAGCCTCCAAGCGGGCCCGGAAACGGATTACCCCCAGTAATTTTGCCCCCGGGATTCCGCCAAACCTTAAATGGCGGGGGGATTCGGGCCCGAAACCAAAGCCGCCAAGGACGTGGTGCCCCGCTTTGCCAGAGGCCCGGGGAAGCGAAACCCTGAGGAAGTACGAGGAGATAAACGAGAGGATAAGCAGGGGCGAAGCCACCGTTTTGACTGCGGACGAGTTCGTCTCCGCCGTTGAGAGCGAGGGCCTCGAGAAGGCGGCCAGGGAGGTGGACGTCGTCACCACCGGAACTTTCGGCGCGATGTGCAGCAGCGGCGCGTTCCTGAACTTCGGGCACTCGGAACCGCCCATAAAGATGTGGCACTGCTGGCTGAACGACGTGCCCGCCTACAAGGGGCTCGCGGCGGTCGACGCCTACTTGGGCGCGACAGCGATCAGCGAGTCGAAGGGGTTCGAGTACGGCGGGGGGCACGTGATAGAGGACCTGGTTTCCGGGAGGGAGGTCAGGCTCCGAGCCGACTCCTACGGTACGGACTGCTACCCGAGGAGGTACGTGGAGACGGATTTGACCATCGAGGACCTGAACCAGGCCGTCCTCCTGAACCCCAGGAACGCGTACCAGCGCTACAACGCGGCCACGAACAGCACCAGCAGGACGATCTACACGTACATGGGAACCCTGCTGCCCAACTACGGAAACGTGACCTTCTCGGGCTCCGGCCAGCTGAGCCCAGTCCACAAGGACATGGGTTTCGAAACCATAGGCATAGGGACGAGGATCTTCCTGGGAGGGGGCGCGGGTTACGTGATCGGGGAGGGGACGCAGCACTGCCCGCAGCAGCGGTTCGGGACGCTAATGGTCAAGGGAGACTTGAAACGGATGAGCGGCAGGTACTTGAGGGGCGCGACCTTCCACAGGTACGGCCCGACGCTTTACGTCGGCGTCGGCTTGCCGATACCGATCATAAACGAGAACGTCGCGAGGTCGGCAGCTTTGTCCGATTCGGAGATCTTCACGGACTTGATCGACTACGGCGTCCCTTCGAGGGAGAGGCCGACGGTAAAGCGGGTTTCGTACGCTGAACTGAAATCCGGGAAGGTCGTCATCGGCGAAGAGGGGGTTAGGAGCTCGCCGCTCTCGAGCTTGAAGATGGCCAAGGAGGTGGCGGAGGTTCTTCGAGACTGGATATTGGAGAAAAGGTTCTTCTTGGCAAGGCCGGCCGAGCTCCTCCCGGCGGAGAGGGAGTTCAAGCCCTTGCCGGAAAAAAGCATGGCCGCCGCTTGCAGGAGGTGAGGGCGCACGAACCTCAGGCTGGTGTACAAGCCGGAGCACGTCAAGAGGCCGATCCTGGCGGAAACGGTCCTCAAGAAGAAGGTGCTGTTGAACATCCTCGAGGCGAAGGTCAACAGCCAGAAGGGGGAGCTCATAGTTTCCGTCCCCCTCGAAGGAGAAGCGCTCGAAGACCTGGTAAGGTCCTTCGAAGCCGAGGGCGTGGCGGTCGAGAGGCTCCCGCGCATAGTCGAGATAGACCACGAGAGGTGCACCTCTTGCGGGGCGTGCGTCTCGCCTTGCCCGGTGTCGGCCCTTTACTTCGGACCCGGCTGGTCCCTCATGCTGGACGAAAAGAGGTGCGTGGGGTGCAGGGTCTGCGTCGACGCTTGCCCCTTCAGGGCTATAAAGATGGCTTGAAAGGCGGTGCGATCTTGGGTAAAACGTTCGAGAGGGGGCTTTACAGGGCGAGGAGGAGGATCGGGGAATCAAACCTCCTCGTCATCAGCGACGTCGCGGAAGGAATCGACGCCGCGATCGAGTCCGTGGCCGAGAACAGGAGGGTGCTCGAAAGTTACCTAAAGCTCAATCCATCGTACGCTTTGTCGCTCTCCCCCGTCGAGGTCGACGAAAGGTCCCAACCGAGGGTCGCCAGTTTGGCGGCTTCGAGCGCCGCGGCCGCGGGCGTCGGCCCCATGGCGTCGATCCCGGGAACGTTGGCCGACTTGGCAGTGGAGAGGATGGCGGAGCTCGGTTGCTCCGTTTCGGTCGTCGAGAACGGCGGCGAGATCAGCGCGGCCTCCAGCGCGCCCCTCGTCGTGGCGATATACGCGGGCCGGGCCTCGGCTTCGGGAAGGCTCGGCTTCCTCCTTGAAGGGAAGGACTTCCCGATAGGCATCGCCACGAGTTCGGCCACGGTCAGCCATGCGCTGAGTTTCGGCGAGGCCGACGCCGCCGTCGTGGTCTCCGATTCAGCTTCCATGGCGGACGCGGCCGCGACGCGGGTTTGCAACGAGGTGAGGGGCGGGGGCGAGGAGGAGGCGATAGAGGCGGGCCTGAAGGTCGCGAAGGCGATCCCGCGCGTGAGGGGGGCGTTGATAGCGAAAGGCTCGCGCGTCGGCATCGTCGGAAACCTTCCGAAGGTGGTCAGGTTGCGGGGCAGCGCCGAGGAGATGTTCGAGGCCTGCCTCCTCGAAAGGAGCTAGGTCAAGGTTTTCCTTATATCGCCCCGAGGGCCGCTTGCCGAACCGTATGGCCGAAGTAAAGAAGATGGCTGAAGCGCTCAAGGCCGGCGCGACCATGCTCGCGGAACCTTGCCCAAACTGCTCCTCCCCCCTTTTCCGCTTCAAGTCCGGCGAGGTCAGGTGCGTCAGTTGCGAAGCGGTGGCGAAAGCGGCAGGAGAAGGGGAGCTCGACGAGCTTGGGAGCGCTTTGCAGTCTTTGGAAAGGAAGGCGACGCGGTTGCTCTCGGAGGCAAGCAAGAGGCTCGAGGCTTCCGGAAGCGACGTCGACGCGACCCTGGCCTTGGCCGAAAGGTGCCTCAGCATATTGGAGAAGGTAAGGAGCATCAGGCGCGTTCCAAGCAAGGGTGCCCAATAGATGAGGGGAGAAGGAGGGTACGTCTCCCACCCGCTCCTTAAGCCCGCCGCGATAGAGCTGAGGCGCTACCAGAAGGAGATAGCGGAAGCCTGCCTGCGCGGGAACACGTTGGTCGTCCTCCCCACCGGGCTCGGCAAAACCGTCGTCGCTATCTTGGTCGCGGCCCAAAGGCTCCACCTCCTGCCAAACTCGAGGTGCCTGGTCGTCGCGCCCACCAAGCCTCTTGCCATGCAGCACTGCGAGTCCTTCCGCTCGGCATTCGCGTTCGGAGGGGATCGATTCGCGGTGTGGACGGGGGAGGTGCCTCCTGAAAAGCGGAAGCTGGGCGACGCGAGGCTGGTGTTCGCGACACCCCAGGTGCTGCAGAACGACTTGGTTTCCGGCAGGCTACGGCTGGAATCTTTCAGCCTCCTGGTCGTCGACGAGGCGCACAGGACGGTGGGCAACTACGCCTACGTCTTCCTCGTCGACAGGTACATGTCGTCGGCGCTCAACCCGCTCGTCGTCGGCCTGACCGCCTCCCCAGGTTCCGACGAATCGAGGGTCGAGGCCGTTGCGCGGAACTTGAGGGCGTCCTTCATCGAGGCGAGGTCGGAGAAGAGCGAAGACGTCAAGCCTTACGTCCAGCCCGTTCAGTACGAGTTCGTTCCCGTGGCCCTCCCGGAACCTTTGGCGGAAGCGAAGAAGCTGCTGGAAGATTTCCTGAAGGAGAAGGCCGGCAACGTGTCGAAGCTGGGCTTGGCACGCTTGAAGCTCCCGCTCAACTACAGGGAGGTCTCGGCCGCCTTGGCCAAGATCAGGGAAAGCGTCGCCTCTGCAGGCGGAAGGACGGACGGCAGCACCTTCGAGGGTTTGAAGGATCTTGCGTCAGCGAGGAGGGTGATCTTGTCGCTTGAAAGGCTTGAAACGGAAGGCGTCGACTCCTTCCTCTCGTTCGTCGAAAGGCAGCTTTCACAGAGCGCGCGCAAGGGGGCTCCCGTGTCGCTGAAGAGGCTCTTCGAAGACAGGAGGGTAAAGGACGCGATAGGCCTCTGCCGCCTCGCGAGGGACGCAGGTTTCACGAACCCCAAGCTCGACGAGCTAGAGAAGATCGCGGCCTCCAGCTTCAAAAAGGGCGCGAGGAGGATCGTGGTCTTCGTGAGCTACAGGGATTCGGCGAACGCGATCTTGGAGAGGTTGAAGGGGCTGCCCTCCGTTAACCCCGTGAGGCTGGTCGGGCAGGCGCGCAAGGCTGGGGACGCGGGGATGTCCCAGGAACGGCAGGCAGAGATCCTTTCAGCTTTCAAGGCGGGCGAGTACAACGTTCTTGTTGCCACGCAGGTGGGGGAGGAGGGTCTCGACGTCTCGTCCTCGGACGTC
>JAFNJA010000002.1:7690-15692 GCA_017601265.1 Candidatus Brockarchaeota archaeon
ACACGCCGAGCGCTATACGGTACGTCCAGAGGGTCGGCAGGACGGGAAGGAGCGCCCCTGGGAAGGTCTTCGTCATGTACTTCGAGGGGACGAGGGACGAGGCTTACCTCTGGATAGCGAGGAAGCGGGAGAAGGCGATGAGGTCCCTGGTCTCGAGGCTCTCGGGCTCCAACACGAACTTGGGTTTGGCCGGTCCGGGGCAGAAGGTCCTCAGCTCCTTCATGGCTGGGCAGCAAAACGGCGGCGAGGGGGAAGGAGTCGTCGTCATCGCCGACACTAGGGAGTCCGGGTCAAGCGTCTTGGCCGAGCTCGCGAGGCTCGGGGCCAGGGTCGAGCTCCGCCCCCTCGACGTTGGCGATTACGTTATCTCCGATCGGGTCTGCGTCGAGAGGAAATCGGCGAAGGACTTCGCAAGCTCCATCGTGGACGGCCGCCTTTTCCAGCAAGCGTCAGCGCTGAAAGCGTACGATAAGCCCGTCTTGATCGTCGAGGGCGAGGACCCTTACTGCTCGGGCGTCCTGCCGCAGTCCGTGAGGGGCGCGGTAGCGGCCATGGTGGTCGATTTCGGCTTGCCCGTCCTCAGCTCCAAGTCCGCTGCAGATACCGCCTGCATCATCTTCGCCCTGGCCCGGAAGGAGCAGTTGGAGAGGAAGTCCTTTCCGAGGATCAGGGGCGAGAAGAAGCCCGGCTCCATCTCCGAGCAGCAGCTCTACCTCCTGTCGGGCTTGCCGGGAGTGGAGAGGACGACGGCGAAGAAGCTTCTGGAGCGTTTCGAAAAACCCGAGAGGGTGTTCGCGGCGAGCGAGGAGGAGCTCCAGGAAGTGGAGGGGATAGGGGAGGTCAAGGCGAGGAGGATCAGGCAGGTCTTGGAGGAGCGCTTTGCGGGAGAGGCTTAGCAACGAGGCGCTTGTTGCGCAGCAGCTCCTCCACCATCTTCCTTATCTCGCACGAAACCCGTTCGACAGGCCCGCTCCCGTCGACCCGCTTCATCTCTCCGCTTTCAACCAGCCTACCGTATTCCCTCCTGACCTTGGCCAGGATCTCCTTCTTCTCGAACTTCGCCTTCCTCCTCTTGATCCTTTTCAGAGCCTTCCCGACCGGAACGTCTATCAGTATCGCGAGGTCGGGCGGCGGGGCGAACCTGTTGATCTCCCTGACCCACCTCGCGTCCCCGAGCGCCGCGCCCTGGTAAGCTATGGAGGAGTGGACGTACCTGTCGGAAACCACTATCCACCCCCTTTCCAAGAGCGGCTTGATGAACTTCAGGTAGTGCTCCACCCTGTCGGCGGCGAACAGTAGGGCTTCGTACTCGATCGGGGTTTTCCTTATCCTGTACACGTGGAGCCTTATGACGGATCCGACCCTGCCGTAAGTCGGTTCGGCCGTGTACTTCGCCCTGTATCCCTGGCTCCTCAGCCAGTTGAGGAGCAGGTACGCTTGCGTCGTCTTTCCGGTCCCGTCTATCCCCTCGAGGCTCACGTGGACGCCGCGCCGCAAGTGCTCGACCGCGACTTACCGTCTCGGCCTCGTATTTGAAGGATGCTGTCTTCGCCACAGCAACCATTATCTAGCAACGCCCGCCCTTCGTATCGACCGCCCATGCCGGAGTTCGTCGGCGAGATCAGGGACCCGTTGTACAAGTACGTGAATTTCACCGAGCCGGAGAAGCTACTGATAGATTCCCCTCCGGTCCAGAGGCTCAGGAGGATCAAGCAGCTCGCCGGCGCCCACCTGACGTACGCTAGCGGGGAGCACTCGCGCTTCCCCCACGTCCTGGGGGTGATGCACCTCGCCGGCAAGCTCGGGAAGAAGCTCCTCGACGGCAACCGCATAGGAAAGGACGACTGGCAAAAGCTCAGGATAGCCGCCCTGCTCCACGACGTCGGCCACGGCCCATTTTCGCACACCTACGAGGAGGTGCTTTACAAGTACAGGAAGGCGACGCACGAGGACGTTTCCAGGTGGCTGATCCTCAACACCGAGTTGAAGGACATCGTGTCGAGATCCGGCTTCTCCCCGGACGAAATCTGCGAGCTCTTGGTCGGGAGCGCCGCGTCCGGCAAAAGCAAGCTCCTGAACCAGGCCATATCGGGCCACTTCGACGTCGACATGATGGATTACCTCGTGAGGGACTCGCACCACACGGGCGTCGAGTACGGTTACGTCGACGTGGAGAGGCTCATAGACTCCATCGTCGTGGTTGGGGAGACGCTCGCGATGAACGTGAACGCGATGGTCGCCCTCGAATCGTTTTTCATAGCGAGGTACATGATGTTCAAGGCGGTTTATTTCCACAGGACCGTTAGGGCGGCGGAGATCATGGTGTGCAAGGCGATGGACCTCGCGAACGAAGCCCTGGGCTTGACGGATTTCAAAGAGCCCGAAGAGTTCCTCCGATTGGACGACCAGTCCGTCGTTTCGGGCATAATGTCGCTGGAGGGAGGCGGAAAGCTGAAGTACGCCAAGGAGATGGTGGGCATGTACAACGAAAGGCGCTTGCTTAAGGCTGTTTTCGAAACGTTCCTCCACCACGAACACAAGCTCTACCCGACCCTCCTCGGCCGCTTCGACATCCGCGAGAGGCTCGCGGAGGAGATGGCGGAGATGGCCGGCGTCGACCCGGAGTACGTCATAATCGACGTCCCGACCGTGCCCTCGCTCCCCTACCGCCCGCTGCACGGGAAATCGGAAACCGAGATCCAGGTGGCGGTCGAGCGTTCGCCGAATTCTTACGAGATGAGGTCGATCTTCGACCTGTCCCCCGTGGTCTCCTCCCTGAAGGGTTTCCTGGACGTCGCGAGGGTTTACACGGTGGCGGAGCACAGGAACAAGATCCAGGCCGCCGCCAGGTCGGTCTTCGGAGAGCCCCCGGCAGCGCACAGGGTTTCGTATTAGGCCGGGTTTCGCGCCGCCAAGCGCTTCAGGCCTTTCCCCTCGATACCTCTATGCGCCCTCGCTCCCCGTCGACCTTTATCATGTCCCCGGTCTTCACGCGCTTCAAGAAATGCCCCGGAGCAAGGAGCAGCGGTATGCCGGAAACTACGCAGCCCGTGGCGACGATCGCGTCGAAGCTCGTGTTGACGATCGCCGCCGGGCCGGAACCGTTCTTGGCCAAGGCGTAAAGCACGTACGAACCGACCGTGCTCCCTTTCCCGCAAGGGAAGACGAGCACCTTGCCCCCTATCCTCTCGCCCCTGATCGCGTGGCCCTCCTCGACCACCTCCCCGGTCTTCGGATCGACCCCGCCGAAGAACGTGATCGGCTGCGGCGAGCATACCGATTCGCCCTCCGCCCTTCCGCCAACTATCGCCTTCGCCTTCACGCTGAACCTGCCGCCGCGTCCCAAATCCAAGTCACGCTCCCAAGCAGTCGCGCGCGCTGCAGAGCTTCGGCTTAAGGCCCATCGCGTTCCTCAGGTAGAAGCAAGCCTTCGCAGAGTTCGTCGCGGGCCTCTCAAGGCCGAGGCGGCCAAGCCCGCTCCACATTACGCACGTGTCCACCAATATCGAAGCGCCCGACCTTTCCAGTTTCCCCGCGTATCCTTTCCTCCTAGCAAGCTCCGCAACGCGGCGGGACGTGAAAAGGAAGGCAGGCTTCCCGAACTTCCTGCCGGAATTCTCCTCCGCGAGCCGCGCCAACTCCTCGAGCGAGAGGTGCGGGCACCCGATGAGGGCGCAGTCCGGATCCGCGGAGTCGAACGAGAGCTTCTCCCTCTGCTCCTCTATTTCCTCCATCCCGATCGTGTGCTCCGCCCTCCGAGGCGCCAGCTTGCCCGCCCACTCCTCCTCCGCCGTCACCCCCTCCACGTGCACCAACGAAACCGGCGCGGCCGTGGAAGCCGCCGCCAGCAAGCACTTGATCTTCGTCTTGTCGCACCTCCCGACTCCGGAAAGAAACGCTACCTCCGATCCCAACTTCGCGCCAAGCAGGTAGCCGAGCGCGCCCATCCTGGCTTCGTCGAGCTCCCCAGCTTCGACCTCGACCCTGGCCTTCGGCACCCTGTTTTTCGCGACGTGCATCCCGTACAACGGCGTCTTCCCGGTCACCGCTGAAGCCAAGGCCGAGATCCCGCTCTCCCTGTTCGAGCGGGCGCCGAGCACCGAGTTCGCGTACGCGACGGCCGAGGACTCGGCCCACGCGACGTGCTCCCCGAACCCGACGCGGCGGCATTCGTATGGCGTGCAGGTGAGCGTCGCCTCGGCCCCGATCTTCTCGAGCGCCCTCACTATCCTCCTCTGGTTCTCGATCAGCTCCTTGTCCAAGCCGTAACGGTTCGAGCGCGCCCCGATCTCGGCGCACCCGGGATTGGTGGTCGTGGCCACCTTCACCTTCACGCCGGATTTCGCCACGTCCTCGAGGAACTCCATTCCGGCCTCCTTGATGTTCGCGTACGACACGCCGGAGACGTGCGCGCTCTTGATCGGCACGCACCCCTTCGCCCCTGAACCATAGCGCAAGACCTCTATTATCTTCTCCATCGTCTCGTAACTTGGCTTCGGGACTTTCAAGCTCGGCCCCCGCGTCCCGCCCGCTTCAATCCGGGTATCTTGGCCTTCTCGAACCTCCCCTTGTCGGCGGAAAGGCCGAGCGTCGCGTCTATCCCCCACTTCATCGTCGTCATGCTCCCCTGGTCGGCGGAAGGATCCAAGCTCGACCCCCTCGCCCCTTCTACGACGACCACGTTCCCCCCGCCCTGGAACCTCGTCGCGAGCGAGAAGTCTATCGCTTCGTAGTCGTTGGGATCGATGTCCTCGTCAAGTATCGTGACGCCCTTCAGCGAAGGGTGGGCTGAAAGCGCGGCCAGGATCGCGTTCTTCCCGTCGCCCTCGGACCTCTTCCGTATGCTGATCGCCGCGTGCAGCCAGCTTCCGGAACCCCTCGTGAGGCAGATGCCGACGACCTTGACGCCGATCCTTTCGACGTTGTCCAAGATCCGGGCTTCGAACGGAAGCCCCATCAACAACCTGTGCTCGCTTCCCGCCGGCAGTATCGCGTGGTAGAGCGGATCTTCGCTCCTGTGCAGTCCCGTCACCCTCACGACCGGCTGCTCGCGAGGAAGGTCGTAGGTTCCGAGGATGTCGGTCATCCATTCCTTTTCCGTCTTTTCGACCGAGACGAGCCCCTCGATGACGTATTCGGCCTCGGCCGGCACGTCGAGGCCCGACCTCTCAAGCCTCACGATTTCGAGTGGCTCCCCCACGAGGGCCCCGGCTACGTGGAGCTCGTCCAATCCTGCAGGGGCTGGAGAGGCGGCCGCCACGGTAACGGCTGGATGTGGAGTTATGACCGCAGCTACAGGCATGTCCGTCCCGCGGGCCTTGTACTTCTGGAATATCTGGTGCAGGTGCCTTCCCTCGACCATCCTCACAACGAAGTAGCCTTCCCTAGCCAGGAGCCTGTGGATGGAAGCGTTCTGGACGCCGGTATCGGGATCGCGCGCCACCACGGTCGCGCTCGTCACGTAAGGCCCCGCGTCCTTTTCGTAGTGCGTCAGAACCGGCAAAGCTTTCAGCTCGTCGAGCTTAACCTCGCGGAAAGCCGGATCCGAGACCTCCTTGCACCTTACCGGGGCGCCCAAGGCTCCCAAAAGGCGCCTGTGCACCTCCGCCTCCTCGGCGCCCAATGCCCTTGAGAGCCTCCCCCTCTCGCCGAAGACGTTGGCCACGACCTTCCTGCCGTGCTCGCCGACGGAAAGGAAGAGGAGCGCCTTCCCAGGGTCTTTTTCCTTGATCATCGCCGCGGCCTCGAACCTCCGTTCCACCCGGGACGCTACCTTTTCGACCTCCCCTTCCTCGTCCAACTTCGAAAGGAATTCCCTAAAGCCTCGGCCTCTCAAACGGACCGAACTTCCCCGCTCCGCGCCTTCATTTATCGCTATTGGTGGCGAAGAAGGACCTCATCCTCCGGGCCAGGAGCGCGTCGTCGTCGGGCATCACGGCGAGGTTGTCCCTTATCCACCTCGGAAGGTACCTTCTGCAGTACTGCGAAGCGAACCTGCTGTCCAAAAACACTACGGCCGACCGGTCCGTTATCGACCTGACGGCCCTGCCCGCGGATTGGGACGCCTTCCTGATCGCCGGGAGGGTGTAACCGTACAGCTTCCCCCTTCCAGGGTAAGCACGTTCCATGTACTCGACCTCGGCCCTCACGGTCGCGGTCGGCCGCGGATAGGGCACGCCCACGACGATCGAAGCGGTCATCTCCTTGCCCGGGAAATCGGCGCCTTCCGAGCTCCTCCCCCCGGCGACGGCAGCCAAGATTCCACCGCCCTTCCCGGCCTGCTGCTTGAACTGGTAGACGAGTTCGTCGTTCTCGCCGGACGTGCTCCCGCTCCTTTCCCAAAACACCGGTTTGCTCACCAAATCCTCGAGCCCAGCTTCCCTCAGGCCTTCGAGCACGTCGTAGCTCGCGGCGAAAACCCCGACGTTTTCAGGCGCTGACATCGCCGCCGCCGCCACCCTCCTGGCCGTCTTCTCGTACATCTCCGGCGTTCTGGCGCCCAGCTTAGTCGTGGTGCCGGAAACCGCGACGCATAGTATTTGTCCGGGAGCGTACGGCGCAGGAAAACTTTCCGTCACCGCGTCTTCAGGGAGCCCCATGATCTCGCGAAACGAATCCAAGGGTTCCAGAGTGCCTGACGTGCTTACCGTCGCGTACGCCGAGGACAACACCTCCCTGGCCGTCTCCCTCGGATCTAGCGAGATTATCTCGAGGGCCGGGTTCTTCCTGTTCTCCCTGTCCCTGAAACTCATGACGTGGGCGAATGTCCCCTTGTTCGAAGTTTCGAGCCAAGATTTCAGGAACGCCCCCACCCTCCTGAGGTTCGATCTCGGGCTCTTCCCCTCCGCGAGCCTCTCCACGACGTTCTTCTCCCCCGCGTCCGCCAACCTCTGGGCAACCGTCGCGAGTTCCTGGGTCCCGATCCTTTTCTTGAGCATCGAAACGAACTCCTTCGGCTTTACCAGAGCCTCCTCCTCGGACGTATGTTGCGCTATTTCCTGCAAAACCTCCGCGATCCGCGCGCATATCGTCTGGGGCTTCCTCTGCTTCCGCTGGTGCGCTTCGATCTCCGCGAGCATGACGCTGTTGAGCGTTAGGCTTTCGCTCGCAACTTCCTTGCACGCCTCGGGCAGGTTGTGCGATTCGTCGAACACGAGGATCGACCTCCTCAGCCCCTTCTGGTAATGCCTAAAGAAGCTGGCCCTCACGTCTTTGTCTATGACGTAGTAGTAGCTGAGGGCCACGACGTCGACATTGCTGAGCAAGCGCTTCGCGACCTCGTAAGGGCAGAGGTCGAGTTCGCGGCACCTTTCCTTTATGCTCGTTGAGGTGCAGACTCCCGAGGACAATCCCCGCAGCAGCCTTTGACCACTTCGCAGCGCCGTAGTGTTACCTACCATGCTCTCGTAGAAGTAGCACCTCCGCGCTTTCACGAGGTGGCTGCAAAGCTCCATCGCCGTCCTCGTGTCCTCCGAGTTTCGGAGCACGAACTTGTTGGCGCACATCTCCCTCCTTCCGCGGAACGACAGCCCGGTCACCGGCGCCTTTTCGGCTATCTTCTCAAGCTCCTCCACGACCCTGTCGCACTGCCTGTGGGTCCTCGAAGTGTAGATGATCGACAGCTTCTTCTTCTTGGCCGTCGGGAGGAGCGCGGCCAGGATCGCGGCGGTCTTGCCCAGGCCGTTCACCCCCTCGAGGACGGCATCCTTCCCGGCCGCCGCGGCGCCGTACACCTTGAGGGCAAACCGGTCCTGGAAAGGCCTGAAGGAGCCGTAGGGAAAGTAGCGGGCCACCTCTTCCAACATGGTCCGATCCCCCGAGGCCAAGGGCGCTTTTAATCTTCCACGCATCGTTAAAAAGGCCGAACCGTCTCCCTGAAGGCGCGATCCAACCTCACGTTGCCGAACTCGATCCTGTCCGGTTCTTGGCCCGCCTCGATCCTGCAAAGGAGGTCGACAAACCCCCTCCTGCGATCCATTCGAAGGACGATCCCACGGCCTCT
>JAFNJA010000002.1:15702-37785 GCA_017601265.1 Candidatus Brockarchaeota archaeon
ATCAACCCCACCAGCAAGCCCTTTTCGAGCGAGAACCCGCCCGGATCTTGGGCGACCGGTCCCGAGAACTTGGCTTCCGCAAGCTCTATCCCGCCGAGCCCTATCCTCTTCCTCCCCGCCTGCCTGAAGTAAGTTCTGTAAGAAGCCTCCCTGTTCCTCCTCCTCTCCTCTTGGGTGCGGGGCCTCACGTGCTCGGGCCTCTCCAACCTCACCACCTCTACAGTGCCCCCGACCCTGCGTCGCAAGGCCTCGCCCTCCTCCTGCGAGAGGAAGGAAAGGATCTTGCAGGCTTTCAGCCTGCTTACCAACTCGGCCTTGTGGAAAAGCCCACCTTCCCTGACCCAACCGTCCGTGTTCACTATGACCATCTTAGCTCCCGTGGATTCCAAAACGGCCGAACATTCCCCAACGGCTTCGACGACCCTCTCCCCGCAGGACGAGGGCGACGTGCTGCCGACGAAGCGGATGCACGATGCAAGCTTGGGGAGTTCGTAACCCTGCCTGTCCAAGATCGCCGCTGTCACCGCCGTCGGAGGACCGATCTCCGGCTGGCCTACGTCGCCGTCCACGTAACCGACTTTGCGCAGAATCGGCACGGCCCTGTTGGCCAAATAGGTGCAGAATCCCGTCTTTCCCGAGTCGACGCCCCCTAGGACGACCACCCTGCCCTCGGCGCCGACGATCAACTCGGCCGCGCTTTTCCAACTAGCTGGTATCGCGTCGCCCTTGACTACCGCCAGCCCTCCAGCCGCCTTTGCCTCGTACTCGAGCCGCCCCGATGCCGAATTGATGGGTATCCTTTTCCCATCACGGGCGACGACCCTTTCCCCCTCCGCCACTCTGGCGCCGAAGACGTACCCTTCACCGGACAAGATGCGCACGGAAGCCGGCCCGTCGACGAGGAGAGTTTCACCAGGCTGCAGAGTCCCTTTCTTGGGTTCCAACCGAGCGCCCAAAGAAGCACGCGCCCGAGCTTTAAATAAAAGCGTGCGGCGCCAGCGAAGGAATGGCTTAATTCTCCCCTCGGCGCGGTGCGCACAAGGCTCGGAATGCCCTCCCCCTTCATCCCGACGCTCTGCCGGTGCCTCGATTCCCTCCTAGGCGGAGGGGTGCGAAGGGGCGACGTCAGCCTTTTTTTCGGTTCGAGGGGGGTTGGGAAAACTTGCTTGGGCCTCCAGACCGCGGCCTCGAACTCCCTCCTAGGCTTCGAAACCTTCTACATCTTCTGCCAGGGAACCTTCCCCATGGCCCGGCTCGTCCAGCTGGCGCGGGGTCGCGCGGACATAGTCTCGAGCCTGATCCACGTCGCCACCCCGAAGACTTTCGAAGAGCAGCTCAGGTTCTTGGAGAGGTTCGAACTGGAGCTTCACGACCACCCCCTGGCTTCCCTCCTCGTCGTGGACTCGATCGATTCGCTTTACGCCCTCCAGATCAGCACCCACGATTCGTCGGAGAACGACCGATTCGTCTTTGAAAAAAACTTCCAGCTGAACAAGCACCTCGGCATGATCAGGAACGTTTCGAGGGCGGGCAACGTGTCAGCCCTCGTCACCTGCGGAACCAGAAGCTCTTCAGGCAGCGTTTCCGAAGAACCCGTGTCGGCCCGCCTGATGGAGTACTGGTCCGACAACCTCGTTGAGATGCGCAAGGGCCGTTCCGGAGGTTTCTTCAGGCCGCTCAAATTGGGGGGCAAGCGCCAGAACTTGGAGGCGGGGCAGGGCCTCCGCTACAAGATAGTCGAGGAAGGGATCGTCGACGCAACTGAAAGCGAGGGCGGAAGCGGTTGTCGATCGAGGATATCGTGATGCTGGCTGCAGTCGGGGTGTACAGGTTCCTTCCCGCCTACCTCGCGAACGCCTCCGCTTTGGCTTTCGGCGGCGGGAGGGCCCTGGACGGCAACCGCCTCTTCCTGGACGGCAAGCCCCTCCTCGGTTCCCACAAAACGCTTAGGGGTTTCGCGGCAGGAATCGCGGCCGGAACCTTCGTCGGGTTGGTCCAAGGAGACGCTCCCGTCGGCTTGGCGATGGGCTTCGGCGCGGTCCTCGGGGACGCAGTCGGCGCTTTCTTGAAGAGGCGCCTTTCGATCCCGCCCGGCGAGCCTTTTCCCGGGCTCGACCAGTTCGACTTCCTCATCGGGGCTTACGCGGTTTCCTTCCCGATCCTCGCCCTGCCACCAGCTTCCGTCTTGCTCGTATTCATCTGCACGCCGGCCATACACGTCGTTTCCAACTACGTTTCGTGCGCGCTCGGAATCAAGAAGGTCCCTTGGTAGGCCTCCCTATCCAGCCTTCCATCTGCTTGCCTGGTAGATCATCGCGCACCCGAACGCGAGGAGGAAGAATCCGAGCACGAAGATCATCCACATCGTCCTCGGGCTGTGGGAGTACCTCGTGCTCCTGTAGACGAGGTACATGCCGGCAAGGCTGGCTACGTAGAGCGTCGAAACGAAGATCCCTTCGAGGAAGGTCTGCTCGAGGGAGCTGCCCGTGTAGATGAACGTCGCGCCGAGCGGCCCTCCGCCCGCGACAAGGAAAGCGGGCCTGTAGACGGCTATGTACGAACCGCCGCCGAGGAGGAAGGCCACGAAGATTACCGTCCCCAGCGTCAGCAGCTTGTAGGCGGCCTCCGTTACCCCGCTCCCCAACCTTCGGCCCTTCTCGTGCCCACCAAGGACGCGGTCGGCCACGTAACCTAAGGCCCTTTCAGGCAGAGTCAAAAGCTTCTTGACCGCCTCGGACGTTTCGGGTACCCTCTCCCCTTCGGAATCGAGGTTAGCGTTATAAGCTTGTCCCGGCCGCCCGGTAGCGCCCTTGCCGAACTGCGCCTGCTGCAAAAGGCAGACCGAGGGGACTTCCGCGTTCTGCAACTTGCACGAGATGGCGTACGAGAACCTGCTGGCCGCCTATAAAGCTTGGAAGTCCGCGATGCCGTCGATACAAGCCTCGACCTTCCTCTCCAAGGTTTTGGAAACGGGGCAGGCGGGGCAGTGGGCCGCCGAGGTTGCCAAGTTCCTCCTCTCCCAAAATTCCCTCGAAGAGCTCTTCCCGTCCCGCCCAGAATAGAAGTAGCTTCAGCTTCCGGGGCCCTTGCTTTTCGCCGGGCAATCCGGATTCACGCACAACCTCCAAGGCCTCGAACCCTTCTTCCTGACGAGGAGCACGTTCCAACCGCACTTCGCGCACCTCGCCTTCGTCGGCACCACGGCGTATGGGCGCTGGGGTATTGGGGCCGAGAACCTGCACCCACCGTTCGAGTAGTTGGAGCACCCCACGAACCTCTTCCCGGTCTTCCTGGAATGGATTATGGTCAGCTTTCCGGAACGGCAGACGGGGCAATCCCCGACTATCCTCCTCGAGAGCAATGCCGAAACGGCGCCCCAAAAGAGGCTTTTGCCGATCTCCTCCTCCCTGCTTTTCATGGCCTCGAGGATCGGCTCGAGCTGCCTCACGGCCTCCTCCACCACCGCCTCCTTGCCCATCTCCCCGAGCTCGATCTTTTCCATCTTGCTTTCGAGTTCGGCGGTCAGCTCTACCGAAACGATCTTGGGTGAGAACCTCTCGAGCGTTTCGACGAGGGCGATGCCGAGCTCGCTGGCTTCGATCCTCTCGCCCGAGACGTAGCCCCTCTTGAAGAGGGTTTCCAGTATCTCCGACCTCGTGGCCTTCGTGCCTATGCCCTTCTCCTCCATCAGCCTCACGATGCTGGCTGGGTTGAACCTCGGCGGCGGCTGCGTGTACCTCAGCTCTGAAACGACTTCGGCTTTCAAGGACTGCCCGGCTTTCAACTCCGGAAGCTCCTCCTCCCGGTAGGGCGAGTAAGGGCCGTAGATGCCCAGCCACCCCTCTTCAACAACCCTCCTGCCGAGAAGGATGAACTTGTGGCCTCCAACCTCGACCTCGATCCTTGAAGCCTCCCTGGCCGCGGGTTTCGCGAAGGTCGAGAGGAACCTCCTCGTTACCAGGTCCAGGATCTTCTTCTCGTCGCCCGACAGCTCCCTCTCCGGCTTTTCGCCCGTCGGGTAGATGGCCGGGTGGGCCGGGTCGTCCTTCGCTCCTTCCCTCGGCTTGAGGAACGGCTGGCCGAGAATCTCGCCAACCTCCGCCTCGTAACCTTCCCTGAGCTTGCCGATTATGTCCCTGTAACCAATCGCTTCGGGCAGCTTCTGCGAACTCGTCCTGGGGTAAGAGATCAAGGCGCCGAGGTAGAGCCTCTCCGATATCCTGAGCGTCCTGCTAGGAGAGAACCTGAACGCCCTGTACGCCTCGGACTGGAGGGTGCCGAGGTCGAAAGGTGCTGGAGGCGGGACCTCCGAGACCGAGGTTTTGACCGAAGAAACCGTGCAGTCCCTTCCCCTGCAATCGGCCAGCAGCCTTTCGACTTCGTCGGCGCTTCCCAACCTCTCCCTCTCGTACCGCGCCCGGAGAACTTTGCCGGAGACTTCGATCAAGGCTTCCGCTGTCCAGTAAGGGACTGGCACGAAGCTCCTGTTCTCCTTCTCCCTGTCAACGATGAACTTCAAGGTCGGCCCCTGCACGCGGCCCGTGCTCACCGTCACGTGGGTCCTGAGGCTGGTCCTTGCAGCGTTCGTCAGGGCCCTGGAGAGGTTCACGCCGTAAAGGAAGTCGACGACGTGCCTCGCCTCCCCGGCGCTTATCATCTCGAAATCCAAGCCGGGTTGGAGGTTCGAGAAGGCGCCCCTTACCTCGCCCTCGGTGAGCGTCGAAACCTTCATCCTCCTGCACTTCCGGTCAGGCGCCGAGAAAACGTACCTGAGGACGTTGTAACCTATCAAGCTCCCCTCGACGTCGTAGTCGCAGCAGTTCACGTACATGTCCACTCCTTCGCCGAACTTCTCCAAAGTCTCGATCCAAGACTTCACCGTCCCCTTTCCCCTCTCGACCAGGTGGAGGGGTACCCACTCGACGGAATACACGGGATACCTGCTCCTGTCCCGGGAGCCCTTTTCCCTGAGGGCGTAGAGGTGGCCCAGGGCGGAGACGACGATCAGCCTGTCCCCTTTCCAACTTGCCTCGAAGACCGGAACTTTTTTCCCAGCGAGCGCCCTCGGCCTCGAGCTATCGTCAAGAGCCCTCGCTATCCTCGCGGCCGCATCCGGCTTCTCCGCGACCAAAAGGACCTTCAAGGGCGCCCGACGCGCGGGCCGGAGCTTGATAAAAACATAGCCTTCCGCAGCCGCAGTAAAGGATATAGATGCCGGGTTGGCAATGGCGCCCGGTGCGCTTGACTCAGAGGGTCGTATGCAGCAAGTGCGGCGCGGTCCTTTACGAGTCGACGGAGCTCAAATCGCCCATAGAGATAATGCAGGGCCTTGGCGGGGGGTGCCCTTCTTGCGGCAGGAAGCTGGAATACGACTCCAGCCAGTTCGACCCGGAGAAGGTGCAACTCGTCACGAAGCCTTACCGTTGAGGACGGCTCGGCTACGAACAGGCGGCGATCGACGCTTCGGCAACCTCCACTAGAAAGTCCGGCGCACGATCCGGGTTTCGGAGGCGGTTTCCGCGTTCCACTGGCAAGGCGCGCCATCGGGCATCAAGTCTCGCCCGAAACCACATAAGAGGGCGGCCGCGGTCTACCGATCTCGGTGAACGCGCGTGGAAATCGCCAGCATCTCGGGCGAGTCCGGATCGTTCGAAGCGTTCCCAGGGGTTAAAGGTAGGGTTTTGCTGAGCGGCGAGAACATGATGTTCTTCCTGGTGGAGGTGGAGGGATCGGGGATCGTGCCCGAGCATTCTCATCCGCAGGAGCAGTTCGGCATCTGCCTCTCCGGCAAGGCAGAACTCGCCTCCGGCGGCCTTAGCAGGATAGTGGAAGCGGGTACCGCGTACCGTTTCGGGCCGAACGAGAAGCACTCCGTGAGGGTGCTGGGGGACGAGCCCGCGACCTTCTTGGACGTCTTCAGCCCTCCGCGAGAAGATTACCTGCGGAGGGCCGGGGGTTCGGGAAGCCCCATCCCTTGACGCGCCCCCGCGGTAAAAAAGTCGTGGGCACAGAAAACCAGCAATACGTCCATCTGGTCGAGCGGCTCCGTGGATAACGTGAAACCCAAGGTTGGCGCCCAACTGATCGTTTGGGGGGAAAGGGCCGCGAAGGACCTGGGCGGCGTCCTGGACGAGGTCGCTTCCCTTTCGTACGCAGGGGTCGAGATGGGGCCAGAGCCCCTCGACAAGCTGGCAGATCCGAAGGAACCTTTCTCCTCAAGGGGGCTCGCCCTGGTCGGCCTGCATATCGGTGTCGGCGACATGAAGTTGGTTGATACCTGCATTCGGCTGCTCAGGAAGTGCGAAGCGCGGTACCTCCTGTTCAGCGGGGCAGGCGGGAGGGGGAACACCGAGAAGGAGTACAGGGAGGGCTCGAAGTTCATGAAGTCTGCCGCGAGCAGGGCCAGGGATTTCGGCATCAAGGTTTGCTACCACAACCACCACCAAGAGATCGTCGACGGCGCGAGGGGAATCAAGATAATCTGCAGCGAGGTCGAGCCTGAGCTGCTTACTCTCTGCGTCGACACGTTCTGGGTCCAGTACGCCGGGGACTCTCCGGTCCGGTTCCTCGAGGAGAACATCGACAGGGTCTCCTACCTCCACCTCAAGGACTTGAGGGGGAAGGAGTTCGTTGAGCTCGGCCAGGGGGTCGTCGACTTCCCGGGCGTCTTCAAAGCGATCGAAGGGAGGGAAATCGAGTGGGCCGTCGTGGAGCAGGACACGACGAAGAGGACTCCCAAGGAGAGCATGGGGATAAGCAGGGATTACCTCAAGAAACTTGGCCTTTGAAAACCGTTGTTTAGCGGCCGGCCATAAGACCCGCCTTCAGGTCCCGCTTAAGCTCCTGGACGCGCCTTCCTGCGGGATCAAGCCGCGTTCCCTTGCTCGATCGCGCGCCCAACCTCGGCCGATAGCTTCGCGTACTTCCTGTACGCCGCCACGGTCGCGCACAAGAGCGTGAACGAGGAAAGCGAGACGGCTATCGGCTCGAGCCTTATGCCCCACGGCGTGTAGTTGAGGAGGAGGCCGGCCAGAGGGACGAGAGCCAAGCTCATCCCGATGCTAAGCGCGAACCTTTCGATTTGGTCAAGCTCCTTCTTGCCTGAGATGGGTTCGACGAAAAGCGCCTCCACGAAAGCGTAGCCGGGGAGGAAGATGACGAAGAGCGACCCGAAAACCCACCTGGAGACCACCCAGGGGAACTCGGAGGGAAGGGCGTAGATCGAGGCCCACGTCATGGCGACGGCGCAGACGACCAGCCAGAAGGAGAGGCTGCTCTCGCGGTCCGAGAGGTAGGATGAAAAATTGCCGTGCGCCCTCAATGGCTCGGAGAGCCTTATCCTCCCCTCCTCCTCGAGCTCCTTCACCAACTTTATCGCTTCCGTGATCGAAATCTCCCGTTCCGCCCTTTCGACCAGCGCTCCGACCAGCTCGCCGACAGAGCCCGGCCTCTCCTCCCTCAATATCTCGATCATGAGTTCCTTGATCTTCCGGTCGCCATCGATCGGTTCGCTCTTTGCCAACTGCGCCAGCACCCGAGCCCAGGTCCCGTTACCACAGTATGCCTTAATCGCTCTTATATGCCCGCCCGTAGGGCTTGGAAAAGGAAAAGACCATGGCGCCTAAGCCGTTTCCAAGCTTCGCCCTGGCCCTTCTCTTCGCGTCCGCGAGCTTGGGAAGCGCCTTTCCTGCAGGTCAGGCCACCAAGCAGGAGGCAATGGAGGCGATCTCGGCGGCGGAGGAGTCCAGCAAGGGGACCTTCCTCCTGATCAAGGAGGCTGACCGCGAAGGCGGGAACGTATCGGCGCTTGCCAAGAGGTTCAACGCGGCCTTGGAGCTGCTGGACCAAGCAAGGGCGCTGGAGGCCGAGTCGCTCCACGAGCAAGCTTCAGCCTTGGCCCAGGAAGCCGAGCGCCTCTTCGACGCCATAGGAGGAGACGCGGTCGCATTGCGGGAACGAGCTGCAGAAGACGCTTCGAAGAGGAGGACCGCAGCGATCTTGGGCGCTCCCTTCGCGGCCGCCATCATCGCTTTGCTTGCCTACTTCCTCGCCAGGTTCTGGCAGAAAAGTAGGATAAGGAAGGTCATGGGGATGAGGGTGGAGGAGGCCGGTCAAAGGTGAGCGCCGAGAAGGGCACGAACCAAGTTCCGCACGACGCCGCGCTCTTCCTGTCTATACTCGTCGTAACCTCCGTGGTGGTGGGATCGGCGACCTGGCTATACCTCAACCCAAGGCCGACCGAGCAGTTCTTCGCCCTCGGCATCCTCGGGGAGGGCATGATGGCGGAGCACTACTACCCGGGAGACGATCCGAACGTCGGTCTGGGAGATGTCGTTAAGTGGCACGTGACGCTCTACAACCACATGGGCTCGGTTCAGTACGTTTCGGTGAGGGTCAAGCTGCTGAACCGGACGACTCCCCCTCCCGACGACCTGAACCACGCGGCAAGCCCGGTCCCTTCCTTCGCGGAGATCGATCGAGTCTTGGTCGACAACGAGACGTGGACCTTCCCCCTGTACTGGAGCGTCTTGAACGCCACCGAAATTAACGGCACCGTGCGGATCACGAAGCTCAGGCTTAACAACGTCACTTTCGACAGAGGGTTGGATACTACGGCGCAGCACGGCTACAACTTCAGGATGGTGTTGGAGCTCTGGACCTACGACGAGCAAGAAGGAGGTTTCCAGTTCGGGTGGGAATCCGGCGGGGAGGCGCGGTCAGCCTGGGTCCAGATCTGGTTCAACCTGACGCTGCCGACGCCCAGGCTTGAAATGGAAGGAGCAAATCATTGTAGCTTCGCGCCATCGAGTTTCCAATCGAGTCCGGCAAGGGGGCACGAGCTCGTTTCCATCGCGTCCAACGCGCGGACCGAGTTTCGTCGCGCGCCCATTGGCAAGTTCTTACAGGGTCAGGCGTTTCGAGATGAACCGACAGGGACGCCCATTTCCTCGAGATGCCATGACCCGCTTGGGCCTCAAAAATCGCGCTTCCAGACGAGGTATGGTTCGTCCTCCATGCCGACCACTTTCCTCGCGACTAGGCCCACCTTCTCGGCCTCCTCGAGCTTTTCGACGAGCTTCCTCGGTTCCGTCTCCCTTCCCGTGTTCGTGTAATGAATGGCTTCGATCGACATTCCCGTCTGAAGGTCCTTGGGGGTCGGGGCCATGGCGGCCAGGAGTTCCTTGTCCTCTTCGTCCAGCCTCTGGAAGAGCCGCGCTTTCCCCCTCCTTTCTTCCCTCGTCCTGAGGAAAAGCAGCGCGGCAGCTGCCGCGCACGGCGCGGTCGTTAGGGCCAGGGCGTAGCCTGCCCACTGCCCCAAGCTGAAATTCACGAGAGTCCAAGTTTTCAGGGGCTCCCAGTGCTCCGCTATGGCCCGGGCCATCGGAAGGAGCATGGCTTGCGCCCCGTCAAAGTCGTCCGGCCCGCTTATCGCGCCAGCGCTCGCCAACGCGCCCGGGTACGCGTCTAGGCTGATGGACACGTACCTTGACACGGCGGTGCCGTTGAGCGTGAAGAGCGCCTTCTCGAACCAGTAGACGACCGCTTCCGTAACGGTAGATCCTAAGCGCTTGAACACCAGGAACCTTCCGGCTATCTGCGGGTTGTCCATGACGTTCACGTCCCTCTCCACAAGCATCGTAGCCGTCGGGTAGCCGTGCTGGGCCGGCCACTGGTACAGTGACGCCTCCCAAGTGTGTCTTCCCTTTTCGACTTGGATCAGTACGAAGACGATCGGCTGGAGTTCTTCCGGTCCGCGCTTGCGGTAGTAGTAAACCAGGGCGGCGTCCCACTTTGCCCAGTATTCGACGTCCCTGTCCCTGTAAAGGAACTCCAAATCCCATCCCGGCAGATTCGGAAGGAGCTGGTTTTTCAGTTCGGCAGCCGAGAAATCGCCCAGGTCTACGCTCGCCGTCCCCTTGGCCAGCGCGAACGGCGGCATCTGTATCGGAATCACGAGAAGCGCGATGGCCACGACTCCGAACGCCCTGGCAGCGCCTTGCCACGTTGCTTTCAGCTTTCGATGCCCGAGGAACTTTCCGCAGTATGGGCAGAAGCTCTCCCCTCTAACCAAGCTTTCGTTGCAGAGCGCGCACGGCTCCTGTTTGGGTCCGGACGAAAAAATCCTGAGCTTTCCCACCCTGTCTCCCAGGGTGAGGAGCAAGAGCGTCGCGACGAAGATCAGGACAGAACCCCCCATCAGGTGGAAGGCCTGCATGGCCGCGCCCTCGCCCCACCCTCGGGCGATCCACACTATTCCAGCTATCCTCAGCACGTTCAGCCCGTAGATCGCCGGGAATCCGGCGGAGAACAAAGCCGCCCTCTTCCACGCGGCCCCCCTCATGACGAATGCCGCGAAGGCCGCGAAAACGACGAACCCGGTCAGGGAGTACAACCCCGAGCAGGCCACGTCTACGGCGAGCGGGACTTGCGCACCCTGAACCGTTTGGACCGTTATGATGGGCGTTTGAGAGGTATCCAGCGTTACCGGCAGGTTGAAGGACTTGAGAAGGCCGTACGCCGCCGTCGAGCTCAGGACCGACAGTTGGAAGCCGACCATGTTCGCCACCTCCAGGGGAAACGGCTCGAGAAGGAGAAGCATCGCAAGCGGGAAGAGGAGCTGCCTAAGCGTTTGCCAGTTGTAGACGAGCAATACCGCCCCCGCCAAGAATACGGGCATCGAAACTAGGTGGTATTCTACTGGGTAGAACGTGTACGACCCCTGCCAGTAGAGCACGAAAGCCGTGAGTAGGAGGAAGGCTCCGGCGATGGTTTCCGCCTCCCTGATCGCTTTGGGGTTTTCCAGCGGCGCTACCGCTTGCAGCATCCTCCTCTTCCTGTAGAGGGCGTAGGCCATGAAGAAGGGGATTACGAGGACGTAGTTCATGACCTCGCTGTTGAAGGCGTCGTTGGCGACGACCTCGAGGTCCTGCCAGAAGACCAGGAGCGCGGAACATAGGATGGCCAAGGCCTTGAAAAGCGAAGCACCCCTGCAACGAAGCATCTCCCGATCCGGCCTTCAAACGCGTCTATCAACCTATAAGCATGACTACCGACAGAAAACCGATTCGAAGTCAAATCCCGGGCATTAAAGTCCCGCTTAAAAGACCATGACGGGTCGACGATGGAGCGAGCCATGGTTTCGGATTCCGCCATGATCCTTCTAGAAAATTATTCTACGACGACCTACCGGAACGTATCTACGGAATCCCGCAACCTTGGATGTTTGCTATTTGTACGGAACGTTGAGTTATTCCCGCGCAAGTGGGCTGGGGCGGCACGGTTGCGCTGTCGCCAGTCTCCTTGTTCCGGATAGGGTCGCAAGTCCATCCGGACTTCTCCACTTTGCTGATCGTTGTGGCGAACGTTCCCCTCGCGCCCCTCACGCACCTCTCGACTTGACTTGAGCGTCACCTTCCAGTTCGAGACAGTCGTACCCGACGATGTTCCGCTCGCGAGGCCTCTCCACGTGCCCGTCACCCTCGCGCCCCGGACCGGGCGGGAGCGCAACTGGGGCGTCGAAAGGGCAAGGATTTTAGCGGCCGGCCACGTCGCGGGACGAGGCCGCCTCCCAAGCAATGAGCGCGGCAGCCAAGATGAAGGCGATCGCCATGACGCTCTCGTGGTGCAATTGACCGTCAAGCAGGTCGGAAAGCGAAAAGGGATAACCTTGGCGGTATTGATCGAACCAGACCAAGATCCCTGCCAACGCGAAAATGAAGGCAGCCGTCAGCTTTCTCGTCAACGGAATCGACATCGCAACCTTACTCAGCACGGCGCGTCCTGCGCCGCCTTTTATCTTTAAACGATCCTTCAAGCCCGGGCGGGCGAGCGGGGCACCAAGGTGATCGGATCACTCGAAATCGTCCATTGGGGTTTGGCAAGTGCCTAGATGACTTGCTCCAGCCACCTTCTTGACAAAGACTCGAGAAGCTCGAAGGCTTTCGCCTCCAAACCGTAGCATTCCAGAATCTTCGCCTTAGCTTCCGACAGGCATCGAGGTAACTCCGAATCGGAACCGCTTCCCTTTAGGAGGAGCTCGCCCACTTGGATCCAAATGCCCGCGGACCTCTCCAAGAGCTCCCTGGAAACTTCTAACTGTCCGTCACCAAGGAGGGCGTGAGCTTCTCGCAAAAATCCCGAGTACATCCTCCTGAGCAGCCCAGTCCCGTTCCCGCCTCCAATGAAAATGTGGCAAGCCTTCAGGGTTAGCTTCAAGTCTTGAGGAGAGAGAATCCCGGGCCAACTTTCCAGCTGCTCAGCGAAGTATTCGATGCCCTTCAATCCCGAATTTTTGGCCGCCGGATACAGGAAGTTTTCGGCGTTTTCCCTTATGGCCATCCTCACGGCGCCCTCGATCTTCGTCAAGCCCTTCGGGAACGATAACTCGTACCACGCGTTGCTTGGCGGGAACGGCTTGGACTTCGAGCCCCTCGCCCTCGAAAGGTTTTCCAGGGAGATGGTCTGGATCTCCGCGAGCCTGTTGTCCCAAACGTAAGCTTCCCCCCTCTCTTCGTCGTACCCCGCGGCGACGACCACGTGCCTGCCGGAGTGCAGGTCCATGGGAGCCCCCAGGTAACCAAGGTGGTGGAGGTCGACCCTGAGCGCGACGGGTTCGCCGCGGTCGACGAGCTCCTTGACCCCCTTCCAAGCTGCATCGACGCTTTCGGTTTTCTCGACCTTCGCGCCGATGCCCAGGATCTTGCAGGCTTCGCTGATCACGTCGTCCGCGTCCCCTCCTATCAAGATCGGCGGCGCCATGTCTTTCGACCTCCAATACATGAACCCGAGGCCGCAACCTATGCCGAAGACGGCCTCCTCTGAGAGCTTGCAACCTTTGTATTCCAAGACGTCCCTCAGGGCGGAAGCCGAGGAGTGGAACCCTGTCCTGTGGACAACCCCTCCAACGAGCCTTCTCATCTTTCGCAGGTTCGCGGTCATCGCCCGCTCCAGGTTATATAACACCTATCCGTGCCCGCGTCGGCTTTTCCCGCGCTCGATATTTTCGCGTCGTATGGAAACGCATAAGTATTCCGAGCCGGCTACCAAGAAACGCCCAGGGGCTGAGGATGGCCGAGGAAAAACTCTCCCAACCCGTCGAGAGGATAATGAGAGCTCCGCCCCTCACAGCCCAGTTCTCCGACAACGTATCAACGATAGTGGACAGGATGGTCACTTACGACGTCGGATGCTGCATAATCATGAGCGGAGGAGGACCGGTCGGCATAGTGACCGAGAGGGACATCCTTGAGAGGGTCATCAAGAGCGGAAAAGAGCCGAGCAAAACTCTCGCGCAGGACGTGATGTCATCGCCCGTTCTGACGATCGACAACAACAAGCCGGTGTCCCATGCCCTGAAGATGATGCGCGACAAGAACGTGAGAAGGCTGGCGGTAGTAAAAGGCGGAAAGATAGTGGGCATAGTGACGGAAAGAAGGATTTTGGATTCGCTAGCTCCCTGAAGCCGGCGTTGGTGGTTCGGAGGGGGAGGCGGCTTAGGGGAGACCCCATTAGCTGCTCTTACGGCGTTACCTTGAGATGCCTTTTAATGAGGCCTTCGTTCCCTTGCGCGCCATGGGATACGAGGGGCCGAGGGGCACGAGGAAGGAAGAATTCGGAAGCGTCATGGCCCTCGTGGACAGCATCTTCGTTTCGGCCCGAAAGAAGGGGATGAGGATGGAGGATGCGTTCCCGCAGCTCTTCAACATGGGGAACTTGGAGAACATGCGCATAATGCTCCTCGGCGGAAAACCCGTCTCGCACATCGGAATCTCGGAGGTGGGGGCCTCCCTTTACGGCTGCGCTCTCAAGGTCGGGATGATAGGCGCGGTTTGCACCGATCCCGACCACCGCAACAAGGGGCTCGCGGGCAAGGTCCTGGCCGATTGCATGCGGAAGCTACTGGTCGACGGCGTCGATTTCGTGATGGTTTCGGGAATCAGGAGCCTTTACGACAGAAACAACTGCGTGATGGCTGGAAGGTCTTACGCGTACGCGATCACGAGCAGGAACGCCGGAATGATCAGAAGGTTGCAGTGCGATCTTGCCGATTACGACCCTTCAATGCTGGGCGAGGTGGCCGCGATCTACCAAACCGAGCCGGTCAGGTACGTCAGGAGCCGCGAGGACTTTTCAACCCTCTTGGGCAGGCGGACGTACAGGAGGCCAAAGACCTTCCTGATCGGGATGGGGGGAAGGAGCGTGGCTTACGTTTGCGTTGAGGTGAACGACTACGGCAAAGGTTCAGGATGGGTCGTCGAGTACGCGGGGTCCAGGTTCGCGGTGGCCTCCGCGCTGCCCAAGCTTCTCCGCCGCCTAAGCTTGGAAAAGCTCTCGCTGCAGGTACCCCACCACGATTACGAGATGCTCGCCGCGCTTTCGCGCGTGAGAAAACCCAAGCCCTCCCACTTCGGGGGGACGATGCGGATCGTAAACCCAGAAGGCTTTTTGGAGAAGCTTAGGCCCTACCTCGCGTGCAGGGTGGGCGAGAAGGCGCGCAAGCTGGAGATCGCCAGCAAAGATCAAAGGCCCGTCATCGCCCTCGGGAACGAAAGGCTCGAGCTAAAGGACGAGAAGGAGCTCACTTGGCTCCTTTTCGGGCAGCCGGAAAAGGTCGATGAAAGGTTCAAGTCGTATTTGAGGCCGTTCAGCGTGGAGTCAGAGGGGGAGCTCGGGAGGGTTTTGTCGGCCGCTTTCCCCCTCCCGACGTTCCTTTACGGGTCCGGCGGAACTTGGCTGCTTGCGCGGCCCCCAGGATCCGCCCCCCAAGCGGCGCGGCTGGCTTTTGGGTGAGACATATATCGCCATCAGGCGACGCTCGAAGGAACGAAAGCTTGCCGACCCTTTGGATCGCGTCGCTTGCGCCGGTTGCCGCGCTCCTGCTGCTGATGGTTGCCGCGAAATGGTCGAGCGCGAGGGCCGGGGCGGCTTCGTGGTTCGTCGCCGCCATCGCGGCCTCCTCCTTCTTCGGAGCCGGGCTCGACGTCATAGGCTTGGCAACTTGCAAGGGCCTTTTGCTCGGCGTCTACGTTTCCTACATCGTGTGGGCGGGCGTCCTCATGTACAACTTCGCTGAGGAGACGGGATCGATCTCGGGCATGGCCGCGGGACTCGGGGCCGTGACGGGGGACGATCTTTCGCAGGTCCTCCTCGTAGGATGGGCGTTCGTATCCTTCCTCCAGGGCGTAGCGGGGTTCGGGGTTCCGGTGGCGGTCGCAGGCCCGATGCTCACTGCCCTCGGAGTGCAACCCGTGGTCGCGGCCTCGCTCTCGCTACTCGGGCACGCTTGGGCCGTCACCTTCGGTTCCATGGCAACTTCCTTCCTGACGCTCGTTCTCGTCACGGGGATCGAGGCCCGGCCGCTCGCGCAGTGGAGCGCGATCCTCTTGGGCGTTTCGTGCGTCTCGACGGGTTTCCTTGCCTCCTACATGTACGGCGGTTTCAGGGCACTGGCGAGGGGGTTTCCAACCGTTTCGGTCGCCGGCTCGGCGATGGCCCTCTCCCTCTACCTCCTGGCGGCAGCCCAAAGCTACGTCATAGCTTCGACGGTAGCGGGACTCGTGGGCTGCGCCGCGCTGGCGCTTCTCGGCAGGGCAAAAGGCAGGGCGAAAGACAGGACGAAAAAAATCGCGGTCGAAGCTCCCCCCGGCAGGCGCGGCGGCTTCCTCCTCGCCTTCTTCCCGTACGCGGCCTTGATACTTTTCTCTCTCGCTACCTCGACAGGCCCTGTCTCTACCTTCCTCTCGTCAATTTCGCTATCCCTGCCATTCCCGGAGACCGAAACCTCCCTGGGTTGGAAGAACAAGGCGGTCGGATCTTACTCGGCGATATGCCCCTTGAGCCACCCGGGCACGGTGGTGCTTGAAGCCACTCTCGCCGGCTACGTCGTCTTTAGGAAGAAAGGGAGGACGAAGAAAGGGATGGTAAGCAGGATTTTGGGGAAGACGGCCAGGCAGTGCTTGTTCCCGACGATATCGACGATGACCGTGGCCATGATGGCCCTCGTGATGAACGAGTCCGGCATGACGTACGCTTTGGCGGAAGGCGTCGCGCGGTTTGGGGGCGGTTTTTACCCGATCCTCTCGGTTTTCATAGGAGTTCTCGGTTGCTTCACGACCGGCAGCAACTCGGGATCCAACGCGATGTTCGGCGCCTTCCAAAGGGACGCCGCTAGGTTGCTGGGGGTGAGCGAATACGTGCTGTGCGCGTCGCAAACAACTGGCGGGGCCCTCGGAAGCATGATCGCGCCCGCGAAGGTCGTGGTCGGCACGTCCGTGACGCAGGCTGCCGGCAGGGAGGGCGAGGTGATCCGAAGGAACGCCCGCTACTGCGTTGCCGTTGCCGCGATCTCGAGCATCGCGGCTTGGGCGGCGACAGCTTCGTTGAAATTTTAGGCGCGGACTCCTCGGGTGGTAGAAACGTACCGAAGCGAAAAGGTCCTCGCCCTGTCCCTTCTTCTAATCGTAATAGGACCCCTCCTAATGTACCATTCCGCCATGGGCGGTCCGATCTCGCTCCGCTACCTCGGCCTGGCCGTTACCGCTTCCGGGATGCTTCTCGCGTTGCTTTCACCCCAGCCGAGGCGCGTCTGAAGCAAGAACGGCGGGACTTGCATCAGATCATCGAGCACCCTCGCGTCAAGCCGCTTGGAACGGTTTGATGGAAAAAAGGAAAGCGAGCCGCCCGAAGCCCTCGGCGCGTCCTGCGCGGACCTCAATACTGGCGTTACCTTGGGTGGTCATCGTGACACGCGCATTCTCCAAAACCCGCCGCGGCGGCTCAAGCTTATATATAGCAGCTACTAGAAGACCGCCGGGTGGCAAGGAAAAGGACATCCGGCCAAGGATTCAAGGCCTCATGTCCTGGATTTTATCCTCCTCTCCCCCACCCTTGCCACCCGCCGCAATTTTGTAATATTTATTCAAATATAGCGTTATAGGTAAACTTATAGGCTCGCCCGGAGCCGAGCCCTCCAGATTCGATCGGGGAACACGGTACCGAACGGCTTGCACCGCGGAGATGCCTGGAAAGGGGGCGCAAAGATGGCTCAAAACCGCTCAGTTTTTGCTTCAGGTTCTAAAATGTGCACTGGAGCCCAAGCAGCTCCATCGCGTCCTCCTCCTAGGCGTTCGCCTCCTACAGGTTAGAAAGGGTACCGCACCTTCTCGGAACCCACTACCCCGGCATGCTCGATCGCCTCGCGCGGCTCGACGCGCTGCGAAATCCCATCGCAGAATAGAGGTAATCGGTGTCCATGCAGGCATTCTCGTGTTCATCCGCCAGCACGAGGCCCTCGTAACGTAGTCCCCTCCCATGTCGGCAATTTGCGGTTAGCGAACGGGCCTTCACGTCGGATTGCCGACTTGCCCGCCGAACCGGGTTTCGAAAAGGTGGCTAAGCGGGTCCCAGTTAAAGGCTTCGAGGGCGTGGAAATCCAAGTCTGCCGAAAGTGCTGCAAGATTCGCCTCATAGGAGAATTAGCCGGAACCGACGAATCGAGGGCTCTGGGTGAAAGGGGGCGAGCGAACCCTCGCACTCAGTCTTTTGGAAGCGTGGCGCGGATTGGAAATTAACTCGGGAATCGATGAAATGTGGTAGATGTTCATGGATAAAAAGGGGCGCTGATCCAGCACCTAAGCCTAAGCCTGAGCTGGAACCAAGGTGAGCCCTATTATCGTCAGTATTAGGACCTCTAGCACCTCGCCAAGTATCAACCCTGACGCAAACGGCACGATCATCGACTCGTACATCTTGCTGCCTCCGATCTTCAGCACGAGCGTCTTGACGACCCATGCCACTAGGATCGGGACCCAAGCTCCCCAGAGCGAGACTCCCCAACCCCAAGCGACGATCGCGACCAGCGGATCCGGCATCCACATGAACCTCGTGTAAAGTATCCTGCCCACCAGCATGAAGACGAAGCCTATGAGCAGGTGAAGGGCCCCCTGGCTGAGAGGACCTTCAACCGGCCGATTCCAGAAGTTCCAAAGGACGTCACCCGAGAAGTCGGAAGCCGTGAAGCCGATCCTCGTGCCCGGAAGCAAACCGGGCAAGACCACTGCCCTGACGAAGAGGAAGATGAACAGCGCCGGGAAGAGTGAAACGATTATGATCTTCAGGACGGATCTGTTGTCGATCCCGCTGAGATCGGCCATCTTGAAGGAAAGCAGCGACGCGTAGAACGCGCCCCCGAAGCCGGCGCTCGCGAAGTGGGCAACGTGTTCCCTGCTCAGCAGCGGCACCATCGCCTTATCCATCGAATCTATCGGGGGGTTGTACTCCGTCGGCCACGCCATTAGCCTGATCGTAGTCGGCGTCACGTCGTAGCAAGGTTCGAAAGCTATGCCGACACGCCCCCACACCGCGGCCATGACGGTCCACGTCACCACGCCCGTGAACGGCACCACGAAGGAAAGCCACGGGCTGAGTCCGGTGGCCATGAAGAACACGATCATGAGCGCGAAGAAGACGACGAGCGATAGCCAAGAGGTTTTGTAGGCTGCGGGCTCCCCCCTCTCGATCTCTTCCTTGTTCTCTACGCTTCCGAAAGCGGCCCTGAGCGTCCAGGCTATGTAACTCCTTTGTTGGATTATGATGGAGACGAAAAGGCCGATCGTCGCTCCGGCCGAGACGACGGAGAAGAAGAGCGGCTCGCTCACGTACGGCGTCGGGGCGCACCAGTTCCTGCCGCAGAAACCCAGGTCCGGCATGGCCGTGTAGTACCCAGTGGCGTATGAGATGAAGAGGCTGACCTCGAGAACCAGAAGGTAGAAGAGTATGCTGATCAGCGAATGGACAGGAACTATGAGGAACAGCGCGTACGTCGTCGGGTGCTTGTTCATTCCCAGGTGCCAGGGTATGCCCGCCGGCGCTATCCAATGAGATCCAGGGCCGCACGTGTTGCTCTTCCAGGAGTATATGTCCGGAAACCACGGGAACAGGTTCGTGGCCCCGATGGGCAAGCAAAGCAGGAATCCCGCCGCGATGCCCACGAGGAAGGCCTTCTTCGTCGGCCACTCCTTCGTCACCATCCCCTCGACGTTTGCCAGCATGCTGTGGTAAGCCAAAGTATACGGGAACGGGATCTTCTCCGTCGATATCCACTCGCGGCGGATTATGTTGGCAAAGCTCAACATCACGCCCGAGAACAGCGCGAACATCACGAACCTCCACATGACCGCTGAAAGTATCGGGCCAAGGGGGAGGAGGGCATAGTTGCCTGCCACCCCGCGGATGAGCACCTCCGACACCTCTACGGGGAGAGAGAAGAACTCGGGCAGGTTCTGAGCGAGTTCGCTAGGTATCTGTGACCTACCGACAAGGTAGACCGGGTCGTTGCTCGACAGGACTCCTCCCACCATGTCAACGCAGACCATCGCCACGAAAAGGTAAGCCAAGTTCGTCCTGGTGATGAACCTCCTTACCGACGGGACCTGTTGGAGAGCCATGATGACGAGGAGAGCCACCAAAGGCCAGCCTGGAAAATCGGCGCCTGTCATCATTACCGGGGAGCCAAGGCTCTGGGCGCACCCGAGGGGTACGCGCAGAAACGGACCCTGTAAGCTGACGATCAAGGCTTGGACTATGGCGATGAAGGCGCAAGCCGCCAAGGCGATCGACTTGATAGGCGCTTTAACCTCAGAGTCTTTCGATTCCAAGATTTTCCCCTTGCCTAAATGTCCGGGAATCGATTTATAAAGGTAATTCTGGATTCGGTTTCCGAAACCGCTTCTTGTCGTACTTCCGCGTAGAGAGTTGTCTCGATGCGTTAACCATCGGGGAGAATGTGCGTGAAACGACCAGCAAAGGCGCCCCGTCTCTGGCGATTAAATGTCAGCGTTTGGTACCCAGCGTCCCCGCCTTTCAAGCGCCGAGGGGAGGAGTGAACCGACTTCCGAGAACCACCGCGCCTACGCTAGAGGCGCCAGCGACCATCGCAAAACTCTTAACCAATGATCGATTTCGGTGTGGCAGTGAACAAGGCATGTACGTTGGGTTGCTGACGTCGCCGTTGGATTGGGATTTCGAAAAGGTCGTCAAGTGGGCTGCTGTCAACGGCTTCAAAGGCATGGAGGTTCCGGTTTCGCCCAAGGGAGGGCAGATCGACGTTGAAGGCGTTTTGAAAGGCAAGGCCGGGAAGGTCAGGAGCTTGCTCAAGGAGAGCGGGGTGGCGATATCGAGCTTGGCCTTTTACAGCATGTCGATCTTGGAGAGCGCCGAGGAACAGGATTTCTTCATGAGGACGATCGAGGCGTGCTCGGCCCTCGACGTGGGCGTGGCTTGCACCATCGCCGGCGCCGTCAGGGGCAAGGGAAAGAGGCAGACCTTGCGCGAGGAGTTCGCGGAGGTCTTCAACAAGCTGGCGGACTTCGCCAAAGCGAACGGGGTCAAGATCGCCCTGGAGAACTACTTCGCGACGCTCCTGCAGGGCTTGGACCACTTCAGGATGGCGTTCGAGAGCGTGCCGAGCGAGGCGCTGGGACTCAACTTCGACCCTTCCCACCTGTTCTGGCAGCAGATAGACTACTTGGAAGCGGTGCACAGGTTCGCGGACAGGATATACCACACCCACGCGAAGGACACTGAGGTCCTAAGTTTCAGGCTCAGGAACTTGGGCGTTCTGGACGAGGGTTGGTGGAGGTACAGGATCCCCGGAAGGGGCGGCATAAACTGGAACGCGTACGTTACAGCGCTGAAGGAAGCCGGCTACGACTCGGTTTTGAGCATCGAGCACGAAGATCCCTTCTTCGGGCCCGAGGAAGGGTTTTTGGAAGGAAAGAGATTCTTGGAATCGGTGATCTTCTGAACTTAACGGGTCGCGGACCAATCTAAAGCTCAAGCCCGCCTGCTCATCTTCTTGTGGCCAAGAACCAGAGTATGGCGGCTATGGTCTTGGCGTCCCGAATCTTTCCCTGCTCGATCATGCGCTTGGCCGTGCTGGAAGCAACCGGCACGCTTCTCAAGTTCTCGTCCCGCTCAGGCGAAGGCTTCCCTGCAGCAAGTTTTTCCGCCAGAAAGACGTGCAGGAGCTCGTTGCTATATCCTGGCGCCAGGTAGCAGGAGAAAGCCTTCCGCATATTTCCGCAGGAATAGCCCGTCTCTTCCGAGAGTTCGCGCGCGGCGCAATCGGCGGCGCCCTCGCCCGGCCGGATCGTCCCGGCCGGAACTTCCAGCAAGATTTCGCCAACGGCCTCCCTGTATTGGCGGACGAGTAGGAGGCGGTCGTGCCCCAGCAACGGAATGACGGCCGCGGCTCCGGGATGCTCGACGACCTCCCTCTCGACGTTTTTCTTCCCGACCCTGACCGTGTCGAGCCGAAGGTTGATCAACCTTCCTCTGTAGACCACCTTGGAGGCCAAAACCTCCGATTTCATGCCCCTCTTCCGGTACAAACCAAGCCCGGCCCCGGTTCGCCTGCCGCCCCTTAAAACTTCGGCTTCCAAGTCAAGCCCTGAGGCCGAAAAGCTTCCTCGGGTTTTCTTCTAAGATCAGGGCCTTGTCTTCGCTCCTGATCGGCAGCCTTTCCACGAACCCCACTACTCCCCGAATGCTGGCCAGGGGCCAATCCGAACCGAACAGTACCTTCTCCTCGGCGCTTCCAATGTAGGATATCGCGTACGCAACCTTCTCCGAAATCTTGCGCAGGTAAGTCGACCTGTAAGGCGCGCCGCGCCCGACGTAGAGTCCCGAAATGTCAACCCTTACGTTATCGTTCTTGTAAGCAACCTCGGCGCACTCTTCGATCCAAGGCAGGCCGAAGTGGCACAGGACAAGGGTAAGGTCCGGCCTCTCGACGGCAAGCTCGTCGACGAAGATCGGCCTGCTGTATTTTACCTTCCCCGTCCTCGTGAGAGTGTCCCCCGTGTGGATGAAAAGGGGAACCTCGAACTTCTGGCAAAGCTCGAAAACGCCTTCGAACCTCTTCTCCGAGGGGTAATGGTTCCAGTAGCCCGGGTACATCTTGATCCCCCGCAACCTCCCTTTCGAAAGTTGCCTTTCTAGTCCTTGCAAGCCCGGCTTCGCGGGATCGAAGCTTCCGATCGGGATGAGGTTCGGGCGTCCCCCGACGGTTTCAAGCAACTCTTC
>JAFNJA010000030.1:0-6440 GCA_017601265.1 Candidatus Brockarchaeota archaeon
GGAAGCCGTACCCCTCGTGCCCGTCTGGAAGGGTGATGCCGAACTTCTCTATCCCAGGCAGCGTCGTCACGTTAGCCGCCTGCTCCAAAGTGGCGTCCTGAGCCATTTTGGAAAGAAGGTCTTGGTCCGCGTAGATCACGGCCCTGACCCTCATCCCTGGCTTGTAAGTGGTCGGGATCTCCCAAACGACATCGCTTATCTGCCTTATCTTTCCCTTGAACTTTTCCAACCCTGAAGACATGGACTTTCGGCATTCGGCTGTCCGACGAACCGATTTATGTCTTTATGGCGCGGCGCCTAAAACCGTCCCATCGGCATTCCGATTCTATTCCTTCTTGCGCTAATAGAGGATGGATTTTTGACGAAAGGTTTTTTAGAAGCGCGAAAAATCGTTCCCCGGTCTACTCTTCATGTGGACAGCGGCGGAATTGACTCGCAGGTTCCTCGAGTTCTTCAGGCTCAAGGACCACGCGATAATACCGTCCGCGCCCCTTATCCCCGAGAACGATCCGACCGTGCTCTTCACGACCGCCGGCATGCACCCGCTCGTCCCGTTCCTGCTGGGGCAGCCGCACCCCCTCGGGAGGAGGCTGGCAAACATCCAAAAGTGCCTCAGGACGGACGACATAGACGAAGTCGGAGACGCAAACCACCACACGTTCTTCTTCATGCTCGGGAACTGGTCCCTGGGAGACTACTTCAAGAGGGAAGCCATTAGCATGAGCTGGGAGTTTCTGACATCCAAGGAGTGGCTCGGGCTCGATCCCGAAAGGATCAGCGTCACGGTGTTCTCGGGCGACGAGGAGCATCCTCGAGATGAGGAATCGGCGAGCACCTGGATCTCGTTGGGAGTGCCGAGCGAAAGGGTATACTACAACCCGAAAAAGGACAACTGGTGGATAGCCCAATCGACCGGCCCTTGCGGTCCCGACACGGAGATGTTCTACGACACGGGAAAGCCGAAATGCGGGCCGGACTGCAAGCCGGGCTGCTCCTGCGGAAAGTACTTCGAGATATGGAACGACGTTTTCATGGAATACAACAGGACGGCTGACGGAAGGTACGAAAAACTCGTGCAGAAAAACGTTGACACCGGTATGGGGGTGGAGAGGACCGCCGCGATGCTCGAGGGCAAGGACAACGACTACGAAACGGAGCTCTTTGCCCCGGCCATGGATGAAATTATGAGGCTTTCAAAAACGAAGGACATCAGGTCCCAGCGCATAGTCGCGGATCACCTGCGCGCGGCCGTTTTCGTGCTGGCTGACGAGGCGTGCATAGTGCCATCGAACGTGGAGCACGGTTACGTGCTCAGGCGGCTCATCCGCCGAGCCATAAGGCACGGGAGGAGGCTCGGGATAGAAGGTCCATTCTGCAGCAAAATAGCTGAGAGGTTCGTCTCGATCTACGCCAAGGATTGGCCCGAGCTCGGAAAAAACGAAGATCGGATCTTCTCCGAGCTCGAGAAGGAGGAAAGGAGGTTTTCAAGGGTCTTGGAAAAGGGGCTTGTTGAATTCGAAAGGATATTGGCAAAGAACAAGACCGTGACGGCCAGGGACGCTTTCCTCTTGTACCAGTCCTTCGGTTTTCCTCTCGAGATGACCGCCGAGCTCGCCACGGAGCACGGGGTCGTGATAGACCGATCGAGCTTCGAGGAGGAGTTTGCGCGCCACAGGGAGCTTTCGAGGATAGGAGCCAAGAGAAGGTTCATGTCGGGGCTCGCGGATCGGAACGAAAGGACCATCGCCCTGCACACGGCTACGCACCTTCTCCACGCGGCGCTACGCAAGGTTCTGGGTCCCGAGGTGAGGCAGAAAGGGTCGAACATCACGTCCGAGCGCCTGAGGTTCGATTTCTCGTGGCCTGAAAAATTATCGGAGGAGCAGGTGAAGCGAGTGGAGGATCTGGTGAACGCGCAGATCCGGCTTGGCGTGGAGGTTAAAAGGGAGGAGATGCCGCTCGAGGAAGCCCTTGAGCGGGGCGCGCTCGCGCTCTTCGATGAGAGGTACAACCCGGAGAAGGTATCGGTCTACACGATCGGCGATTTCAGCAAGGAAGTGTGCGCAGGCCCTCACGTCCAGAACACCAAGGGGATGGGGAGATTCAGGATAATAAAGGAGGAGGCCGTTAGCTCTGGCATAAGGAGGATAAGGGCCATCCTCGAGAGATAGGCCGCATTCAAAGCAGAGGCGCTTGGCAGCGTAGATCTCGCCCTGCCCAAGACGATTGGCAAAAAAGAAACTTCAAAGAAGGTTCCGAAACCACCGATTCCTCCCTTGACGCACGAAACTGCCCATCCCCGGATTCAAACTCAAACGATGCCTTTTTAATGCCCAAAGGGTTGGTGCATGCTTGAAAGGGGCTTCCGAGCGTTGGAATTTTCGATAAAATACGTCGATGAAAGTAAAGTAGACGACCTCTGCTTGTTATGCATACCTGCGCAAAATGCCAGCGATCCGGTTTTTGCAAGGGGGGTCGAGGAAAAAAGGAAATGGTCGACGGAGATGTTGAGGAAGTTCAGATCGTTCGCCAAGCTTGCCTACGTGGGATCAAGCCCCGTCGGCCTCATACAATATGAACCTATCGTCGACGAGAGGGTCGTCAAAATCCACTGCATCTACGTTCCGGAAAGGACCCACTGGCGGAAGGGCATCGGTAAAAAGCTGCTGTGCAGCGTCATGGAAGACGCGAAGAATCCCCTGGCATGGTTTGGGAACGAGCCAGCGCTAGCCCTCGTGACCAGGACCTTCCCTGGCGAGAAACCGGGCCAGTGTCCGGCGCGCCTCTTCTTCACAAGGATGGGATTCAGGCAGGTTGGCGAAGATCCCGATTTCCTCTACTATCCAATGAAGGAAGGCTTTGCGTATCGTCCAGTCGTGAGGAAAGAGGCCGAGTACGTGCCTCAAAGGGAGGATGAAGGGAAGGCGTTGATAATCTATGGCCCTTCCCCCTGCCCCTTCTCCTACGTTTTCCTAAAGAGGGCGGAGCAAGCCATAGTCGACGTCGCCCCTAACATCACCATACGGTGGATAGACAAGTCTGAAGAACCGGAAGAGGTTATGAAACGTGGGAATGTGGAGGGGTGCATCGTCAACGCGAAACTCATACGTTCCTTCGTGTTGGACAAGGATAGTTTCAAGAAAGAGGTCAGGGAAGCGATGAATCGGTGAAGCTTCGGATCGCGTCTTGGCATTGGAGCGGAGGCTCCGATCTTGGGCTAGCGCAAGCCGTCCGGATCGTGCCTCCTTCGAAGGGGCTGCCATCGTGCCTTATAAAAAACTCAATGCGAATTACCAACACCTGAGACGGGCTGGAACGTCGTCCAACTCGACCGAACCGAACCCGCATCTGGAGCGGACTGTTAGCCTTTTATCCAGCGTTCTATGCCTTTACCGCAGTGTACGGCAAGACCTTTATGCCCATGTCGGGAACGACCTTGAAAGTAGCGGAATTGTCCGACGCCTTCGACGCCCCCCTCAGCTTCAGTATCTCGAGGCTCCTGACGATCTCGCTCGAGGGCAGGGTCTTTATTTTCATGAGGATGTGCCCGTCGCAGATTGACCTGATCCTTATCAGCTGGTTACCATCGAACGCGAACGGGTGAACCGTCACGACGACCGTACTTTTCCTTTCGTCGACGTAGTTCCTCAAGTTCGACAAGAAATTCAAGAGGTCTTCGGGGGACGACTTCGTAGCGAAATAAGTCAACGAATCGAATATTATCACGTCGGCGGAACCCTTGTTTTTTATGAAGTTCGATATCACGGTCAAGAAGTAGCGCGCCATGCCCTCGTCCCAGTTCAACCCCTTGACGTGCAAGGCCGTTATCCTCAAATCCCCCCTTATGTAAGACGGGCCGACGTCCCAGGACAAACTCTCCATCTGGGAAACCAAAGCCGGAGCGGTCATCTCAGACGTGATGTACCTCACGGTGAAACCAGATTGCAGAGCCCCCCAAACTATGTCCTGGGCGAGGACGCTCTTCCCCGTATCGTTCTCCCCTTCCAGCAGGTTCATCGATGAGACCGGTATTCCCCCCATGATCCTGTCTAGCTCGTTGCTCGCCAGGTGGATGAGCTTGGGCTTGGATTCTAACGCTTGGCTCAATCGCCGCCACCCTATCCGAAAGTCCTGCTGCAAGCCCCTCCGTCCACGAGCGCAATTGAGAAGAACCAAAGGTCGTCGTCGATCGGAGACGAAGTGGTTATGAGCAACTCCAGCGTTTCGCCCGGGTCCCACATCCCAGTTTGAGAAGCCTCGTTGATCGGGTTCACCAACTCGCCTTCTCTGTTCCCAACCAACACCCGGTTTACCCTCCACCTGCCGGAGCCGTTTCCCATCACAACCTTCTCCGTGACCTTGGTTCCGCCGGAGTAGTGAATTACGAAAACGTCGGATAAGTTAAGGTCCTCGAACTTGATCGATTTCGCCCCGTCCATCGTCACGTTCACCAAAAAAACGTGCGTCCCGTTCAAAATACCGGAACCGACCTTCGGAGTGGACTGCGCTGAGGCTCCCGGCCTTTCGACCCTGCAGGCAAGCAGATCGTTGATGTACAACTGCATCACCGCGTTAAACGACATGGTGAAGATGATGCCGATCATGGCGGCAGCGAAGATCCCTCCGAACCCGCTCATTTCTTCCCCCACCTAAAGAGAAAACGAGTAGTCAGAACTCACCCCGTTGTGCGAAACCACTTTGAAATAGTAATCCCCGGATTCCAAGTCGTAATCAAGGTATATCGTGATCTCCAATGTTTCTCCAGGATTGAGGTTGGCACCGCCGCTCGGTATCGAGAAAACCCAATTGGGGGTCGAAGTCTTGTTGTACGGGATGTATTCGTAACTACCCTTCGGACCGAAAAAGACGTCGAACCGTGGTATGTATCCGGAATATATCGAACTGGTCCCGACGTTCTTGACCCACACCTCGACCACGTCGTCGGCAATTTTTGCCGCGAACACGGTTTTCAAAGACGTCATGGCCGAGTCTCTCGCGTTCTGCGACGCGGCATTGAGGACGTTGTTCAATTGCGCCGTGTTTTGGAAATACGTGTTCGCTACGGTCGCGGCCGCTATGATGAGCGCGACGGTGTAGATCATCTCCGTCATTTCGCTCCCCATGCATTTCCCCCTCCCGCGCTCACTTGGTTATGAAGAACTTGGACGGCAAAGTCAGCGATACCAATATCACCACGAAATCGAGATCCGAGCCGCTCTTCAACTTGTCGAAAAGGTAGGCTGCTATGGCGTGCTCGTTCACACCTATTTCCTTCTCGTTCGGTATGTCCTTCGATTGGATCGTCCCCATCAGGTCGAGCAGGGACTGCTTCAAGTCGTAATCTATCCACTCCCTCTTGTAATAATCGTTGACAACGTTCTCCGCCCCGCTCCTTCCGAACATGTGCATGAGCGCTCCGGCGCACGCCGTCAAGCCTATCGCGCTGATCCTTGGGTTGGCCTTGCTCACGCTGGAGGCTTCGACGTCCCGCATCGGTGCGGCAGATTCGACGCTTTCCAGATCCTTGGCCGCTTGCTTGCCGTAACCCCTTGGGACGGAGCTTATCAAGTCGTTTTTCACTTCCTTCTCGATAAGCGGGAACAATTCCTTCCTCACCAACTCCTTGATTTCGTCGACGCTCACCAAACTTGACATCTTCTCGTCCATCACCTTTTTCAGCTCGTCGGGGTTTATGGGGACGTTCAATACCCCTTTTTCCTTCATCTCCTTGACCTTTCCCTCGATTATGCTCCCGACTTGCTCGTCCATGAACTTCTTGATGATCTGGTCCGTAGATTCCTTCAATTTCCCCTCGACTATGTTCTTGGTGTAATCCTCCAATTTCCTCTCCATGAATTCCGTCAACTTCTTCTCTGTTATGTTTTCCGCCATGGATAGCATGACCTCGTCTATCCCCAGGCCCTTCAGGTAATTCATGGGGTTGTCCAGCTCCGTGAGCACGTTCCTCACGTCGGTCAAGATGGCGCGGGTCAGGTTGGACACCTCGTTAACGGATTTTTCCAGATTGCTTGTCTTTTTCTCTAGCTTGACCACCTTCATCCCTATGTCTTCGTCCTGTTCGGCGAGCATTTCGATCACTACGTTCTTTTAATCATGGCCTTTACTGAATGAGGCGATTGCGACTATATATCGTTTGACTGCGGGGCGGCGCTTCCCACTTTCCCTTCGTCGGCACTGACGCGGAAACGTGCCAGGTAAAGATACCTTGACTGCGGAATAGAGCCTTAAACGTTCTTTGAGTAACTGTTTTTTCCGAGGAATCCAGAAAAAGGGCGACGCGCTGTCGCGCAATGTTTCTTTTTTTGGACAAACGATTATCCAACCACCAAGGATCGTTGAGCGATAAAAAAGCGTTGTCGGATCGCCGACGGCAGTTACCCTTATAGTTGAAAGGGGATCAATCGCAATCTCGGTGGTCG
>JAFNJA010000030.1:6450-7669 GCA_017601265.1 Candidatus Brockarchaeota archaeon
ATAAGAGAGGCATGACCGGCATAGAGACGGCCATAATACTGATAGCGTTCGTCATCGCAGCATCGGTCTTCGCGTTCGCCGTTCTGAACATGGGCCTGATCAGCACCCAAAGGGCGCAGGAGGCGGTTGGAGCCGGACTCGCCCAAGCGTCTTCTTCGCTCCAGCTGGAGGCGCTCGTATGCGAGGCGGACATTTCTACCTTGAAAGTTCAAAACATAACAATATTAGTTAAGCTGGCTCCAGGGCAGTCCCCGGTCGACTTTGACGAGGGTAGGTTGACCGTATCTTACAAGAGCAACTATACGTACATCGCGGAAGTTTACGACTCTACGCACGGATCTTTTGTGGACGCTTATAACCCTGATTACGCATTTAGCGGCGAATATTGCACCGTAATGGTAATACAAGGCGACACGGACGAAGTATTGGAGGCTGGTGAAACGTTCGCGATCATGCTGAACCTTGCCTCTGACGCGATCAATGCCGAACTCGGAGCTTACGAACTATTCTTGGTGGACGTGATACCTTCGATAGGTTCGAAGCTCACGGTGCAAGCAAGAATCCCTGCAAACGTCGATCCGGTGATGACTCTCTTGACTGGCGGAACGTAAGCGCGCGCCGATAAGGATAATGCGCGCTCCCCCTCTTTTTTTGATTATTTCTCCATACATTTTACATTTTAAGCTTATTTTGGCCTTAAAACTCCATTTCTAACTAGAAACCAGCGCAGGAGGCCAGGGCTTCCGCATACACTCCCAATCGGCATGAATTCGCGGGGCCGTTCGCGCCAACGCCTGTAATGTGATGAAGGGTTCCCTTTGGCTGGCGCAGTCAATGATGGCACGAAACGGGCAGGTTCGAGGGCTCGGCCTTGTCGGTGATCGCAAGGATCACCTAATCGAAAAAAGCTGGTTGCCTAAAAAGGTTCCACGAAAGTCGTTAGCCCCGATTGTTTCGGACTTGGAAACCTCGGACAACGTGGAACTTAAAAAATTACAAAGGGCCAAACTGGTTAAAAAATAGACTCAAATTACATTGATAAAAACGCATAATTCAATTCGGCGCCGGGTAGTCGGATGGAGACGGCATGTCGACGAAGGACAGCTCAGCCATCTACGACATCTTCTCGGAAAAGCTTGTGAAATTGCGTTCGATAGACAAGCTGGTGGACGTGTCAAAGAGCACGATCCAGTTCGACATATTGCTCGCGTTGGGGGAA
>JAFNJA010000030.1:7679-11021 GCA_017601265.1 Candidatus Brockarchaeota archaeon
GACGTCGGAGATTACGAGGTACACCGGCCAGAGGAGGAAAGCGATCACGGACGCCTTGAGGAAGCTGAAGAACAAGGGTTTGATCGAGATCGACTCCAAGGACAAAGAGGCCGTGTACAAGCTTGGAGAGTCTGGAGTAAAATGCTACAACGACCTGATGGAGTTCGTGGGCATCGCCAAATCTGAACCGAGCCGCCAACCTGGGGACGCGGGCAAAGGCCGGTTGCCCGACGCCACGCGGCACAAGCCAGACCAAAGGGATCGGGGAAACTTCGCCCTGACGACCGTGGTTTCTGAGATGGTGCTGGCCCTAGGGACCACGAGGGGGAACGCCATGTACCTGAAGGATTTGGCGAAGATCGTCAACTTGAGCGAGCAGAGGGCCGAGAGCTACCTTAAACTATACCTCGACGGCGAGCACAGGTTGTTCAGGAGGTTCACCGACGATCCAGGATGGGCCAAAGGCATGTTGAACGGCGAATCTAACGGGAAGAAGTCGGGGGTGATCTACGCGTTGACCAACGAGGGGCTGCAGTACTTCTACAGGATGCCGATATATTCCAGGCTGAGGGGTTCCCTGGCATACAACTTCCTATCGAGGATCACCCTGGCCTCTCATCCGAGGAGCATATACCGGAGGCTCGCGCTCATGATGTACGTGGGCGGAGTTTCGTCTTTGGCCGTCATGATTTTGCCTTATGGTTTCATACTTACCGGATTGTGGATATTTTTGACGACGGTGATCGGGACATTCATGGCGACCGGTTCCATATTCTGATCATTGGAAGCCCGATCATTTCGCGAAGTTTTTAGCGTTTCATTTACACATTTAGAAAGGTCCTATATTTACAGTCGTACAGCATTGATGTTTTGACGCCAATTTATGGCTTGCAATCGCCAGATCGCTTATGAATTCGCCAGTTCAATAATGGTTGAATATAGGCGGCGACACGCCGTCGCCATGCTCTACCCTCATAAATCGCTTTTTGGGAATTACTTGAGTATTGATCGATCGCCGCTGGAGCATAGCCTTAAGACGCATCATAATGGACGATCATCTCGACATTCGAGGCAAGGCGGTGACGCGAGGGTGAAAAGCGAGTCGAAACGCTCCGAGGTAAGCGTTCGCGCTGGGCGTGAACCGATTCGCGATTCGTCCGGCAGAGCCCGAGCCATCGTGAAACGCGTTCGAGGTGATGCGTATTTCCGAAATGACTGAGGCCGAGATCCAAGACACGGAAAACGCCTACGACGAGATCGAAGAGACGGCAAACGCTCACTTTGGAATCGTAGCGGAACCTCAGGAAAGTTACCCAACTCTCTCTTGCGGGCTCTGCTCCGTCCTGGGCAAAAGTTACGCGGAATTCGCGAGCAACGCCCCCCATCTGCACGAGTACGTGCACGGCCTGTTGGAGAACCCGGATCCCGAACTCGGGCCGCTCCAATTCAAGGCCGTCTTGACGAGGGACCTTGGATCGGAGAAAAAAATCAACGTCGTCTATCCCGCGACCAGCGATTCTTTCGTCCACGTTTACAGGACTGCGGGGGACCCGGTGGGCAGTTACAGGGTGGTGGAGCCTTACCTGCCCGGAGATTACAAGCACCTGGTAGGCTTGGTTGAGCAAAAGTTCTCCCAGTCCGTCGACGAAAAATTCGTCGAAGAGTTCATGGGAAACAGGGAGGAGATGCTGAGGAAGGTATTCGAGGCCACGGTAATACCTTCGGCAGGGCTTCCTGAAGGTTTCAGGGAACAGGGCAAATCGTTGCTGGTTTCCGACGACCTGTACTACCGATTGAGGTACGAAATATTCAGGGACAAGATAGGTTCGGGGCAGATAGAGACCCTGATAAAGGACCCTTATTTGGAGGACATATCCTGCAACGGAATCGGCCCTGTTTTCGTGGAGCACAAGATCTTCGGTTCGCTTGAATCCAACGTCGAATTCAAGACGCAGGAGGAACTCGACACCTTCGTGGTCAAGATTTGCGAAAGGGTCGGTAAGCCGGTAAGCCGGAGGAGGCCGATAGTTGACGCCGCCATGCCCGACGGGTCCAGGTTGAACGTGATATTCGGAACAGACGTGAGCAGGAGGGGGAGCAACTTCACGATAAGGAAGTTCACGAAGACCCCAATGAGCATAATCCAGCTGATCAAGTACGGTACCCTCGACGAAAGGATGGCCGCCTACCTTTGGATGATGCTCGAAAACGGGATGTCGATGTTCATTTGCGGCGAGACGGCGTCCGGCAAGACGACGACGCTGAACGCCATAACGGTTTTCATCAGGCCGAGCGCCAGGATAGTCAGCATAGAGGACACGCCCGAGCTCTACGTCCCTCACCCGAACTGGGTCAACGAGGTGACCAGGAGGTCGGAGACCCAGGCTTCCTCGATCGAGCTCTTCGACCTCTTGAAGTCGGCCCTGAGGCAGAGGCCCAATTACATACTCGTTGGGGAGATCAGGAGCAGGGAGGGGAACGTAGCGTTCCAAGCCATACAGACGGGCCACCCCGTCATATCTACGTTCCACGCTTCCTCGATGCAAAAACTGATCCAAAGGATAACGGGCGACCCGATAAACATCCCGCCGACTTACGTGGACAACCTGAACCTCGTCGTTTTCCAAAGCAACGTGAGGAACCCCAAGACGAACCAACTGCAGAGGAGGGTGACCGCGATACACGAGATCGTCGGGATGGACCCAATCGAGAAAACGTACAACTTCATCGAGCTCTTCTCTTGGGACCCCATCACGGACCAGCACGTCTTCAGGGGCGTTGGAAACAGCTACCTCATGGAATACAAAATAGCCCCCATGAGGAGGCTTTCGCCGAAAGACTACAGGAAGGTGTACGAGGAGCTCGAGCTCAGGGCGTACGTCCTGAGGAAGCTCGTGGAGATGAACGTTGAGGAATACATCGACGTTTACGGCATGATTACGAAGATATACGAGAGCCCGTACATTTACAGCGCTAACATAGATGAGTACTCTAAGACCGCGATAGACAGATTGTTGAAAGTGTGAAGGGCCGAATGGCTACCGTAGAGCTGCCCGCATGGATGCCCGAAAAAAGCGAGGAGTACATCCAAAAGCTTGAAGCTAAGAAGGTACAGGAGAAGCTCAAACCATCGATTAAAGACCAGCTGAATTCGCTGCTTTATTCGGGCCTGAATAAGCGCACGTGGAAGATGATGCCTTTCTTCGTCTTGCACCTGTTGGCCTGCTCCTATTCGGACATCTCCTCTATGGACCTCGTCAAGACGGCCAGCAACTCATATTTCGGACCCATAACAAAGCACATGAAGAAAGTCGCGATCTTGCTGGATTTGGGGATCGAGCT
>JAFNJA010000030.1:11031-16350 GCA_017601265.1 Candidatus Brockarchaeota archaeon
GAAAGAAGTGAAGTTGATGTACCTAAGGGATTTTTTCCAGAGGTTCGCCCAAGTAGCGAAACTGGGAGAAGACTTGACCGCATTCTTACACAAGGAATTCAACACCCTGATGATAATATACACCAGCGCGATGGAAAGGTCGCTTACGCGCCTCAAGAGGTTCTCGGAAGCCTACAGCGCGATCCTTTCGTCTTCGTGCGTCATCCTTTTGATCACGGTTTTCACGGGAATAATCTGGGGCGGAGGGATGGACCTTTTGGTTTACATGTTCCCCGGGCTCATAATGACCAACGTCCTGCTTGCGTACGCGTTCTACGTTTACACCCCGATCAAGAAGATAGTTTCGGCTGGAGACGTCAACAGCGAAATTTCGAGCCTGATCAAGATCGACAAACCATTGTCGAGGATAACCATAATCGCGAACCTGGCGATGGTCGCCCTACTGACGCTCCACTTCGTGCCCAGGGAGATCGGCCTGGTGTCGGCAGCGCTGTGCGGGGTTCCGGCCCTTGTCATTGGGACCATGGGCCAGAAATACCAAGACAAAATCCAGTCGTACGACGAGCGCCTGCCGGAATTCATATCGATGCTTTCGATATCTCTGTCAACGATCGAGGCGTCGTTAACTTTCGCCTTCAGGGACATATCCAAATTGGACTTCGGCAAGCTGACACCTTTCGTCAAAAGGATGCGCACCAGGCTGGACCTGGGATTGAGCACGAAAGTGAGCTGGGAGTCTTTCAGAAAAGAGATCTCAAGCGAGATGGTGAGGGTCCACACCGACACCTTCGAGAACGCGATCACTCTAGGGTCGCCCGCAAAAGACATAGGGCCGTTGGTATCGAACTCGTCGCTATACGTTTTATCGGAAAGGAAGAGGATAGCGGAAGTATCGGCCCTGCTCAAAGGGATGATAATCCCGATACACCCGATACTTTGCGCGATAATGGGTTTGATAATGGCCATCGTGAGCCTTTTCGTCACGATATTCCAGCAATATCAAAACATGAAAGTCCCAGTCGTATTCGTCACGATGCCCTCGTTGCCGCTGATAGAAGGGTACTTTTACACTTACATAGCGACTATGACGCTGATTAACGCGTTCGTAGTTTACCAAGTGGAGGGGCAGACCGAATTCGCATTACTGCACAACTTGGGCCTGTTCACGATATCCGGGTGGCTCGCGTATTTCCTCAGCTTGACCTTCCTGTCCTCTTATTTGCATGGACTCGGGATTTCAAAGGTGATTGGCCCGGTAGGAGGTTGATGACGCATGGATTTGAGCGCGATAGGATCGATATTGGCAGAAATACTGTCCCAGTCGTACGTCTTCGTCTTGGGGATATGCGGATGCATCATAGGCGTGTTGACCTCGTTCGTAATAATAAACATGGTCAGGGGATCCAAAAACGCTTTCGAAGAGGTCAGAGCGCAGGAAAGAGGCGGCGTGATGGAAAACGCGGTTGCCACCGCGCCAAGTACGAACGTAATGGCCGCGACCGCTGCTGCTAGGCCAACGGCTGCGGCAGCAACAGCTGCTAGGCCAACGGCTGCGGCAGCAACAGCTGCTAGGCCAACGGCTGCGGCAGCAACAGCTGCTAGGCCAACGGCTACCGCTAAGGCTTCATCGGAGAACCGCCTGGAAAACAAAGGTGTATTTGGCTCGAATTTGGAAATAAACAACGCATCGAATTTTGAAAACGTGAAAACGATTCTAAAGAGTGGCGCTGACGCGCCAAATCAACAGAAAAGCATCGTAAACGAGGTCAAAATCGAGAATAACGTCATTGGTGGAACAGGCGTTCAAGTTGGGGAATTTTACCAATTAAGGGAATCGTTGATGTTGTTGCGCAAAAAACTCAAAGACATACAGGATAGAAAACACAAAGTATTTTGACAACGCTCAGTCTAAGATTGCGTCATGTTGGAAAGCCTTCCGAAGCTTTGAAATTCTGGCGTTTTGCGTTGGCTGCAAACCAGCCACCGACGGTAAACAAAGACGTTAATATGGAGAACGGACACGAACGCACGGGCAGAACATGGCTGGCAAGATCAAGGCCGTGACTCTGGACCTCTGGCAGACGATCTTGCTCGAAAGGAACGGACACAGCGCGCGGAGGAACGCCATCCGCTGCGTAAACCTCTCCAGAGCTTTTGCCGAAATTGGGGTCCAAGTCTCCGCGAAAAAGTTGGACTCGGTACTCAAGGATCTGTCCTCTTGGCTCACAAGTACATGGAAATTGGACAAGGACGTTACCCACTTCGACCAGATCCGGTTCATAACCGAAAAAGTCGCCGGCGGCACTTTTTCCCTAGAAAGAGAACGGTTCGAGAGGCTGAGTTTGGCATACGCGACTCCAATATTCGAGCTGCCTCCGTATTTGGATCCGGCATCCAAAAGCGTTTTGCGGTTTTTGAAAGATAATGGTAAAGGAACGGGCCTGATAAGTAACGTCGGGATGACTCCGGGTTTTGCCCTGAGAAGATTTCTCGAGATGGAAGGTATCGCGCACTACTTCGACGTTATGGTCTTCTCCGACGAAGCCGGCGTTCGGAAGCCAAACCCTTCTATATTCAAACTGGCAGCGGGGAAGCTGGGCTCAAGCCCGAGCGAGATGGCGCACATAGGGGACGACCTGAGGAGTGACGTCTGGGGAGCCAAGAACGCCGGTTGCAAAGCCATACACCTATCGACCGACATCGGGATCGATAAGGAGGCTGAAAAAGACCCTTCATCGCTGGTTTGGATATCGAGGCAACTCAGTAAAAGAATGGAGCAGGGCGAAGTAAGTGCGGACTGGACCATAACCTCTCTCGGACAGGTAGTGGAGGCGATAGATCTGCTCGAAAGATAGGCCATTATCCGAGAATGTTGCTCAAGGTGGTCGTGCCTTCAACAGTAGACGCTAAAGACCTTGTTGATCGCTTTTGCAACATTCTTACAGTCTTCCGCGCTCCACCATTGGTCGATCGAGATGTAGAGCGCGCGATCGACGTAATCCAGCGTGTTTGGGCACATATCCGCCGAGTAATCTGGAAGCTTTCCTTTGTAATACGGACACGTGAAGGGGCAACCTTCCGGAGTAGGCGTCTTCCTTTCCAGGATGTGCTCCCAGTAGGCGTAGATATGCCAGTCCCGTGCCGACCGCGTACCGCGGGCTCCGGCCGGAACCCCCTCGGCTTCAAGAGCGTCTGCAAGCTTCCCCGCGAGCTCCCTGTCCTTCGCGAAGAAGATGAGGGAATAACCCACGTCGCCGAGTATGTCGTTGCTCCTCCTGGGGACCACTTTTTCGAATTTCTTCACGAGACTCAGCACCCTCCTCATGTTCCTGTTGAACCTCTTGGCTTGCGCCTCGGTCTTCTTGAGTTGCACGAGTATGACCGACCCTTCCAGCTCCGACATCCTGTAGTTCTGGCCGCAGAAAAGCTCCCCCGGGCGCCTCTCCTTCGCGTACCTGTCCGGCCTCCAACACGCTGCCGTGTCGTGCTGGCTTTGCGCTCTAGTGTAGAGCCACTCGTCGTTCGTTAGGACCATGCCCCCCTCGCCTCCTCCCGTTATCTTGTAAGTGCTGAGGCTGAAGCATCCCATATCCCCTATGGTTCCGAGGAACCTGCCCTCGTACTTCCCGCCGCAGGATTGGGCGTTGTCCTCTATGACGAAGAGCTTGTGCTTTTTGGCTATCTCCATTATCGCGTCCATGTCGCAGCAGTTGCCGACCATGTGTACAGGGACTATGGCCTTCGTACGGGGCGTGATCTTCTTTTCCACGTCCCTAGGGTCGATGGTGAGGGAATCGTCCACCTCCGCGATGACCGGGATCGCCCTAGCGGCGACGACCTCCGCCGCGGTGGCGAAGAACGTGTACCCTGGGACTATGACCTCGTCCCCAGGCCCTATGCCGCATGCGACGTAAGCGCAATTGAGCGCCGAGGTCCCGGAGTTTACGGCCAGCGCGTAGCGCGCGCCGAACAGTTTCTGCGCGTACTCCTCCAATTCCTTGACTTTGGATCTTCTCGGGTTGTAGTAACGGGCGAGGTGCGGGGAGGGAACGTCCTCATTCTCTATGATGCGCCTGATCTTCTCGCGCGCTTTCGCGCCGTAACCCCAGGTTTCGGCGAGTTCCAGAAACTCCTCGACCCCTATCTTTGGCTTTCCCTTTCCTTCGAATTTCCTTATCGATTTTTCCCCGCCATTTATCGCGAGATCTTTTTCCGAGTATTTTTTGTCTCCCAACGCAGGCCTGCCCGTCCTATAGACTAACTTATCTGTATTTATGCGTCTCCTCTATTCCCCGCAATACGCCATTCCTTCAGGACAGGTGGAAGCCATTTATCGGGTAATCGCTCACCTTCCGCCAGGTTTTTATCATGCATTCGACGCTTTCCCAGGGGATCGAGCCGCACGTCTTTGGATCGTGCCCTAGGATTATGGATTCCATGGCGGAGAGGATGAACCCGCCTCCGGGCGCCAGGGCTTGGACGGCTTCTCGAACCCTTTTTTCTATTTCCTCGGGAGTTCCAATCCCAAGGGTGACAGGGGCGTTCATCCCGCCCCAGAGGCAAACGTCTTCGCCCACTCTGTCCTTCGTTTCTTGAAGGTCGACTTTGTTCGTGCCCTCAACCGGGTCCGGGCCGTAGAGCACGTCAACGCCGATATCCCTGAATATCTCCAAAGCCGGCATTATGCCTGTCGTGTTGTGGTAGCAGAACTTCGCCCCTCCCTTATGGATCAGCTCGCTCATCCTACGCAGCCTCGGCGCGAAGAATTTTTCGTACAGCCTAGGAGACCAGATGTCCATGTTCTCGTAATAACCTCGGCAGGTGACGGCGTCCGCAACCCCCGTCGAAAGGATCTGTTGGACGTACTTCAGTGCCCACTCCAAGATCGCGTCCAGCAGCCCGTGCAGGAGGGCCGGTTTCCTGAAACTCCAAGAGATCATGTTGTCGATTCCGCAACTCCAAGCTGCGATGTCTCCAAGAGCTATAGTCATGCTGCCATTTATCAGGACGCCCCTGTCTTCGGCGAAGCGTTTGTAGCGCTTCGCTTTCTCGGAGAATGCCTCAAGGTCCTCCTCGTTTGGCTCTTCGAAAAGGAGGCGGAAACACCTCACGTCATCCTCATCCTCCACCAAATACTTGGCTGAGCGGGATCTGGGGACCATGAAATCATCCCACAGGGGGACTTCGTCCCCGTGGGGCCAGTCAGGAGTCTGGCGGACGGCCTGTTTCAAAGCCCCCTCCGGAGTGCGGTACTCCTTGACCAAGATGGGATACCTCTCTCCCGGAATGACCTCCTTGCGGACATTAACCTCCACGCCC
>JAFNJA010000031.1 GCA_017601265.1 Candidatus Brockarchaeota archaeon
GTAATAGGCGCGGTCCTTGGTTACGCCCTGTCGCACGTGATAGTCGCCGTCTTCAAGGGCGGGATGGGTTTCAACTTCGATGAAGGCCAGTTCAGGGGCTTGGGCGGCATGGGCAACAGGGAAGGCTTCAGGATGCTTGACTTTTACCCCGTTATCGGCCCCGAGCTGTTGCTGGCGTCGATCTTGATGTCGATAGTCGTGGGAGGCCTTGCGGGTTTGATTCCAGCTTGGAGGGCGTCGAGGCTCGATCCGGTGGTGGCGCTGAGGAAGGAGTAGATCACTCTTCCTCGACGTCCGAGATCCCTTCCTCGGCTATCCTGAAGACGCACTCACCCTCAGGGCGGTCCAGGCTCACTACCAGCCTGGCAACCCTGTTTCCCTTTCCGCCTGCGGCTTTCCTCAGGAAGATCCTGGTGTGGCTCCTGTGCCCGACTATGTGCCCTCCCACCGGGTAAGCTCCCAGGCCGAAAAAGTCGTCCGGCCTGCTCATCACCTGGTTCGTCACGACGGCTGCGGCGTTGAACGCCACGGTCAGCCTCTCAAGCCTATGGAGGTGGCTGTTGAGCTTCTGCTGCCTGGCCGCGAGCGACTCCCTCCCGAGGTACTCGCTCCGAAAATGGCTGGTGAGCGAATCCACCACTATCAGCTTGATGTTGTTGGCCTTTATGATCTGGTCAGCCTTCTCCAAGATCAGGATCTGGTGGTCAGAGTTGTAAGCTTCGGCCACGACTATGTTTGAGACGACCTTTTCTGGATCGAGGCCCGTCCTCTTCGCCATCTGGACTATCCTCTCCGGCCTGAAAGTGTTCTCCGTGTCGAGGTACAGGGCGTTCCCCCCCAGCCCTCCCTTTCCGAAGGGCAGCTGCACGTTTATGCACAGCTGGTGGCAGATCTGGGACTTTCCCGTGCCGTACTCTCCGAAGAATTCGGTTATGGTCATGGTTTCCAAGCCTCCGCCGATCAAGCCGTCCAAGTTCTTGCTCCCGGTCGACAACCTCTGGATGTTCGCGCGCCGCGCCAGGATCTCCGAGGCGGGGACGAACCTAACCTCCGTCGCGTCCCTGGCGAGCGACACGATCCTCATGGCGGCCTTGTCCGACATGCCAGCCCTGACGAGCTCGTTGACGGCGGCGGTCGCGAGCGATTCGACGGTCGAGTAACCCATCTCCATCAGCTTGCTGGCGGTCGCGGGTCCCACGCCCGGTATGTCCTCGATGGTCGCGTACTTTGTGCGCACCTGGGGCTCCTCGGCAACCTTGGCCCCCTCCTCCTGCCTTCTCTTCCTCTTGTCTTCGTCCGCGGACCCGGTTTTGGGATTCATGGCCAGCTTCTTTCCTGGTCAGGGACGCGCTTACCCCCTATTTATCCCTCAAAGGTAGCTTGGTGGTGGGGGGGAGGTCGGTGAAAACGGAGGCTCCCCGATTCTTGGCGATTTTCAGCTAACCTTTATCTACGCGAAAAAAGAAGCTTTACAGGCGTCCGGTTTGTCGTCCGCCGAACCTGAACAGATCCTGAAAGAAACGAGAAACGCCGTTTATTACATGCAAGCCGGGGGATTGGAATCGGCCGTTCCAGGCTGCCTAATTTTGACGAACCTGAGGATAGCCTTCTTGGAAGGTTATCCCGGGAGGAGGAGTTTGCTGGGCATGAAAAAGAGCAGGGGGGGCCCGAGGGCGCTCATCAACTTCAACGTCGCCAGGTTGATGGGAGCCAACGTCAGCGTTAAGCAAGAGCCGGCTGGGGCCCAACCTGGAAAGCGCGCAGCGGCCGAGGTGCGGCAGGTCTTGATCGTCTCGTTGAACACGCCCACGGGTCCCGAGAGCTTCTCCTTCGAAGTAGAAGACCCGGTGGCGTGGGCCCAATTGATCAACACGTTTGCGCCGACCCGCGTTGAAGGCGCAAGCCAGGCAAGGTCCGCGCCAGTTCAACCTCCGAGCCCAAAAACCGAAACAGCCCGGGCGAAGCCGGTCCAGGAAGCGGTTTTGGAAGTTGGAAACGTGAAGTTCTGCCCTGAATGCGGGAAGGAACTCGAGATCAGCGCCAGGTTTTGCTGGGAGTGCGGTTCGCCCCAGCCGGACGTGGATTGAACCGGGTTCTGAGGTATCGCGCCCGGTCATTCGACCGGGAGAAGTCAAGTCAGGTCGCGAGGACCTTTTCGAGGAGGGCTTTTTCCCCGATCCCGAAGTTTTCCAAAACCCTGGCGGCTGCCGGAACCACTTGGTTCCTCAAGTAATAATCGTAATCGGGTTCCAGGCCTTTTGCGAACGCCAAAGGCCTCGCCTTCTGGTACAACTTCCCTTCGCCCTTGACGATGACGTACCCGACCTTTTCCCCGACCGCGAGGCTCCACCCTTTCTCCTTCATAATCCTCGCGGCCTCGACGTGCGGGGCCTTGACCTCGTAATCTTCCAGCGGCTTCGTCAGCGTTTTCCATATCACGAGGTCGCCAACCGGCACCGATCCCGCTAGGAGCCTTGAAACGTATTCCTTCAAGAAAGCGACGGCTTTTCCCGCGTCCTCCTCCCTCAAGACGATCTCGATCACCCCCTTTTGGGCCGTCTTGGCTACTCGAGCCCAGTCGCCTCTCACGGCCTCGAGGCCGACCAGGTCGATCTCTCCGGTCGCGAGGAGGCCGCAGTACTTCTTCTTGGCTTCGGTGAATAGGACCTTCTCGTACACCTTCTCCGGCCTGGCTTCCAGACCGATCTCTTCGCCTATTTCCTTCAACACACGCTTGATCTTTGCCCGGTCGTTCCTGACGAAAATGCTGTCCGTGTCCCCGTAAACGACTTCGAGACCGACCGATTTGGCGATCTTGACCGCGCGCGTTATGACGCTTCTCCCCCAAGCCGCCGTGGCCTCCGCCACTTCCTTGGAATACCACCTCGCTCCGGTCCACCCGCAGTAACCGTAGAGGGCGTTCGTCACCACCTTTATTGCCCTCTGCCTCGCTTCCAGCACCTTGCGCTCCGTCGTCCCGGGTTGGAGCCGCTCGAGTTTCTCGTTCAGCTCCTTCCTGGCCTTCAGAAGATCCGCCAAAGCGCGCTTGTAAAATCCTTCCGGACTCCTTTTGAACCTGTGCCCCACCTCGGGGGCCACGTTCAGGTCCTTCCCGGTTTCTTCGGTGTAAGTGTCCGGCGATATGTTGTGCATCAGCATCAGGTTCGGATACATGGACCTGAAATCGAGCACGGCCACGTTCCTTTGCATCCCAGGCTTGGGGCTGAGCACGATCCCCCCGGCGTAAGTGGCATAGCCCCTATCGACCCTTTTGGGCACGAGTTCGCCGACCCGGTGCGCGAGGGACACGAGGTAAGATTCAACCCTGAACCCGACGGCGGCGGTCGCGACGTGGTCCAGCGGTATCTTCACGAGATCCGAAAGCTGGGTCAGGAACTCGAGCGCCGATTCGGCAACCTCGACCATCGCTTCGGCCCTTTGGGCGGAAAACCTCAGGACGCGCTGGCTGTCGCCGCTTCTCCAAAGTTCTGCCAACTCGGTCTCGTCCAAATCGTCGAGCCGGCCTTTCGTTTTTATCCCGAGGTAGCGCGCCAACTCCTCCAAACTCTCGACGTCCAAGTCCTGGATATCCTTGGCCATGTCAAGAAGGTCGATGCCGGCCCTTCCGGTGATCGACGTGTGGCCGTAAAGGCTCGTGTGAGGCTCTGAACCAACCCTGTCGACGGCAAGTTTCAAACCGAGGTGTTGGGCTCTCGCGGAAAGCGCCCGCCAGTCGTTCTGGTTGGCCCCGAACCCCGCGATCACGTCCGGATCGTAATCCCTTACGTACGAGATGAACGACCGGATGACGCTTTCGTCGCCGCCTTCCTTCATGACGAACTGGGAAGGTTTTCTCTCCGAGTTGTTTACCGATATCGCGTAAACGGGGTCCTTCCCCAGCTGCGGGCTGCCCGATTTTCCGAGGGACAGCACGTGGAAGCTCATTATCTTAAGCCTTGGCGCCCTCGCCTCTTCCAGCCTCCTCGGGACCCCGGCAAGGCAATAGATCTCGTCGACGCAAGCTTCCGGGGGATCCTCGGCTTCTCTGACGTCCGCTACGTGCCACGCGCAGGGCGTCACTCCCGTATCTATCATGTACCGCGTGGAAAACCTGATGTCTTCCTCCAAAGCTCTTGAGACTCCCTCCGTCTTCGAAAACCTTCCCGCCAACCTTTCGACCTCCTCCGGATCGGGGCACGTGACCTTGACGGCCTTGACGGGCTTTCCGAAGAGTTTCTTGTCCAAGACTTCGAACTCCAAGGCCCGCTTGGCCTTGAGAGACTCTTTTTCTAGGACTGGCAGCACGTTCTCGGGTTTTCCTGACAGGACCAAGTAGAAATATGGCTTGAACCTCCTCTCCAAGAGGAGCACCCTCTTCCCATCGCTCACGCCCCACAGCCATACCTCTGGAACGCCCCCCCTCGTTTCGTAGTTGACGTCGAGAAGCCAAAACCTGATCTCCCGGGTTCCCGCCTTCGGCAAACCTTCTCCTCCAACGATTAAACGCGGGCTGGGAGGATATAACCCTTGGGAGCCGGCGCCCTCTTGCTTAAGCTTTTAAGGGATCCGTCCCGCGGGTTGCACGCCAAGGCAAATGCATGACGTGATAATCGTCGGCGCCGGGCCGGCCGGGATATTCGCTTCTTTGAAGTTCGCTTCGAGGCCGGACCTGAAGATCCTTTTGCTGGACATGGGTCCGGACATAGGCGAAAGGCGCTGCCCCTCAAGGGACGGGGGCGTCGTGTGCGCAAGGTGCGAATCTTGCTCCCTGGCGTCAGGTTGGGGCGGAGCCGGAGCATTCAGCGACGGAAAGATAACGCTGAGCCCGGAAATAGGAGGTTGGCTCTCCGACATTCTCGGGAGGGAAAGGGTCGAGTCTTTGATATCGGAGAGCGACAAGATCTGGTTGCGGTTCGGTTCTCCGACGAAGGTGTACGGCGACGACCAAGACGCTGCCGAGCTCATCTCGAGGAAGGCGAAACTGGCCGAGTTGGAACTCAAAACGAACAAGCTCAGGCACCTCGGAACGGATCTTTGCAGGAAGATATTGGCGGACATGAGGGCGCACTTGGACGGCTCCATAGAAGTCAGGACGAGGACGAAAGTGTCCAAGATATTGGCCGAGGGCGGCGTTGCAAGGGGCGTTCAGCTCTCGGACGGGACTATCTTGGAAGCGAGGGCCGTTCTGGCGGCTCCCGGGAGGATAGGGGCCGAGTGGCTGGGCGAGGAAAGCAGGAGGCTTGGCATAGGCCTGACCCGGAACCCCGTGGACATAGGCGTGAGGGCCGAGGTCCCGGCCGAGGTGCTTTCCCCCCTGACGGACGCCTTGTACGAACCCAAGCTGAAGTACGTCTCCAAAAGGTTTGACGATTACGTCAGGACTTTTTGCGTCAACCCGCACGGGGAGGTCATCACCGAGTGCTACGACGGCGTCGTGACCGTCAACGGCCACAGCTTCGAATTCAAGAGGACGGCGAACACGAACTTCGCCATCCTCGTGAGCACGGCTTTCACGGAACCCTTCAAGGAACCGATCGCGTACGGCAAATACGTCGCGCGCTTAGCGAACCTTTTGTCCGGAGGCATAATCGTCCAAAGGCTCGGGGACTTGGTTCAGGGCAGGAGGTCGACCGCCGAACGCGTGAAGCGCAGCATCGTCACGCCCACGCTGAAGAACGCGACGCCGGGAGACCTGAGCTTCATCCTCCCGTACAGGATACTGAGCAACATCGTCGAGATGCTCAAGGCGATAGACAAGCTGGCACCAGGAGTTTTCTCGAAGCACACCTTGCTCTACGGAGTAGAAGCCAAATTCTACTCTTCCAGGGTAAACACGGGCAAAAACCTGGAAACGTCCGTTAAGAACCTCTTCGTGGCTGGCGACGGGGCAGGGCTCACCAGGGGGCTCTCCCAGGCGGCAGCTTGCGGCTTGGCGGCAGCCGAGAACGTGATGAAAAGGCTCGCTTAACCCCTCAGATCCTTGACCTGGCCGAGAAGCGTCCCGTCGAGCGTGTAAGCATCCGATCCGCCTATGTCGACCTTCGCCCAGTTGAAGACGGGCCCGTACCTCTCGTCGTAACCGGCCCTGTTCACGGGAAGGTGCCCTATCATCCTGTTGAAGGAAGGCATGACTACGACCGTCGGCAAGGTGCCGGAAGGTTTGCATTTCAACCAGACGGGGTAAACCATTTTGAAACCGAACGCGTCCGTGAGCTCCACGGCGGGATGGACGTGCCCCGTCACGAGGCAATCCGCGTCCCTGGCTTTCGGAGGCGGAAGCGCGTGGCCGTGCACGAGCCACGAATTTCCTATCCCCAGCCCTTGTGGAGGGTGGATTTTGACCTTCCTGGGAGTGAGGGGCAAAAGGTCGCCGTCGTGGTTTCCTGGGACGATCTCCAAGGACGGGACCTTTTCGGAGAGGGCTCCCAAGAAATTCGGGATGTGGCGCCACTCCTCGACCGAGACCTTGGGAACGCCGTGCTTCACGTCGCCGAGGAGGACCAGCCTGCTAGCTCCTGTTTTTTCAACCATGTCGGCGAGTTCCCCGAAGATCCGGTCCGTCTGGGACGGTATCCTGATGCCCCTCTCCCTCAGTTCGCCCTCGAAACCAAGATGCAGGTCGGACACTACCAGGACGCCGTCTACCAAAAGGGCAGGGTGGGGGATCAGAGGTTGAACCATATATATTCGGGCCCCTCATCCGCTTCGCGGAAGCACGGGTTGCCGGACAGCGCCGAAGAGTTGAAAAGGATTTGCGACAGGATAAGGCGCGAGGGGAAGCTCACCAAGTGGGCCTCTGGGAAGCTCAAGAAAGCCTTCGGGGACAGGGCTTCGAGGGCCATAAGGGCCGCGCAGACTAAGAAGGTCAAGAAGTACGTTTACGAGCCATCCGGAAGGGTGAGGTGGGTGGTGGTGGGTCGCGAGAGGGAGTACGTGGTCCTCCGCGAAGCGGAGTACTGCTCCTGCGAAGACTTCTACTTCTTGGTCGTAAGCGGCCTCGTTCCTTATTGTTACCACATCCTGGCACAAAAATTGGCTGAAGCTTTGGGAAGGTACGACACGATAAGCGAGGATGACGGGATGTACGAGTTCTTGAGCGGGCGATTTTGAAAACGGGGGACGAGGTTGCGCCGATCCATCATCCGTCCAAACCGGGGGCGCGGGGGAAAACCAGGAAGGCGCCTTGCCTTTTTGTCCTCGGTCTTGCTGCTCGTGCTGCTCGCGGATCTTGCGATCCTTTCGCCATCCAGCTCTGAAGAGCCCTTGGCGTTCTTCCGCGTTGCCCTGAGCTTGCTGCTCATAGCCTTCCTCCCGGGTTTCTGCGCAGTCAGGTTGCTCTACCCAAAGGGCGGGCTCGAGGGAATGGAAGTGATCGGTTACAGCGTAATGATAAGCCTATTCGTGTCCCCTTCGGTGGCGCTCCTCATGGGCGCCCTGCCCACCGGCTTCGGAACGGTCGAAAACCCGGCTCCGCTGCTTTTTGCGCTATCAACCGTCACGGCGATCATGGCCGTAGCCGCCTTCGTGCGGTGTGGAAAAAGCTGAAATAAAAGCGGGCTTGCCAAGCGGCACGAGGCCCAGGCCGATGCGGGTTCTGCATTACTGGAGCGGGTGCACTTTCAGGGCCAGGTACCCGGAAAGCGTAGAGGACCACGTCGACCTCTTAGAGATGCTCGGCTACGAGGTTAAGAGGTTTGGCGAAGAGGGTTGCTGCGGCTATCCCCTGATCCTCGCGGGGGAAAAAGGCGCGGCGAAAACTGTGGCCGAGGAAACGTCAAGAAAAATCGGCGGAGCCGGGCTGATCGTCACCGAGTGCCCAGGGTGCTACCGGGTCTTCAGGGAGGAGTATCCGAAGATGGGGTTCCGGACGCCCGAGACACGGCACCTTTCCCAAATCCTTTCCGAGCACGCGGGGAGTTTCGGCAAATTCGAAAAGGAAACGGTATCGTACCACGATCCGTGCGACCTCGGCAGGTTGGGCGGGGATTACGATTCCCCCAGGAAAGTGTTGCGCGACTTCGCCGAAATCGTCGAGCCTGCTGCGACGAAAGAACGGGCGAACTGCTGCGGCGCCGGCGGGTTGATGCTCATCGTGGCGCCCGAATTGTCGATAAGGATAGCCGAGGCCAAGATCGAAAACGAATTCGAGCCGATCGGGACGAGGAAGCTGATCACGGCCTGCCCTTCCTGCCTCTTCAACCTCTCGGTTGCGGCTTCGAGAAGGGAAGGACCCGGAGGGGGCATACAGGTGCTTGACCTGGCGTCCTACGTGCTTGGCAGGTTGAAAGGGAATGGTTGACTTCGAAGGTTATTTCGCGAGGATCTCGGAGGCTGCATCCGATCCTGGGCTACAGGCGGCGATAAAGAAGGCGGTGAACAATTACGAGAGGAAGAAGGAGATTTGGATCGGAAGGTTGCGAAACATACCGGAGATGGCCAGGGAACTGGAGGAGAGGAGGAGGTCGTCCCTTGCAAATCTCGCCGATAACGTGGAGCGCGCCGTGGAAGCGATGAGGTACAACGGCATGAACGTCTTCACCGCCAAGACGGCCGGGGAAGCGAGGGAGATCGTTTACGGCCTACTTGGCGGCGAGAAACTCGTGATGAAGGTGAAAAGCCTGACGACCGAGGAGATAGGGCTCAACGAGTTCCTCCAAGGAAGGGGAGTCGAGGTTTGGGAGACGGACGTGGGAGCCGTTTTGCTCCAGCTAACGCGCGGGAAAGCCGCGCATCCGACCGGCCTTTGCATCTCCACGCCGAAGGAGAAGTTCGCCGCCGAATTCAGCAGGATGGCTGGCAGGGCGCTCGGGTCCGATCCGGAAGAACTCGTGGCTTTCATCAGGGAATTCGTGAAGGGCAAGATTACGAAAACCAGGGTGGCCGTGTCCGGAGCGAACGCCATAACCGCCGACACGGGGAGCATATACATCTTGACGAACGAGGGCAACGACAGGGTCGTGACCAGCTGGCCGGAGAAGCACGTGGTTGTGGCCGGGATAGAAAAGGTGTTTCCTGACAGGGAGGCGGCGGACCTGTACGCGAGGGTCATGCCGTACTACACGACGGGAGGAGGCTTCACCCAATACGTCTCCGTCATCACCGGCATATCCAGCTCGTCGGACATAGAGAGGATGTCGGTCCGGCCCGCGTGCGGCCCGGGAGAGATAGACGTTGTGCTGCTCGACAACGGGCGAAGCGAGATGCTGGCGGATCAGGACTTCAAAGAGGCGCTGGTGTGCATCAAATGCGGGGCGTGCTTGCTGAACTGCCCGGTCTGGAACCTGATCGCCCAAGAATACGGCGAATCGGTGTACATGGGGGGGATGGGCATCCCGTGGACGCTGTTCACGGCAGGCATCGAAAAGGCGGCTACCCAGGCTTACTCCTGCCTCCAGTGCGGAAAGTGCTCGGATGTTTGCCCAATGAGGGTCGACGTCCGGCGCATGGTCCAGAGGGCGAGGGAGATGAGCGCGGCGGTTGGCTTGGTGCCGGAAAAGGTGAAGAGGGTGAAGGAAAGCGTCCTTGCCAACGGGACTCCGTACTCCACGGTTCAGCGGGAGGGCGGGTCGAGGCCTTGACCTACGCGTCCGCCCTTTTGATCCATTGGCGTTTCTTTTTCAAGTAATACTTGTAGTTTTCAAGCGAAACCTCTGGCGGCACCCTGTGGTCAACGGTGGGAACGTAACCACCCTGTTCCAGGAGCGGCCCGAGCCTGAGGATCTCGCGATCGATCGCGTCCTTGCCCCCCATCAATGCCAGCTTGTTTACCGCGCCCATCAGCAGGACTCTCCTGCCGAAACGCTCCCTCAGTTCGTAAGCGTCAGTGTGCGCAGCCTCCAATGGAAACATGCAATTTATCCCTCCTTCGAGCCAACCCGGCACCAACTCCGCGATCCTCCCGTCGCAATCCAAAATGTTGATGTCCACGCCGTATTCGGAAAGAAGGGACGTCACCTTCCTGTACCTTGGCACCATGAACTCTTCGAACAGCTTGACCGAAAGGAGCGGGCCCCTGCTGTAGCACATGTCCTCCCACCAAGTGGCGTAATCCACGCGCACAGCGCCTAGGGCCTTCCTGATGATCTTCAGCCAGAGCTCCACCAGCGCGTCCATCATCTCGGCAACCCAGTCCGGGTCTTTGTAGAATGCCAAGGAGATGTTCTGGACGCCCATCCAGTTCCGCAACCAACCGTACAGGCTTCCGATTCCGATGCCCAAAGGGTAGTCGCGCCCCTCGTAGCTCTCCGCGATCTCCTCCCAATTGAGCGGGAACCTTCCCGGCGTATCCGGGTCGAAGAAAGATCTGAGCTTCTCCCAGTCGCCTCGGTCTTTCAGAGGGTGGCGTACGTAGTGGGGCACCGACGAAGTCCACCTCTTTTGCTCGTAGATTCCGCCCATGCCGTCTTCGAGGACGACGCTGTCCTCGGTTTCTTTGACTATCCTCCCAGGCAAATTGGGCCAGAAACCGGTTCTGATCGGCAGGAACTCGGCGCAGTCGTAACCTTCTAGCTTGAAGTAAAGTTCGACGTCCCTGTTACCGTCTATCTCCAGCGGCAAACCTTCCCTGTGCCACCGTTGTATGGTCTCTGTCCAATATCCAAATTCGAAGTCAGGAACCCTGTCCACTTCCTTGAAGTGGAACGTGCGCAGGAATCTCTCCCTTTGGTCCATTTCCGCTGGTAAAACTTTCGACCATTATTAAGACTTGCCCGGCCTCACCGCGGTGAGGCGGCCGTGGCGATCAAGCCGATCCGATCGAAGCTTCGATCGGACGCGTGCAAAAACGTCCTTTGCCAGAAAAGTGAAGTTCCGAAAGGGGAGACGCGTTGCCCGCGCTCAGTTCCTTTCGTAGATTCCTCAGAACCCGTAGACTTCCGTCGCGTTTTTACCCATAATCATTTCCGCGACCTCTATCGCCGCCTCCTCGCCGAAGTAGTTGGTAGCGACTTTCTCCGCCAGCACGTCAGCAACCAAGTCCTTCGCGAGCATGAGGGAGGCGTAGGACCAGTCGATGATGCCGTGATCGCCCCCCCAAGCGAAGATCTTGCTGGCTGGAACTATCTCCAACCACTCCGACAAGGCGCGCTTGTAGGCCGTGGGCGAGATGTGAGCCAGCCAACACGCGTCGACGTAGGCGTTCGGGAAATACTTGGCGAGGATCCCCGCCTCCATCAGATATGGGTATCCGCCGTGGAAGATGTCGAATCGAACGCCTGGGAACTCCCTGATCAAGTTGGTCAGGAGGGTCGGGTTCGCGTTCGATATCGTGTTGTAATTCCCAGCCTGGAGGCCGGTGTGCACCTGGAAAGGAAGCTTGTGCTTTGCGCAGAGTCCGCAGACCTCGTGCATCATGAAGTCCTGGAACGCCTTCCTTTCCGGGTAGGATGCCCTGTCCAAGCCGGACGCGAAGATCCTCTCGGCATCGGGCTTTGGGACCCTCTCGTAAAGGATCTCCCTCTCGTACGCCAATCCCGACTTTACGCCTATCGCCCCTTGCTTGACGGCGGTCTCGAAGGCCCCCTCCAGCGCCTCTAGGTAATCGTCGAGGGTCCTGACGTTCCTCTCGAGGAACGTGGCGGCAGTTTTCACGTTTCCGGTGATGAAGTCGTCCATCCTCACGACCTGTTTGAGCCTTTCGTCCTCGATTATCTTCGCGTTAATCCTGCTCGCCCCGCTTATGTCAAGTATCATCCTGCGAACCTTCATCTTTTCAAGTATCTCGAGGGACCACTTCAGCTGGCTTTTGCTCCTCTCCCGAATCCTTCGGGACAAGGCCGCCCAGTTGCCATCCTCTATCTCGCCTCCCTCGAACCCGTAGAGGTCCTTGAGGGCCAGCAAGAGGAACCTGTAATAGATAGTGTTCCGAACCTTCCCAAGGTACGGCTTCAATTCTTTCCATATCTCGGCGGATTCGTCTCCGCCCGTTTTCAGGTAATCGAACCTTTCGGAGTTCAATATTCCCCCCGCCATGCCCGCGGCCACGAGGTCGCCGTAAAGGTACGCGTTCGCCAGGAAATAGGGAAGGTCCGCTTCGTGGCCCGCGCTTGCCATGAAAGGTTCTCCGATGTGGTCGTGGTGGTCGACTACCTCCATATCGTCCAACGCCGACCTTATGCGCCTCTTCGCGTCCTCCTTGGCCATGGTGCTCCGAGCCAACGCGCAAATCTAATTAAAGGCTTCCGATCGAATCTGCCGTGCCGCGATGCCCTCACCAGCTTATTTCACGCCCGTTGGTTTTGGTGGGCGGTACCCGAGGATGAGGTGGATCTTCTTCGACGTTGGAGGAGTGCTCGTCAACGAGGAGGCAACGCTGAAGCACTTCGCGTCTACGATACAGGGCCTCCTCGCCGGCCACGGGATCCGGGTCCCGGTCGAGAAGATCGAGAGGATCCAGCTGGAAGCGGCCCGCGGCTTCGGATCCGTGACCCGTGCCGTGATCTCCTCCCTCACACCCGACAAGGGCATCGGGAACAAGGTTTATGGGGATCTTTGGAGGAAGGCGCGGAACTTGGACGAGCCGTATCCCGAGGCGGTCGAAGTGCTAAGGCGCCTTTCCTCGGCGTACGGGCTCGGCGTCATCGCTAACCAGCTCCCAGGCTCGAGGGAGCGGTTGAGGCGGTTCGGTTTCACGAAGTACCTCTCGGTCTATGCGCTGTCCGACGAGCTCCAAGTCAGCAAGCCCGACGATGCCATATTCTCGTACGCCCTCAAGGCAGCAAACTGCATGCCGAGTGAAGCTGTCATGGTCGGAGACCGAGTCGACAACGACATAATTCCAGCGAAGAGGTTGGGCATGCGCTCCGTGAGGGTGCTGAGGGGCATCTTCGTGAACCAGAAGGCTAGTGGCGCGGACGAGCTTCCAGACGCGGAAATACGCTCCCTAACCGAACTGATCGGAATCGACCTGCTGAAATAGGCGGGCGGCGGGGCGCGTATCAAGCTGACTTGCCCCTGGCCGCGACGTCCCAAACCGACTCGACAACCCCGCCTCGAACGGCGAATATTTTTTCGTGAAGGTTCACTGTCGTGCAGCCGTGGCTTGGAATGAGTTCTATTTTGTCCTCCAAACAGAGCTTGGCCCCTTCCTCGAGCTTTAGTATCCCGTGCTCCTCGCTCAACCTCGAGACCGTTGCCCCTTCCACGCCCTTAACGACCGGGAGGCCGAATTCCGTCGTGATCGATTTCATTCCGGCGTCCACGACTGCCCTTCCGGGCGCTGGGCAACTGATGACGGTGGTCAGCACTCTAAGGGCGCAGTCGAATTCCTGCACGACCTTCTTGTACCTCGCGTCCATGGTGGCGTACGATCCGGCCTGGACTTCCGTTACGCCCGGATAGGAACCGGTGATATCGTACGTCCCGGTCCCCCCTCCGCTCACCACGCCTACTTCGAACCCATCCTCCTCTAAAAGCGACTTCGTGCCGAGCAACGCATTGAGAGCCTTCAAGCACTCGCTCCTCCTCTCCCCGTAGTTCTCTATGTAAACGGCGTGGCCCTCGTACCCCATTAAGCCCCTCAAGTTTATGCCCTTCATCTGCGCGATCTTTTTCGCGAGCTGCAGGGCTTCTTTTCCCGGCTTTGCGCCGCACCTCCCCATCCCGACATCGACTTCTATCAACACGTCGACGCTCTTCCCGGCGGACAGGGCCATGTCCGAGATCGTTTGGGCGTTGGAAGGATCGTCGACGGCGATCGCCAAGTTGCACTTGCCGAGCAGTTCAAGTAGGCGCTCGATCTTCTTCCTCCCGACTATTTGGTTGGCTACAAGTATGTCGTCCACCCCGCGAGCCGCCATCGCTTCCGCCTCTCCAAGCTTCGCGCACGTTATGCCCTTAGCGCCCGCGCGCAACTGCATAAGGGCTATTTCCGGGCACTTGTGCGTCTTCACGTGAGGCCGCAACTTGGCCTCCCTTTCCGCGAAGAAATCCGCCATCTTCCTTATGTTGCCCTCTAGAAGGTCGAGATCTACCACCAGGGCCGGCGTGTCGAGTTCGTTCAAACTGCAAACAGGCATGCAGGTGAGGCGGTTTAGCCCCTGGTAATAGCCCTTCCGCCCTTGCGTTCGACCGGGACCTGCCTTTTTTACCTTCTTCTCTTCTTGACGGCTCGGCGCGGCGCTCCGGCCGCGATCGGCAATTTGACCGGTTGCTTGGTCCTCATCGATTGGTTTGCGGCAACCGTGATCTCCAGCGTCTTCAACCCGTCAGCGTATTGGCACAGTACCTTTGACGGGTCCCTTTCCTTGACCGCCTCGATGAAGGCGCCGTCCTCTATGGCGAATATTCCCTCTTCGCCCTTGATCTCTTCCGGCTCGGCGCCCTTCCGCAACAGGCGAAGCGAGTGTTCCCAGCCGGTGAATATGGCGGTCATGTTGTTGCAATAGACGTTGAGGCTGACGCCTCCCCCTCCTCCGTTTGCCGAACAAGACGCCCAAAGGTTGGCTACGGCGCCGTTCTTGAACTTCAAGTTCACGACGCTCGCGTCCTCGATGCTGTACCCTTCGGGAGCCCCCGCGTTCAAGCCCTTAGCAGCGAATGCGTGAACCTCGGATACCTCGCCGCATATGTACCTCGCTAGATCCACTGTATGGGTCACCTGCTCCAAGAACTGACCCCCGCTCTTCTCTTTCCTTATCCACCAGCTCCAGATCGCTCCGCCCTCGGCCCTTGGCGTTCCCCCGATCCAGCCTCCGAGCAGAAGTATGGGTTGATCCCCTCTGGCGAGATCCCTGACGAGCTGCACCCCCCTCCTGTAGCGGTTCATGTAGCCTACGCTCGTCAACAGCTTCTTTTTCTTAACCGCTTCCGATATCTTCCTGGCCTGCTCAAAGTCAAGGTTGATGGGCTTCTCGACGAAGAAGGGGACGCCCCTCCTTATGGCCTCGAACTCGGCTCCGTGTGCGAACGGAGGCAGGCAGAAGTAGGCCGCATCAAGGCTTGAGTTTTCGAACATGCTTTTTGCCTTGTCGAACGCCTTGCCGTCCGTGCCGTACTTCCTAGCCATCTCTTCGGCCCTCGCTAGGTTGATGTCGCAGAATCCGACGAGCGCAACGTCAGGGTTCTTTGCTAAGCCCTTGAGGTGCTCCTCCGCTATCCCTCCGCAACCGACGAATCCTACTCTGGTCTTCTCTGGCATGCGCTATCGGCCTCGCCTCGGTCCTTTAAGACTTATCATGCCGAAATCGGCATCAATCGTGGTAGATGCCCAAGTTCAGCCACTCGGGACGCGTTCCCATATCGGCCTGATCCGCTCTTTGGCTTCGAGCCCCAGGACGACCGGAACTATGCCCGAGATCTCGCAATAGTACGTCAGCGGCCTGACCCTGTTGCCGACGACCCCCAGAACGTGGTTTGACGGGAACAGGCTGATGAACTCGTCGAAGTCGCAATGAAGCCTGACGTGGACGTGGGGCCAAGTCGGGTTCGTCTGAGCGTTCAACGCTCTGCGTTCTTCGGGAGGGAGGTCGAGGCTCTCGCCCAAAGCTATGACCATGTAAGGCTTGTCGTCCCAAACGGCCATCCTCGCGAAGGTCATCTCGCCGGGGGCGGCGTCAAACTCTACCGACGCCCCCCCGGCCTTGAAGTAAAACTCCAGGGCGGGGTGGAAGGTGACCTTCTTGAAGTTCTCCTTCGGGTCCATGCTCCTCGAGGCGTACCAGCTCGCGTGGTTTCCCGAGTTGCACCAGTCCCATATTCCCTTGTCGGGATGGTAAAGGCGCACGTCCATGAATAGGCCCGGAAGCCCGCCGCTGACGTACTTTAAAACCTGCATCGTGAGGGCCGCGAAGGCGTCGGCCTCGGTCGCGCAAACCGTCGGCTCCTTCGGTCCGTTCCAATCGTACGGATCGTTCATGAGCATCTCCGCCACGTCGCCCAAGCACACGTGTTCCGTCATCTCCCTCTGGCCTTTCAACCCGCAGAAGTCGAAGCCCTTCTCTTCGTTGACCGCCCTCATTGCGAGGTAGAGCCGTATCTGCCTCTTGAGCGACTCGGGCGTGAGCATCTTCCCGTCGTACTTTATGCGGTCGCCCAACAATTCCCCGAACCACTTGAAGCCTTTCTCGACCTCCCTTTCGTCGACCTCCTCCATCTTTTTGACGAGGAGCAGCTGGTCTATCTGCCGGACCGTGACCCCCAGCGTTTTGAGCACCGGCACGAGGTGGTAGTAACCCGTCTCCATGCCCATGGAGTGCCCTCCGTACAACCCGTAAACCTCGTTGCGCATGGTCGTGAAGGCCTCGGAGGCCCTTATCCAGTCGAAGACCTGGGCTCGGGTTTTAGGGTCGTCCATGTCCCCA
>JAFNJA010000032.1:0-10233 GCA_017601265.1 Candidatus Brockarchaeota archaeon
TCTTATAACCGTGGGCCTCAAAATGGAAAGTACCTTTCGTCTCCGAGGAAAGTTCGTCAACATGGCGAGGGAGATTGCAATGAACGCGAACCTCCGCAAAATTTTCGTGGCGATGGTTTAAGGGGAGGAGAATGCAGGAGAGCGACGGGGGCTGCTGTCGATCGGAGATTCGCGCAAGAAAGCCTTAAATAGCAATTCGCTCAAAATACCATCACTATGAGGGTTGAAATCAACGAATACATTGTCATCGATTCTGAAATCTGCCACGGGAAGGCTACTTTTAGGGAAACTAGGATAATGGTCTGGCAGGTTTTGGAGATGCTTAAAGCCGGCTACAGGTTCGAAGACATTTTGAGAGAGTTCCCAACGCTGACCGTTGAACATATAAAGGCCGCTTTAGATTTTGCCGCTAAGAAGCTCGCCGGCGAGAGTCTTGTCCCTGCTTAAAATCCTTGCCGACGAGAACGTTGAATCAAGTTTAATGAGCTTTCTGAAATCAAAAGGATTGGACGCAAGGTACGCGCCCAGAGGATTGAAAAATTCCGAGTTGCTAACTCTTGCTGAAAAAGAAGACAGAGTTATTCTGACACACGACCACGATTTTCTCAGGATAGAATCCTACAAGCCCGTTTCAGGCACGCTAGTATTACCCGTATACTCGATAGCCGAGATGGAAGAAATATTGTCGAAATTCTTTGAAAGGTTCGCGTCCGAGGAAATTAAGGGTAAAGCTTTCCTGCTGACGAAGGAAGGCTTCTTTGTTTTCAGAGAGGGAGAGGAAAAGCATACAAGTGTGAGCTAACCTAAAGCAATGTATTATAGAATTAAATAAATCAATTTTCGGAGAAATTGCTTGAGCAGATGGAATAAGTGAGGAAGAGGATAACGTTCCTTACTGAATGAAGATTTTGCCTTCATGCGTATAACGCTCGCTCATCCCGACCCTGCAAGACCGCCGCCATCCACGACCAATGCTGTGCCGGTGACATACGAAGACGCGTCGCTGGCCAGGAATAAAACAGCCTCGGCGATCTCCTCCGGTTTACCTATCCTACGCAATGGACGCCTTGCCGATTCGGATAGGAACTGCTCCTCGGATATACCAAGTTGCCTTGCCTCGTTCCGAAGCATTGGCGTGTCCGTGTCTCCAGGGCAGATGCAGTTGACCCTAATATTCTGCTCGCCGTGGTCCAGGGCCATGGCCTTAGTAAGGAGAACAACCGCTCCCTTCGATGCGCAATACGAAGCTGCGTTCCGTCCTCCGACGATTCCCCATCCAGATGCAGTATTAATTATCACTCCTCCGCCCGCCTTGGCCATGATCGGGATCGCGCATTTTGAAAGAAGAAATACCGACTTAACGTTCGTCGCCATAACTCGATCCCATTCTTCTTCGCTCGTATCTACCACGGATGCGCGGCGAATGATGCCAGCGTTATTGAAGAGGATGTCCAGCCTCCCAAATTGCGCAACGGCCTGCTGGACGGCCAGCTGGCAGTCTGCCGCTTTCGTCACGTCGCAACGCACGAAAAGAGCTTTCCCTCCATCGTCGGTTATCTTTTTTACTACGGCTTGGCCGTCCTTTTCGTTCAAGTCAACAACCACTATGGCGGAGCCTTCCCGGGCAAAGAGCAGCGCGGTTGCTTTCCCAATGCCGGATGCACCGCCGGTGATCAGCGCGACCTTACCGTCCAACGATTTTCGGGATCCGAATTCAGCGATTCCTGGCATACGTCAGGGAAACCATTCCCAATATTAAAGTTATCTCAGGCTCATCTTCGCCTACATCTAAATATGATACATGTTTTTCATACTTTTCCTGGAGTTTCAATCTGTGGCGGGTCAGTCGGTCATCAACGTCTGCCAGCTGAAGAATTTCAGGAACGAAATACCTCCAATATCGCCCTGCCCTTCACATTGGCGCTACGAAATCTCAATGCGATACCTTGTATATTATCTGTTCATTGAATCCGGATACGACTCTTATGTAGCCGCTCAGCATTCTGTCAACCTCCTGATCACCGGTATCGACCAGGAAGGGCCGACCCCTCAGCGAATTGATTTTTTCAGGAGTGGCTACAACTATGATATTTTCTTTTCCTACCTTTTTTATGACCTCAGGGCTTATCTGCTGGTTCCCTCTGCCAAATATGTAGCCTTGCCCGCCTATCGGGGTGACTATTATCTTGGCGCTACGTTTTTCCAGAAGCTTCAGGATTTGGGCCTCATTTGCGTCCTTGCCGACTAAACTCCTTCCGAGCACAACGTCTACGCCAGCCAACGTCTTGCTCAGCCCCAGTTTTGACATTATGGCTCTAGTCGTAGTCCCGGGCCCGATTATGTAGAGGCAATCGTCTCTCATCCCATCCACGATTTCGCAAGCTATAGCGTTCATGGATTCTTTGTCTCCCGCGCTGCTCGGGATCTTCGCTCCCTGTACCAGCCTCTCTTGGTACGGGATCCTGAGAAAACCATATAGTTTCGCGGAAACGAAACCCTTCCGAAGCGATTCCTCATCCACGTCCATGACTTCAGCATCCCTTTCGCTGTTCACGATGCCCCTCAGGAATGAAGCGGCCAGTTCACCAGCGCTTCCGGGGTTCACCGCGAAAACGGCCGAATGCATCTTGACCCCAGCCGGTATCCCGAGGACCAACATCGCCCTTCCAACCGCATCGTATACGTCCCGCGCTGTACCATCTCCACCAGCAAAGAGGAGGAGATCCACGCCCAAACTCGACATCTCCTTCGCCGCGTTTTTAGTATCCTCCGAGGTCGTCTTGCCTTTTTGGATCGAACCTATTACGATAGGATCAAAACCGCACGCCACAGCCGCGTCCTCGCCCATTTCACTGGGATACGTTATGATCTCGATTTCACCTCTGATGGATTTCATTCTTTCCAGCGCCTGAATGGCGCGGTTTAGCGATTGAGGCAAGGCTCCAAATTCCAGGGCTTTCCTCTGTACATCCTCCCCATCGCTCCCCTTAAGCCCTACTCTACCTCCTATCCCCGCTATCGGGTTTACGATCAAACCCAATCTTCTTTTTCCCACCCACACCACCTTTGCGCGCGGATTACGCTGCGGGACGCCATCGAAGCAGGTCTTTAGCAGGTATCCCGGCCTGCCGAAAAATTTACTCCCCTGCTTTGTCCCTTTTGACTTTCTTGCGGTACGCCCTCCATGTCACAGCCCATTGCGACGGATCGTCCAAAGGCGCATGGTCGATTCTGTGGATGGTGCTGTTGTGAGGCGCGGTTTTGACCAGCTCCGGGTTCTTGTACGCCTCATCGGACACGTTCCTGATTATTTGGACGTATTCGTCGAGCTCGGACTTGGAATAAGATTCGGTCGGTTCTATGGTGCACGGTTCTGGCACAATCCACGGGTGGTGGCTCGTCCAATAATGGACGCCGAAGTCCGCGGCCCTGAGCCCAATCTCCTCCGAATGGACGCCCGTGTCCACCGCCAGCTTCTCCCAACTGTACCTGACCTGCTCGATCCTGCGCTTGCCCTTGGCATAAGGCGCGCTCACCCCCGGCACCTCCAACAGCTTCTTGAGCACGTAATTGTTGTTGAGGACCGCGGTCTCGGCGACCTCCTTCAACCCTTCTGCGCCCAGGCTCATCACCCAGGCGTACGCTTTCAAGACCACTGGCACGACCCCATAGAAGGACCTTATTTTTCCAATGCTCTCTGGTCTATCGTAGTTTAGACGATACTTGCTGCCGTCAAACTCAATAACTGGAACCGGCAGGAATTTCCCAAGCTCATCGGCCACGCCGATTGCGCCGGCCGCCGGACCGCCGCATCCGTGGGGAGCTGAGAACGTCTTGTGCAGGTTGAACTGGCAAAGATCGAAACCCGCATCCCTGGCTCTGGTTATGCCCAATATTCCGTTGGCATTTGCCTGGTCATAAGCGCACAACCCTCCGGCTTCGTGCACGATGTCCACGAACTCTTCGATCTTGGGGTTGAAGATGCCGGTGTCCTCCGGGTTCGTTATCATCAATCCGGCCGTGCGTTCTGAGACCGCCGCGCTCAATGCTTGAATATCCGGGTAACCGTCCTCATTAGGATACAGGGTTATGACCTTAAAGCCAGCGGTCCTGGCGCACGCCGCATTCGAAGGGTGGGAGAAGATCGTCGTTATGATCTCGTCTCTCTGGTCCGCTTCCCCTCTGGACTCATGGTAAGCCCTTATTATCGAGGCGTTCGCGTATATGGCCGCTGAACCGCCACCGGGCTGGAGCGAAAACCGGTCCATCCCCGATATCTCCTTGAGGATCTGTTCGAACTTGTACATTATCTCCAATATGCCTTGAACCGTCTCTTCGTCTTGCAACGGATGGATTTCAGCCACCTGAGGCATTCTGGCAATTTGTTCGTTGACCTTTGGGCTGTATTTCATCGTGCAGGTACCTTGTCCCACGTCTATGTTAAGATCGGTTCCCAAGGTTTCCTGCGAAAGCCTCACGTAATGCCTTAGCACCCTAGGTTGGGAAAGTTCTGGCAATTCAGGCCGCTTTTTCCTTAACATCTTCCCCGGTATACGCGACAAGACGTCGCCGACACTTCCTTTCAACTCTTCCTCAACTTCCGGTACGAGGATCCCCCTTTCCCCTTCGTTGCTCAACTCGAAAATTATCGGTTCATCCCATCTCGCCTGGTGAAACCGCCTGAGTTTCGGTTTTCCGTCCACGTACCTTTCCTCGGTTATGTCTTTCATTTCATCCCACAACCTCCTTAAGCGCTTCTGTCAACTTATCTATGTCAGCCTTGGTGTGGACTTCGGTAACGCAATAAAGGGCGCTGTTGCCCAATTCCGGGAATTCCTTCGTTAGATCTTTTCCGCCAAATATCTTGTGAGACAGTAAGGCTTTGTTGATCTCCCGAACCGCCTTTCCAGTGCCGTCAAAATTCACGACGAATTCCTTGAAATGCGGTGATTTGAATGCGGGACACCGGACGCCCTTTATTTTTGACACCTCCTTCATGGCGTAATGCGACCTCTGCATTATGCCTTTCCCAATCTCCAACATGCCCTGCGGCCCCATCAGGGCCAAGTAAACTCCGGCCGTTATTCCCCATAGAGCAGCAGCCGTACCCACGAACTCCTTCCCTTCCTCCCTCAAAGCGAATGACGTCCTTTCATAGGCAACGTCGCCGAATCCGTATTCTCCTTCAACCATGGTCGGAGCTATGCCAAACAACCTGGAAGGGTATTCCATCACGTATTTTTCCTCATCACGGGTGGCGATAAATCCTGCATGGCCACCACCGAATTGCATGTGCATGCCAAGCGGTTGTAGGTCCCCGCAGACTATGTCTGCTCCATATTCAATGGGAGGAGAGAGGACCCCCAACGAGATAGGATCGACGCCGACTATGCATATGGCGCCATGGTCGTGAGCCACTTTTGAGATCTCGTCCCCATTAACCTCGATGAATCCGAGGTAGGATGGGTTCTCGAAATAGACGGCGGCGGTCTTCGACGAAACCTTTGCCCCAAGCGAATCCAAGTCCAGTTGTCCTGTTTCGGGGTCGTAATCGATAAGCTTGGCCTCGATTTGGGGCTTGCAATAATCCCTGATCTTCGACAACTTGTCGGCGCTGACCGTTCTTGATACCAAAACTTCGCGTCGGCCCGTGATCCTCGATGCCATCCGGATGGAAGTGGCAGCCGCCTGGAACCAGTCGTACGTCGGAACATTCACGACGTCCATGTCAAGAAGCTCTCCCATCATGCTCGCGTACTCGAAAAGCGCCTGGAACCTCCCATGGTCGTCGTAAGGTTCTCCGGCGTAAGCGGTCAGAAATTCGCCTCGCTGATTGATCTCATCGCAAACGGATGGCACGTAATGTTGCCAGCATCCGGCGCCCAAGAAGTTCAGGTATTCCCGGCACGTCTTGTTTTTAGAGAGGATTCCTTCTACGTGCCTCCTTAAGGCGCATTCGGACACGAACGGTTTTGGCAGATTCATCTTTTCCTTGAGCCTGAGCTTTTCAGGGATATCCTCGAAGAGGTTGTCTACGCTCTCCGCTCCAACCTCTTTGAGCATTTGCTTCTTCACCGCTGGCACAGAGTTGGGTATGTAAGGATAAACGGTCGGTTTTTCATCTTCCATAACCTTTCCTCCGTTGGCTTACATAGCATGCTGATAGAAAGACCGATATGGTTTAAATCTTGTGAAAGGTACGCCCAAGTCGCCTGCCATTGCCAAGAGCTTTTGACCCTTCATATCGTTGAGGCGGCCTGCGAGGGTCTTCGGTATCCGTGGATTGATTACCGTCCACCGATTGTCTGCGAAGCCCATGCTCTTGCAGATCGCAGGCAATCTGCCATTCAAGGCGCTTCATGTCTTAGATTTCAGCCAAGCGCCCAAATCTTCGCGTAAATTCCTGAACCTTCCCTGCTTCCCTTTCCTCGAATGCTTCGGCGCTGGAATAAACAGTTCACCGGAACATGACGAACGACATGCTGCCCGCAATCAATACTTCCAACGCGTTTCCGAGCATGAACCCTCCGGCGAATGGCACGACCTTCTCCTCATACAACTTGCTTCCGCCAACCTTTAAGATAATCGTTTTGATGATCCATACAACAAGGCACGCAAACCATATCCCATGGACCGTTGCGAGGTACGACCAGGCGGGTATAGCCATTAACGGGTCCGGTAACCAAAGGATTCTGGTGTACAAATACCTAGTTACAACCATAAAAACGAAGCCGAGGGTAATCCATGGGAAAGCTTCTGTCATGGGCATACTCACCGACTCGCCCCATATCCTGTTGGACACGCTCTCCATAGGGTAGATCGATGGGGAACTTGTGGCGGCTTTTCCGAACACGCCGTAAATCATCACTCGAACGACCATGGTGGCGAACATGGATACGAAAAGGGCGATAGCTGCCACCTTTAACACGCTCTTCGTGTCCACCCCCGTAAGTCCCGCCATCTTGTACGAGGCCAGAGTCGTGTAGAAGGACGCCCCCCATCCGAGGGAAGCTCCATGGCTTACCCACTCCTCGGTTATGTACGGCGCCAGGGCTAGATCTGCGGAAGTGACGCCCGGGGTCGGCGCCACCGCCGGCCAAACCAGCAGCCTGACGAAGCTCGGAGCAAAGTCGTAGCACGGCTCCGTATTGAATCCTATTTTCCCCCATAGCTGGGCCATAGTAAACCAAGTTATGATGCCCGTTAGCGCTAAGACGAAGGAAACCCAAGGGCTGAGCCCGGTGAACGCGAAGAACGCTACTAAGAGCAGGAATGACACGATTAGCGTTATCCAAGAGCTTCTGTAGGACATGGGCTCTCCCCGATCCAACTCTGTCTTGCTAAATTTTCCAAAAGCAGCTCTAAGAGTCCCCAAAACGTAACTCCTGTTGAGGAATAACGTTATCACGAAAAGACCCGTTACAGCACCCGCGTTAATGGCCGCGTAACCTAGCGGCGGACTGTGGAAAGGATCCGGCGCGCACCACGCCCTTGCGCAGAATACTTTCTGAAGGTATCCCGTGTAGTGTCCCGTGTAGAATGCTATGAAAACGGTCGCTTCATAAACAAGCGTGTAAAAAGCAAGGCTAAAGAGCGCGTGTACTGGCACCAGAAGCAGAAGCGCGTAAACCGGAGCGTGCTTGGTGAAACCCAAGTTCCAAGGCACGTCAGGTGGCGCGAACCACTGGGATCCTGGCCCGCAGGTTTCACTGCGCCAACCGTATATGTCCGGGAACCATGGAAAGAGTGTGGCTCCGCTAAGGGGCACGGCAAGCAGGAATCCGGCGAGCGTCCCAGAGAGAAATGGAACCTTGGAGGGCCATTCGCGCTTGGCGCTGCCCTCCACGTTTACCAATGCCGTATGGACCAGCATCACCTGGGGGAAGGGCATCGCCTCCACGTCTATCCACTGCCGGCGGAAGATGCTCGCCATGCTTACGCTTACGCCTCCGAACAAAGCAAAGATCAGGAAATTCCAAACAATCACTGGGAACAAAGAGGCCCAAGGCATGGCTCCGACGCTTCCTACCCCTCCTTGCAACAGATCAGCTACTTCAAACGATGGGGACACGAACTCAGGGATATATTGGACGTGGGGCGGATTCAATATTCGAGCAAATAGGAGGGATCCGAAAGCTCCTCCTCCGGATGTAAAGTACGATACGGCCAAGAATGTCGCATACAGGTACACCAGATTCGTGCTTGACAGGAATTTTCTCATCGACGGAACCCTTATGAGAACCATGGCTATCATAACCATGAGAAACGGCAGCCCCATCAGTTCCACTCCGGGTGAAGGGATAAGGCTGCTGAAGCTCTGGGTGCATGCGGCTACCGGAGGCAAGAATTCCTTCCATAAATCCCAGATGACGGTTAGGACGATGCTAAGAATAGCGACCCACAAAAGCGTTTTAGCAGCGACTCCTTTGGTTCTAATTTCCTCGACCATTTATAGCGTCGCCTCTTTTCTTTAGATTATTAATAAGATTTTCGTGTACCATGTCGAGGGTGTTGTCCATTCATGAAAAGCGTGAACTCTTTCTGCCGCTTCTCCCGATGCTCGAGCCTAGTTTACTGATTGCTGACTTTCCGCGCCCCATGTGTTTCTGGAATGTGTAAACTACGATTAAAAGCATTCTTACGGTTTGTTAGTAGAGAGTCGAGTGAAAACGAAAGTGGAAGTGCCCGAGCCATGAATCAAGACGTTTTTGGCAAAGGAGAAAGGTCTTTTGGACTTCAATTGGCGCATTGGTTAGCTTTCACTTTCCTACTCGCACAATGTGCCGGAGGACAAAATGCAACGGATTAGCGACCCAGCAGCCCACTCATGCTGGGTTCTGCTAGCCGGAACCGATCGGCAGCTAAGCTCCACGTCTTGAAGAACCGTTTGGCCGCGCTACATCCGCAGGAGCTTATCTTCCTTTTACTTTTAGCGTTCGGTACTAGGCGGGCGCGCGAAAATGGGCGAAGGGATAGAGTTCTCGGGCGGAGGCTGGGACTGTTACAGGAGGATGGTGAGGCTTAATGTCGACGGCAAAGAGGTTGTCGTAGCGAGGGCGCAAGCTGTGCCATGGAAGGAGATGGATTGCGTTGGAAGCGTTACGATCTCCGGCTACCTCAGCCAAGAAAGGACAGAGGAGGACAAGCGGCAGAGGCTGAGTGCTTCCAGAGCATGGCCTTCGCCTCCTACGCCCTCAACTGGTACCTGGGCCCGCAGCAAGCTGGCATTCCGTGCGACAAGTCGAGCTGGGAGCTAGTCGTCAATTACAAAGGCCACAGGTTATGGATAAGCGACAGCCCGGGAAGCGGGAGATACTCATTCACGCCCTTCCCGGGGAAAAGCCTCCGCCGGAGGTAGTGAGGGAGCTCGAGCGGATCATCATGTTCCTGGTTGAGAACACCGACGACCTCGCGGGGGCGATAGCAAGTCTGCTGTAAGTCCGGCTAGGTTGGGAACTGGCCTAGCCCGGTCGGCGATTTTCGCTCGGCAGTAACTTGAGCGCTGGGCCTAGACTACCAGCTCCGCAAGCCCTTCTACCCGAGGATGATGGATAGAAGGGACCTTCACCACAGGATCAGCACAATCATGAGTTGAGATTAGAGTGCCTTCCATCCATCAAAACCATCATGCAAATGAGAAAATTGGGCAGACATGAACGTGATAGAATCCCAAAATTACGAACCCCAAAACAAATATAATCGTTCATTGCCATATGAGTAATAGTTAAGATAATGGATAAGGCGAAGAGGCCAACGGTTTCGAATAAGCCTGAATGGCTTGGGTCTAGGGAGGGGATTAGCGACGAGGTGCTTCCACCATGGGTTCCCATAGAGGTTAAGCGCAAGTGCTCGAAGGAAGAGCCTCATACTTTTTCCGTATCATGCTGGGGAAGAATCTACGAGTTCGCCGCCTCGCCGTTTCCGGTAAATGTAGTGACGAAGAATCGTACCATTCTGGCTGATTCCATTCGGATGACAGCAAGGGTGGATGGTCGCCTTCAGCGTTGGCAAGGCGGATCGATAGAGCTGAATGAGGCGACTGACGCAAGGGCATGTTTTTCTCAGCGCATCTCCAGTTCGACTCTGAGGTTGTCTTCGGAGATTAAGATAGAATACGACGGTCTTGTACGTATAGATTGGAGGTTGGAACCATTACGACCATTGCGCTTGGAGGAACTGACGTTCGAGATCCCTTTAGATTCGAAATGCGCAAAGTATTTCTATTACTTTCCT
>JAFNJA010000032.1:10247-13323 GCA_017601265.1 Candidatus Brockarchaeota archaeon
AGAGGGGCTGATTTCTGGGTTCCTTCCTTTTATCTGGTTGGGGGACGAGGATTTGGGGCTGTCCTGGTTCTCCGAATCCGACAAGAACTGGTTCAACGCGCAAACTGACCGCGTTACTGAAATTGCGCGCGAAGGAGGCAAAGTCGCGTTGCGGTTGCATCTGGTTAGTTCTCCGATTGAGATGGCGCCTGGAGGAAAGAAGACGGACGGCATCCAGATGTTTTCCCCGGAACGGGGCCCGTTAGGCGATCTTTCTTACGCGTTCGGCCTCCAAGCCACGCCCGTGAAGCCTGTGGTAAAAGACGCTTGGGATTACCGCATATGCCATGCCGGTAATTATGGAATCGAGGCATCGCCTGCAGGCGCCTTATCCACGCTCATTTATCAAGCTGAAGGGAACATCGACATCGATCGTGGCACGCTGGAATTCTGGATAAAACCCCTTTTCGATCCGCTTCAAGCAAAAGCGGATCAAACTTTGTTCGTCATCCAGTTATCGAATGGAAATCAAGTCAGATGTTGCTGGCAAGATCGCAAGTTGTGGTTGTTAATGAGGCGAAAGAGTAAAACTTTCCTCAAGCTAAGCGCCCAACCCATATGGAGGCGGGATGAGTTTCACCACTTCGTTCTGACTTGGGGGGAACGCATCCGGATCTACTCTGATGGCAAGTTGATTGCGAAGAAAACCCATCATGGGCTGCTCCATGGCGACCCAACTGGAGGAAGTATCGCATTCGGCGGTCCAGGCAGCTACTTCATCATTGATGAAATCCGAATTTCGGACGTAGTCCGCACGGATGAAGAAATATCTTTTGCCGCTGCTGGAAACGCCCCCGCGCTGGATGAGCATACCCTTTTGCTTGACCACCTGGACGAAAGCTTCGAGCCCGGAGTGATCCAACACCTCGACGGAAGCATTCCTAAAGGCATGCCTGCAACCAGGCCCGCCAAGGTTGCCGGCGCAGGCGGGATCATACCCACCCATCCGCCGGGCGTCGCGATGTTCACGGCTGGAAAGTTCAGCAACGGCCTCCAACTTGGCTTGGACAGGCCCGTCCTTGACTACCTGGCCGGCCTTGGCGTGAGGACGATCTGCTTCCACGAGCATTGGACGGAAATCGAAGGCTATACCTCGACAACGCGGAGCGCGGAGTTGCGCAACCTTGTTAAAGCCTGCCATGAACGCGGCATCCAGCTGTTGCTTTACTTCGGGTTCATGATATCCGACATTGCCCCAGAGTGGCCGCGTTATCGAGACGAGGTCCTCACCTCCAAGGACGATGCGGGATCGGATTTGGAAATAGCTCCACAGCCGCGCCAAAAGTATTATTCGGTCTGTTATCGCAGCGTGTGGCAGGACTTCCTCGCGCATGGCATCGCCCGCTTGATGGACGAGTTTGGCGTAGACGGCGTCTACCTTGACGGCACGGGGAATCCCCAACGATGCGTCAACATTCAGCATGGTTGCGGCTACGTCCGACCAGACGGAAGCGTAGCTCCGTCCTATTCTATCTGGGCAACGCGCGAGATGATGCGCAGGATCTACACCATCGTGAAATCAAGAAAACCCGATGGCCAAGTGAACGTCCACAACTCGACGTGCATGACCGTCCCCACTTTGGCGTGGGCAACGGGAACTTGGGATGGGGAACAGTTTCCTGGATACGGATTGGGGGACGGCATGTTCGCGACGGAGGTATTACCTTTGGACGTTTTCAGAACCGAATTCATGGGCCACCAGTGGGGCGTTCCTGCCGAGTTTCTATGCTACGAACGTCCCTTCACGTACAACGAAGCGTGCGCCATTACGTTGCTTCATAACGTGCTGGTGCGCGGCAATGGGCCAGGTCCCAACCTGGAACTTGAGTCTAAACTCTGGCGGATATGCGATGAGTTTGGGATGAAGGAGGCGGATTGGTTGCCTTACTGGCGCAACTCGGAATACGTCAACATCTCGCCCAAAGACGCCTTTGCGAGCCTCTATCGCCATCCGAAGAATGGCGTGTTGGCCATAATTTCCAATTTAGGGCAAAATGCGACAACGGTTCGCATGCGGCTCAACTTGGACGGCCTGACATTGCCCAGCGACTTGGTGTCCCGCGATGCGTTAACTGGAGGTGCCGTTCCTTTTGAGAATAGCAAGATCGATTTGGACCTGTCCCCGCTTGGATATAAAATAATTTGGATTCAGCCTCGAATGAAGCGGATCCCTCCGTAGAGCCATAAAGGGCTCAAACTCACCAGGATCGCTGTCCTGATCTGGCTAAACGCAGGAGGATCTGCGTCGCGACGATAAACGCTGAATCCGCTTCCACTGCCATGCATAGCACGTAAAACAATAAATAACGACCTATTTGACTTTCCTTGAAAGAAAATGAGGCCGATATTTTGCGTTTCCGGGAACGATTGGCTGGAGAAACATGCTGCCGAGGAGTTTGCCAAATACGTTAAGGCGATGACTGGAGCAAAACCTGCAATAGTTCCGAGTCCAGCGTCGCTCCCAAAGAAAGGAGTGGTAGTTTCGGTAGGAAAAACCTCAGTAAGCGATTCCCTCTTCAAGAAACGGCTCGCCAAGGTTGCAGGGGAAGCGGGGGAGGAAGGTTTCTTGATCAAGTCGGCCGATGGATCCGGTGGAAAATGCCTTTTATTGCTGGGCGGCAGCCCTAGGGGGACCCTCTACGCGGTCTACCATTACTTGGAGAAGTTCTGCGGAGTAGGTTTCTTTTGGGACGGGGAACGAATACCAAAACTGGAAGAGATACCGGTAGACGGTATCGACGTTTTTGAAAGGCCCTACTTTCCCATCAGGGAATACATGATGGACTGCGAATACACTTCCTATTGGTGGGGCTGGAAAGAGTGGAAGCGGGAGGTGGACTGGGCTGCAAAACACAGATTCAACGTTCTATCCTCCAATTTCGACTTTACAGCAACCTGGAGAAGGGTCTGGAAAAAATTCGGCGTAGAAGTGCCACCAACCAGCCTGACGGCCCCACCTTTCCACCCTTGGGCTGGGTGGCACAAATGGGACATTAAGCCTCCTTACCCGGAAAGTTTCCAAGATTTCATCGCCGCC
>JAFNJA010000032.1:13333-16244 GCA_017601265.1 Candidatus Brockarchaeota archaeon
CAAGAAGTTTGTGGCTTACGGTAGAAGACTGGGCATGAAGATGGCCCCGGATTTCCGAGGCTTCCTGGGCCAGGTGCCCAAGGAGTTCTACGAAGCCTACCGCGACAAGGCCAGATTCATCGAGATTCGGTGGGCTGGTTTCGATCCGCCAGGAAAATTCATCCATCCTGCAGACCCCCTCTATAGAGAGTTGTGGAAAGCGTACTTGGAGGAGTACGTAAAGCGATACGGCACCGACCACCTGTATGCCGCCCAGACCTACAGCGAGAAGGAGCCGGGAAGAACCCCGGAAGCGCAGAAAGAGATCGACATAGCCCATGCCAAGAAGGCCGTCGAGGCCGTCAAGTCGGTGGACCCCCAGGGCGTTATCTTTACCCAATCTTGGACTTGGCTGAACCGGAAGCTGTGGCCGAAAGAGAACGTGAAGGCCTTTCTCGATGCCTTCCCGGAGGGAGACGTGATGGTTTGGGAGCTTTGGAACGACAACGCGGGGGGCCATCCAATGTACAAGGAAATGGATTACTACTTCGGCAAGCCATGGCTTATGGGTTTTCTATACTCGTACGGGGGCCAAACTAACCTTCATGGCGACCTGGCAGGCCTTGTCAAGCGCGTCCGAGAGGTGGCCACGGAACCGAAGGCCAAAAAATGCTTGGGAATAGCCGTGCAACCTGAGGCAATGCACCACAACCACGTTTTCTTCGACATCCTATCCCGCCTCGGATGGAACCCTATGGGCGTAGAGCTTGGATCGTTTTTGGAAGAGTACGCTTTCCGTCGATACGGCAAAGAGTCTGCACCCAAAATGGTTCGATTCCTCAAAGAGCTTGCTGCCAGCGTGTATGGCAGCGACGACACGTATCCATCCTTATACCACTTGCGCATATACGAAATTCGCGCGCCTCCGCCCCCATCCGGCCTCCAATCTATTTGGAAAGGGGCATACGGCGTCAGCTTATCTCAAAGAAGCAAGTTCATACCCCACCTACAAAGGGCATTGGAGATAGCTTTAGAAGAAGCTGGAAGGTTGGGCGAATGTCCACTGTTTCAGCACGACCTAATCGACGTAGGCCGCCAGTTTCTGGCCGACCTCTTCAATCTGCGCCTTGCTTGGCTTTATGAGGCTTTTAAATCCGGAGATAAGAAAACCTTCGGTAAGGAGGCGCATATTTTGGACGAAGTGCTTCAAAGCCTGGAGATGTTACTTTCGAGCAACGACTACTTCTGCCTTCAGCCCATCTTGGACAAGGCTATGGCCCTGCCCGACGTTCCGAAAGACTTCGACCAACGGGTAAGAGACATCCTCACGATCTGGGATGGCAAGATACTGGATTACGCGCGCCGAGACTACTACGAACTCGTCAGATTTTACTACAGAAAAAGGGTGAATGCCTTCATAAATTACCTTGAAGAAAAGATCGCCAAAGGGTCGAACGAGATAAGAGATGACGAGTTAAGCCCCCTCTATCACGAGATTGAACAATCATGGGTAAGGAAACCTTTCAGGGTGAAGAAATCAGAAAAGTACGCGGGCACGACAGCGGAAGCGGCCGAAGAAATAATTAAAAAACATGGATTAACCAAAGAGGAATTAAGAACGATAAAAGTCTTGAAATAAGCGTTTCCCATTGCTGTTTTCACGCATATCAACTCCATTCGAATCGGCGTCTCCTTTCGCATGCGAACTGCCAGGTGAACGGAGTTCTCGTTTCCGAGAACCTGGCCGGGTATGCTATGCCACCAAGGGTCCTGCCGCCGTCTGTCGAGGCGAGTCGGCAGCAAGTTGAGCAAAAATGTTAAATATAAAACGGATCATCCGACTCGATGAGGGCGAGAAAAGGCAGATGTCCGTTGCGGAGAAACAAGTCGAGAGGATACCATGGGTATGGACCACCGTATTCGCTGCCATACTGGCATTTGTTGGACCCGCTTGGATGTCCTTTCTGCCCGCATTTCCTTTCTTCTCCCAGTACAATTTGGGAAGCCTAACGTGCTTCATGTTTCTCCAATCCTCGCCTTGGATCGCCTTGCTGCTGATAGCTCCCCTCGCGAAGATCGGTCCGTTGAGGAACAAGATAACTCCCGTCAACCTCGCATGCCTCTACGTGGCTTCCATGGCGACAAGCTTTTACCTTGGTCCGCAACGTTGGTGCTTTCCTGGCCGCGTCTTCTACGCCGACAGGATAATTTATGCAGAAAGGACTGCCGATATCATTCCGACTTGGATGGCTCCGCCCACGGACATCTGCAAGCAGATCATCGCAGGAGGGGTTCCGATCCCGTGGGGCGAATGGGTTGCCCCTATCTTATTCTGGTGGATTTTCGACGTCGTAATGGCGACCTTCATGCTTTCCCTCACAAACGTCCTTAGATATCAGTGGATCGACGTAGAGAAGGTGCCATTTCCACATGCCATTGCCATAAACGAACTCATAAACATCGATACTCATCTTGCGGGAACTAAGCTAAAGATAGCGGGAAGAATGAATCCCTTCCTTATAGGAATGGCGATCGGATTATTATACCAAGGCACAGTCATGCTGGGAGCTTATTTCCCCTGGTTCCCCGACATCTTCGGGTGGAGGGAGAATACTTGCGCCCACGGAGGATTTTCAGTTCCAGCTACGATTCCTGCTCTGGCGTCGATCGTAGGGCTGGCCATTATGAACAAACAGATAACGATATACGCCTTAGCGTATCTAGCTCCCCTAAGCACCATCTTTAACGTTTGGTTCTGGTACGTCGTCTTCGTCATTGCTGCTCAGATACTGTATAATATTGGCTATTATACTGGGATCCTTGAACTAGGTGGATGCGGCAGGGTCTGGTGCCACCCATCCCTGTTTTACGATCCGCCTCTCGCTCTCTCGGGCGTTTTCTGCGGAGGGATGGTCGCGTTTACGGCGATACA
>JAFNJA010000033.1:0-2747 GCA_017601265.1 Candidatus Brockarchaeota archaeon
GGTCATAGGTATATGAATGCCTCTACCCCCAAGATAAACCTTGCTCAAGGTTGGAGCCCGGGCTTGGCTGGCCGTCTCGCCCAGGTCGGCCTGTTACAGGTGGACGCGCCGGGGCAGGAAGGGAAGGACGTTTGAGGGCCTGCCCAAGAAGCCGGGAAGGATCAAGCGGGCGGGCTGGTTCACGGCGCTCGAGGTCGTACCGTTGCGATCGTTCTTCTGCTGGGGACCGGACGAGATCAAGGCCTGGCTATAGAGCCATCGACCTCGCAGGCCGACTGGAAGTTCGTCCCGTGGCCGTGCGGGTGGATCGTGGCCTACCTCGAGGGCCCTAGCAGGCTCGTAGCCGGGGCCGGCTTTTACGACAGCGCTACCGCCGAGAACGCGCCGGAGGTTCTTAGGGAGCTGCCAGTAGATACGGGACGCTCAAGCAAGTGCTGACGGACAACGGGACCCAATTCATACCATCCATCTAGGATCTCCAATGACATCGATTTCCTCGTGCTCATCCCTTCCGCCAGATTTTTAGAAAATTAATTAGATCGACCCGATTCTCTTATACGATCCCATGCTACCCTACTTACTAATAAAATACATATATATTAAATCTATTGAGTGTAACCTGATAATTGGGAAATAGGTAAAAGAAAGTGGAATTGAGACGATGCATGAAGATGTAGAATGTTACCCATGTAAGCGGATTGAATGGACTACGTATACAATACAACGGAAGCTCTATGAGAGAAGAAACCTGTTATTAGTTCTTATGGTTGCGCTTGCCGCATATTTTGTGACTTTTGGTCAACCGGAAATCGCAAGAAGAACTATAACTACTTTTATATTTGCAGCTGGATGCTGGATATTTGAGATATTTCCTTTGCCAATCACAGGTTTGATGATACCTGTATTACTTACAATTCAAGGCGTATTCTCGCCAAAAGATGCCTTTGCACCTTTTTCGAATTCGATCATTTTCTTGATGATAGGAGGCCTCGTAATAGGACAGTCGATAAAAAGGCATGAGCTTGACAAGTGGATAGCTTATAATTTGTTGATTAACTCTAAAGGGAGGGTCGATAGGCTCGTTTTTCTAATCATGTTTGCTGCAGCTTTCTTGAGCATGTGGATGTCGAATACAGTAGCCATAGCCGTAATTTTACCCGTGGTTCTTTCGATAATGGCAGCGATGCCCGAGGAGCTTGTCAATCTAAGAAAAGCGATGCTTTTGGGAGCATCTATTAGCACATCAATAGGCGGCATGGCAATGCTTACAGGAAGTACGCCCGCGATGATGGCAGCGGCATTGTTGGGTGAAAGCCGTCCGTTCGGTTTCATCCAATGGGCATATTATGGCTTGCCTGTTTCATTATTATCCTTAATAATCGCTTTCTTCATCTTGAAGCTAACGTTTCCTTACCCAAAAATGAGATTAAATATAGATTCAATCATAGAGCAAAAAAAGCAAATCGATAAATTGACCGCCCCTCAGATTAAAGTTATTGCTATTTTTACAGGGACCATACTTTTATGGTTTATTGGGGGCCACATAGAGAAGTGGCTAGGTATGCCTGTTTCAATCTCTAGTGCCGCGATTGCGTCTATACTTGCAGTCCTGACAATGTTTGGAACCAATTTACTCGATTTGAAGGACTTGCAATCAATTCAATGGGAATTGATATTTCTTGTTGGAGGAGGAATTCTATTAGGCGAAGCGATGATCGTTTCAGGCGCAGCTGGTAGAGTCAGCAACGCCATAGCTTCTTTTCAGGGCTTTGCTCCGACGATCTTTATACTTCTTCTACTCAGTGTGGTTTCTCTCGTACTGACAAATTTCATATCAAACAGCGCAACCGCGGCTTTTTTAATACCGATAGCTCTTGAAACCACCGGCTTTTTGGGTATAAATCCCTTGCCCTTTGTAATGGCCGTAGCTCTATCGGCTACAATAGCATTCATAACTCCTGTAGGCGTCCCATCCACTGCGTTAGTCTATTCAACCGGTCAGATACCCAAAGAAAAGCTAATCAAGACCGGCATTTTGATTGCCATTCCCACTCTGTTCATAACTTTAGTTGTTGTATGGGTTCTGCCAATCCCTTAGGCGGATCCTGCCGTTGCGTTAGTGGAACAGCTTACTCCTACAGCGGAATGTGAATCATCATGAATCTAATAAGCCTCTTACATAAGCGCCAATGAACATAGCGGCTATGCCTACCAGAACGGGGAGGTTTCCCGTTCCGAAACTTGCAATAGCGGAGCCTGGGCATTGACCAGATATGCCCCAACCCAATCCGAAGATTATTGCACCGATCACTACGTTTTTAGACATGGGCGCCCGTCTAGGCTTAAACTTGCCTCCTAAAAGAGGCGCCTTAAGGTACCTTGGGACCACGTTCACGGCGATGAATGTAAGAGCCGCTGCCCCTCCCATGACGAATATTAACCCTAGGTCCTTGAGCTGTAGGAAGGAAAGCACTATCTCCTGTCTTGTCATGCCACTATACGCAAGCCCGAAGCCAAAGAAAATGCCGCCGATAAGCACTATTGCGTTCTGCGCGTTCATGGCGACACCCCCAGTATTTGAACTAAGTTAGCGGTTACTATTGCTACTCCCATGAAGACGATGACCGCGCATAGGGAGGTCGTTGACAATGATGCCAGGCCACTTATCCCATGTCCAGAAGTACATCCTTGGGATAGTCGGGTCCCAAATCCTACGAGCAAACCTCCTAACGCCAACCTCCATATCT
>JAFNJA010000033.1:2915-3969 GCA_017601265.1 Candidatus Brockarchaeota archaeon
AGCTACTTTGTGTTGCATGAAGCCCAGTAAAAATGTATATCAGGCTTACGCCAACGCCGATAATTAACCCGCCTATTAGGTAAGGTTCTATTCCAAGAGGAAACATGCTCATTAAACTCAATTCCAAGAGGAAACGCACACCATATAAAGATTGCCATGAAACACTATTTGATTAGGGGGTAGCCGGAATTTTTCCACGCATCAATTCCACCCAAGCAATTGTAGACCTGTTTATATCCCATCCTCAACAAAACGCTGGCTCCAAAGCTCGATCGATTTCCTGTTTTACATATGACCACTATAGGGCGATTTCTCGGTAGTTTGCTAGATTTTTCCTCAAGCTGTCCCACATAGATGCGTATTGAGCCTTCGATGTGCCCTTCATTCCATTCACCCTCCCTACGGACATCAACAATCGTAATGTCTTCTTTGGAGGAGACCCGTTTCCAAAGATCTTGTACCGTCATTAGTTCTACTTTGGCCACCGGAAATCCTTCCTTGTACCATGCCTCTAGACCCCCAGCAAGGTATCCTTCTATCTTGTCGAATCCCAAGCGCACCTAGTTTCGTACCGCAAAGTCTAAGCCTTCTGGGTTATCGGTGATTAATAGTATTGGCCTATCATAGGTAAGAATCCATCCGGCAAGTGATAATCTGCTGGGCGGCAGGCTCAAAGACCCCTTTATGTGGGCACCTCCAAAAGCTACCGGAGATCTCGTATCTACTATGAAAGAATTCTCTTTTACTTTTTTGTTGAACTCCGAAGGCTTCAAAGCCTTGGGATTAGGCAAAGTTCCCAGTATAGGTGGACCTTCCAGATTATAAACTTCCATTTTCTTGAAGTATGGAGGTGTTTGGTGCTTTTCTGCCACTTTATACTTGACGAATTCCTCTCTGCTGAGCTTCAACATTGGATTTTTTACCTTCTCGATCCCAATAGTGCTCGTCTCCCTTTCACTTATATTGCCTCCACAGACCGAACCTGCGCCATGAGCTGGGCATATTATCACGCCTTCGCCCAATGGTAGAAGACGCGACATGATGCTATCGTACA
>JAFNJA010000033.1:3979-16195 GCA_017601265.1 Candidatus Brockarchaeota archaeon
TTACCGGAGTCATTTTCGTTCCAAGAAAGTCTGTCCTGCCTACTTCTCCTACGAAAAGCGTGTCGCCCGTGAATACCATAATGGCTTGATCTCCTGATTCGGAATCATAGAGAGCGTAGCTGGTGCTATCTGGAGAATGACCGGGAGTGTGCAAGGCCCGAATTATTAACGATCCTACGGAGAACTCTTGGCCGTCCTTGATCGTTTCACCGTAGCCCCATTTCAGCCCGGGTCCATGGAGAATTCGCGCTCCGGTAACTTTAGCCAATTCCAAGGAGCCTATAACGTAATCTTCATTTCTATGCGTTTCAAAAATGTATTTTACATTCGCTCCCCATCTTGTTGCGATTTCCAGATATATTTGACAATCTCTTCTGGGATCTATCACCGCGGCCTCGTTCTTAGACCCCACAATGTAGGAGATGTGGGAAACGACCTCGGACTTTATGGTCTGAAACAACATTATGATCAGTCCATCCATGCTAATCAAAAACACTATTAATTAAATATTATCTTACGTATGCCCCAGCGGATGCCCCGTTCTCGTCAAAGAGCCTGATGCATTACTTCATCGGTTCCTGCTTCGCGCCTTCTACGCCGTTTATGGGATCGATGGCGGCAAGCTCCTCGGCCTCCGGATCGTAGGAGAGCTCGAGTTAGAAACCAGCGTCCGCCATGGTCATCCTACCGAGGAGAAGGCGACCTGTCCGCATTTCGGGGAATTTGCCGAATCTGGCCATCCGCCCGCCCCGTCGGCCTTCATAGGGTCACTTCCTTCGATTTCTTCCCGCTCATGTACTCAATATCGATCCTTCCTATGGTAGTTCCTTTCAGCCTCTCGGCGTCGATCCCCGCGATTAGTTCGCCCGGCTTTCGGTCCAGTTGTTTCATCATGCACTCGATGGCCATGCGCTTCTCTTCGGGATTTTCGACGAAGGATACGGTGCCTTTGAAGTGGACGGAGGCATAGAGGTGGTCGCACTCGCCCTCCGCGTAACCATGGTCCAACAGCGCTTGCCCCCACACGACGTTGTTCGACCTGATGTAGTCGAGCTTCTTGCCAACAGGGGCGCAGTGGAAGTAGAGGCAGTTACGGCCCTCATCGTAACCGTGGCTGAGGGAGACGAGGTACGGGACGTTGTCCTTCGACATGGCAATGGTTACGTATTTGGTGGCTTTCAATATTTTCCTGAGAACTCGCGCATCGGTAATCTCCTTGTCCTTCCGCCTAACGTGATATGGCATGGCGCCCCCTGCACAGTTATTTGGAGATTAACCTTTGGGATTGCTCCATCTGCGGAACGAGACCGAACCTGAGGTAAGGGGGTGATCGCGCTCCTTTCAATGGCCCTTGCCTGGCATTCCTAGTCCCGGCGCCCAGCAAGCGTCAGGAACTGTAATGCTTAATTGCATCGTCGGCCGGTTTCCTTTGGAACGATCATGAAGTTCGCGAGATTGCCTTGCTTGACGGCGATAATCATATTGCTCTCCCAACCATTCCAAAGCACGGGCCTTGCGGACATGGAACCCCTGACCGTATTTACCGGTGACGGGCTCTCGATCTCCTTCGCGAAGGACGGCGCTATCGAATCGATCGCGATAGATGGCGTCGACCTTCCCGTCCCAAGCGATCGCCCCGAGCTCGGTGGTTTCTCCATGGGCGAGGTCAGGGGCTCCTACATCGACCTGTCGCCAAACCTGCTCCTCAATGGTGGATTCGAGACCTGGGACGGCCTGGCCGACGGCTGGAACGCCTACTTTTCGGGCTACTCGAGGGGCGCTGAGCCGCATGGCGGCAGCTCCTCGCTGAAGGCCTCCGCGACGGACGCCTCGATCGCGGCGGGCGGCTACCAGGTGGTGAGGTTCGGCGAGCTCCAGCCAGGCTGCAGGACGCTAAAGGTCTCGGGATGGAGCCGCGCGGAAGCGGTCTCTGGGATGGCGGATGACGATTACTCGATCTACGTTGACGTGACGTATGCCGACGGAAGCCACCTCTGGGGGCAGACGGCCAGGTTCGATGTTGGAACGCACGGCTGGCAGTACGCCCAGAAGATAATCGAGCTCGAGAAACCCGTCGCGGAGCTTTACGTTTACTGCCTCTTCCGCCACCACGCTGGGACGGCGTGGTTCGACGACATCTGCATCGTCGAGACATCGCAAGCTATCCCCCGCGTGGAAGGAAGGGTGGCTCGCCAGGATCGGGAGATCGTCGAGACTGCCGCGATGCAAGGCTCGAAGATCGGATTGGAGGCCAGGTTCAGGGGCATGGATAGGGCGATCAAGGTCGACGTCAACGCCACGGACATGTCGGGCCTTGACCGCGCCCTCAGCCTCTCCTTCAGCCTCCCCCTGGATCTTACGGGGTGGATCTGGGGGAACGACATTAGCTCGCTGGAGAGGATAAGCGAAGGCGGGCTTTACAGGAATAGCCAGCCTCTTGGAGAGGAGAGGTGGATCGCAACATACCCACTTGCATCGATCTCGAGCCCCGACGGGCGCCTCGGCCTAACCATTGCCGTGCCGATGGACCAGCCGAGGATCGTCGAGTTCCAGTACGGGCGCGGTGAGTTTTCCATCAAGTACGACTTCGCGACATCGGGCCTGACGAGGAACTTCCCCAACCGGGCCGCCTTCACCTTCTACATCTACAAGAACGACCTTCCGGATTGGGCCTTCAGGGGATCCCTGAAGAAGTACTACGAGCTCTTCCCCCAATTCTTCGTCAAGCGCGCCGCCAAGGAGGGCATCTGGATGCCGTTCACGCCCATCAGCAGGGTGCGAAATCCCGAGGACTTCGGTTTCATGTTCCACGAAGGCGACTCCGACGTGCTTTACGATAACGCCCAAGGATATTACGCCTTCGTCTACATAGAACCTTGGGATTACTGGCTCGACATGGGGTCTTTTCCGAGGGAGCCGACGCCCGAGGAGGCGCTCTCCGCCCTCATGGGGGACGTCGACAGCGCGGACGCGTGGCGGCGCGAAAATGCCCGCTCAGTCATAGTCTCTGGGCTCCACGACAGGGAGGGGCGGCTCCGCTTCAGGATCGTGAACGCCCCGTGGATAAGCGGGTCCGGCTGGTCGGCGCTCTTCCCCACGAACACCGACCCGTCCCTGCCCGAAAACGAAACCTTTCACAACAAGGCGCACGTGACGTGGAGCTTGCAGCTTGATCCGGCTTTTCAGAGGGCCGAGTCCTCGGGGGGATCGCTCGACGGCGTCTACTTGGATTCGTTCCAGGGATACTTTCCGGACGCCGAGAATTTCAGGAGGGAACACTTCGCCAACGTCACGTTCCCCTTGCAATGGGATCAGCAGACCTACGAACCGGTCCTCTTGGACCTGTTCACGCACTATCCTTTGACCGAGGAGATCTCCGCAAGGATGCATGCCCAGGGCAAGCTCGTCATGGCGAACTCCATCGACAGGCTCTCCGCCTTTTTCGTCCACCTCGTCGACATAGCGGGGATAGAGGTAAACTGGTTTCCGGAAGGCCGTTACGCGCCGGACTCGGACCAGATATTCAACTTCCGAAGGTCGATAATGTACCAGAAGCCCTACCTGCTCCTCATGAATACGGACTTCGATTACATGACCTACGACTCCGTCGAAGCGTATTTCAAGCGCTGCGCCCACTACGCCGTCTTCCCGAGCATGTTCAGCGCCGACGCCTCGACGCATCCATATTGGGAGAACAGCGCCCTCTACGAGCGCGACAGGCCGCTCTTCAGGAAGTACATCCCGATAATCAAAGCTCTTTCGAAGGCGGGTTGGGAACCCGTCACGCACGCCCGCGTGGAGCCATCCGACCTTGGACTCGAGCGCTACGGCCCATCGGATGGGACGACGTACTTCTCGGTCCACAACCCAAGCTTGGTTGGGACGAAGAACTTCTCGCTCTCGATCTGTCCAAGCGCTCTGCCGAACTTGGAGGAGGGGGTGCGGATATTGGAAATGGTGGGGATGGAGGAGGTCGCGTTTACGGCGGGCCCGGATGGGCTCCGTCTTGAGGACGAGATCGCGCCGGGCGGCACGAAGGGCTACATGGTAAGAATCGGCCCCGGCCCGCTACCTTCCCAAATAACGGCCCAAGCTTCAAGGGAAACGGTAAACGAGGGGGAGCCGATCACGATATCGGGCCTCATATCGCCGCCCCCCGGCGTCTCGACGGTGGTGGTCACGTACGCCAGGCCAGATGGAACCGAGGTACTGAGGAGGACGAACTGCACGGAATCGGGCGCCTTCATCGATACTTACTGCCCGGACATGGCCGGACTGTGGCATGCGACCGCCGAATGGGAAGGCAACGACGCGCTCCTGCCCTCCAAAAGCGATGCAGTTCAATTCGCCGTCGAGGCAGCCTTTCCCACAGCGATGGTGGCCCCCGTCATCGCGGTCGCAGCGGCAGGAGGCTTGTTCTACTTGAAGCGAAGATTTCGGAGATCGCGTACTAGTCGGACGGTCCAAACTCCGCCACCGCCCTCGGATCAAGGGACAAGGCGGCCTGAGGCCCGCTGCTAGGATTCCCAAGATCTATTCGTCCCTGCTTTGGAGAAGCCCTTGAGAGTTAGTAATCCCGCGCTGGATGCGCGCATCAGGCGCTCAGGGATTTGAAGAACCCGGCGGCCTCTTTGAAAAGGATGAGTTTGTCGAAATCCATCGTGGCCACGTGGCCCGAGTTCTCGAGCCAGAGCACCCGCTTGGCGCTCGACGACACTTTCCCGAAGATATAGTCCGCGTTGCCGGGAGGTACTACTCGGTCCTTCCTGGCCTGTGCTATGAGCATGGGCTGCCTTATCGAACCGAGCCCCTTCCTAACCTCCCTTATAAGATCCAGGAGCTCGGCGACGCAGGGGAGCGCTATCTTGTCGTAACGCTTCTTGTGTTCCCTCGTTACTGGGTTGTCGAGCGCGCCCTTGTCCAATATGTCATCGAGTTCGATGGAGTAATAGTCGGTGAAGCGCCTGATCAAGGGGAGCAGCAACCGCAACCTCCAATCTTGGAGGTATACGGGGGCGCATACCGGCACGAGCCCCTTGACCTCGGGGTGCGTTTCGCCCAAGTAAAGTGTCAGCGCGCCCCCCATAGAGAGCCCAGAGACGAAGACGTTGTCGGCCCCCTCTTCTTGGAGCAGCCTCAGGCCTTCCTCGGCGCCCCTGATCCAGTCGGCCTTCCCCGTCTTGATCATCTCCTCCTTCGTCGTCCCGTGCCCGGGCAGCAGGGGCGCGTGCACCCTGAAACCTTGGCTTGCGAGGTACTCTCCAAACTCCCTCATCTCGTGGGGGAGCCCGGTGAACCCGTGTATCAAAAGCACGCCGTTCTTGCCCTCCCCGAGCAGGAATGGCTTTGCCGCCTCCGCGTATTCGGACACGCGCGATCAGCACCTTTTGCCGAGCGGGGAGATTTAAGGGCTTAGGCTACCCAAAGCTTCGGAAAGGTTTAGTGGGCCAGCACCGCCTGGTGCGGACGGACGGCGGGCGGTTTCCGAGGTCTGGTGCGCGTCTCGCGCTTGCGAGGCTCGCTAACAATCAGGCAAGGTGCCTATCCCCAAGCCGGAGGGAGGATCGGGGGCATTGCGCGTTTTCCTTCTATCGAAGCCGTTCCCGATAACCGATATTAGGCGGACTGAGCCCGGGTTCGTGCGAGAGTGAGTTAAAATCGTGAGGTTGGGCGGGCCCGCGTTCAAGCATTCGGATCCGGCGAGTTGGGTTTCCTACTTGCGGAGCCGCGGTTACAGCGCGGCATTTTGCCCCGTTGGGAGCGGTTCGGACCGCTCCACGGTCCGGGCATACGTGGAGGCCGCGGAAGAATCGGGCATACTAATAGCGGAGGTTGGAGTGTGGAACAATCCCATAAGCCCGGACAGGGACGCCCGAATCGCCGCCATAAGGCGGTGCCAGGAACAATTGGCCTTGGCCGAAGACGTGGGCGCCAGGTGCTGCGTGAATATTTCGGGGTCGAGGGGAGGGAAATGGGACGGGCCGCACCCTGACAACCTCAGCAAAAGTACCTTCGACCTGGTCGTGGAAACAGTACAGGAGATAATAGACGCCGTCAAACCGGTGAAAACCTGCTACACGTTGGAGACGATGCCGTGGACGTATCCCGATTCGGCCGACAGCTACCTTGAACTGATCAAAGCGGTCAACCGGAAGGAATTCGCTGTGCATTTCGATCCCGTGAACCTGGTCTGCAGCCCCCGGCGCTATTACTATAACGGCGGCCTCATACGCGATTTTTGCTCGAAACTAGGCCCTTACATAAAGAGCTGCCACGCGAAGGACGTAAGGATGCGGGAAGATCTCCTGGTCCACCTGGAGGAGACGCGCCCAGGGCTTGGAGGACTGGATTACGGGGTTTACTTGGAAGAGCTGGGCAAGCTGGACCCGGACACGCCGCTGATGATCGAACACTTGGAAAGCGAGGAAGAGTACTCGATGGCCGCCAGCTACATCCGATCGGTCGCGGAGAAGGCGCGGGTAAGGATCAGGTGAAGCGGCGCGAGCCAGTGCCGCGGCTTTCGCGCCGTTCGAGCCGCGCGCGGTCTAGATAGCCCCGCGGCCGGATCACGCCACCTCGAACTCAAGCGTCCAGACTTCTTCCTTGAAAGTCAATATCGGCACGTAAACCGGTTTTCCGTCAGCGTCGTACGTCAGCAAGAATTTCACGATGTGCACCTCCACCAAGTACTTCCCGGCGTCCAAGTTGCCTACCGGAACCAGGACCAAGGGGTTGGTGAACGCCTGGCTTACGGCCACCCCCTCGCCCGGGTCCGTGAAGTTGGCGGAGAAGGAGAGGATGACGGGATCTCCTTCGAGCCGGGAGAAGGACTTGAGCTGAATTTGGTGCCCGCCTGTCGGGAAATCACCCCTCGATACCAATATGCTGACGAAGTCGCCAGCCGAGGCTCGATTGGTAACGTGCTCTTTCACGTTTTCCCAAAAGCCGCCGGTCCCGTAGAGAGCCAGGGGATTCTTGCTCGTCGCGATTACGTATATCCCCCTCTCGAAAAGGCCGACCCCTCCGTAAAAATCGTAAGCCGCCAGGTCCAAAGGATCGGAGGTGTCCGAAGAGAACTGACGCTGGTGGAGCCTCCCTTTCCACACCTTCGTTCCAGAAAGTTCGACGCTTATCTCGTAGATTACGTTCTCGGCCAAAACCACCGGGTACTTGACGGTAACCACGGCTCCCTCGGCGCGGTAAACGTAAGTCTCGCTCCCCACCAAGCCCTCGGGCGTTTCCCTTCCCCCAGACCACTCTGCCTTTAGCGGATCCGGCAAGCCTCCGTACCCGGAATCCCGGAGGTAGAGGACGGCGTAATCGCGCACGAAATCGGGCTCCAGGAAAGCCTTGCGCCACTTCGCGTAAACGTCCTCGGGATAAGACTTAGTCCAAGCGTGGCCGCAAACGAGGCACTTCCAGGCGAAGTTCTCGCTCCTAGTCCCTATGGGGGTCAAGACGTACGGGCTCGAATCGCTTGGGCAAGAGATCTCGCCACCCAAGGGAAAGACGCCTTCCAAGATTCCCGAGGTTATTATAAAAGACGCCCCTGCAACCGCGAACACCGCCAGGAAAATGGCCAAAGTCGCGCGCTTCATCTTTTCATCTCCTATCTTGCCACGCGTGCGAGGCTCCCAGCCTATTATACCATCGTCCAGAACGCCCAAGCTCTGAAAGTTTAAAACCGTTTTCGAACCCAATCCCGGCGTTTTGCGGGATTCCGCGCTCTTGGAAGGCGCGTTCGGGAGCTTGGCAAGTTAACGCATATTAGGCCAGGATTCTGATCATCCAGATTAGGAGGGATGGAATACGGCTGAAACATCCGCGAAAGAGAGGTTTTCGCTTCCCGTTTTAGGCCAGAAGGCCCCGGACTTTGAAGCTGTCACGACCCAAGGAATATTGAGGCTCTCGGATTTCCAGGGCACGTGGCTCATCCTCTTCTCCCACCCGGCCGACTTCACGCCCGTCTGCACCACGGAATTCATCGCATTCTCCCGCATCTACGACGAGCTGAAAAAGAGAAACGTCGAGCTGTTGGGCTTGAGCGTTGACAGCGTCTCCTCGCACATAGCGTGGGTCAGGAACGTGGAGGAGAAGATGGGGGTCAAGATTCCCTTCCCGATAATAGCGGACCTGAACAAAGAGGTTGCCATGAAGTACGGGATGATACACCCGGAGCAGAGCAAGACCGAGACCGTGAGGTGCGTTTTCGTGATCGACCCGGAAAGCAAAGTGAGGGCGATGCTCTATTACCCGCTCACGACGGGCAGGAACATGCAGGAGATCCTGAGGTTGGTGGACGCCCTGCAGACGTCGGACAAGTACAAAGTGGCCACGCCCGCGAACTGGAAACCCGGCGACCCCGTCGTGGTTCCGCCTCCTTCGACGACGGAGCAGGCGGAGGAAAGGCTCAAGGAAGGCTACGATTGCAAGGACTGGTACCTCTGCATGAAGAAGGTCTGAAGGCGCCTGCCGCATGCCATGCGTTTCTCCGGACGGAAAACCCACGTCGAGCGGGATGGCGCTGCTCAGGTCCTTGAGGGGGAAGGCTTCGTCCCCGGAAGAGGTAGCGGGCGAGACGGGCCAACCCCTTTTCCGCGTTAGGAGCGGCCTCCGGGAGCTCAAGGGCGCAGGATTCGTTGAGGAAGAGGCGGGAAAGTACAAGCTCACGAAGGAAGGGGAAGCGGCGCTCCGATAACGCCTTTGGACAAACCCGCGCGCTAATGAACGGCCGATCTCAGCCGAAGCAAGTCAGCCGTCGGCAGAATCGGCCGAAGTGTTGCACTTGAAAGCGCCGATCCCAATCCCGCGAACAGGCTTGAAGCTAGACGCTGTGCGAGAGGAAATTGAACCTCCCGCCGTCCACGACGAGCACTTGGCCCGTGATGAAACTCGACTCGTCGGACGCCAAGAAAAGCGCCGCGTTGGCGACGTCCTGGGGCTCGCCCACCCTCCCCAAAGCCGCGAGCTTGGCAACCTCTTGGAAGGACCTCTCTACCTCCGCCTCGCTCATCCCGGAGCTCAGTATCTCCGTCCTCACCAATCCGGGCGCTATCGCGTTGACGTTTATGTTGTATTTGCCCAACTCGTAGGCTAGCCTCTTCGTGAGGTTGATGACGGCGGCCTTGGAGGGCCCATACGCGGCCTGTTCCAGGAATGTCGTGCCTATGCCCGCGAGGGAAGAGATGTTTATGATCTTCCCATACCCGCGCTCGATCATGTGCGGCGCCGACGCCTGGATGCAATGATAAGTCCCGAGGAGGTTGACGCCGAGAACCCTGTCCCACTCCTCCTCGCTCGTCTCGAGCAGCTTGCTGGGTTTCCACACTATGCCGGCGTTGTTCACGAGGACGTCTATCTTTCCGAACTCCTTGATCACCTCGCCCACCATCTCTCCCACCCTCTCCTTGTCCATGACGTCAGCCTGGATCGTGACCGCCCTTCTACCCATCGCGAGGATCTCGTTGGCGACCTCCTCAGCCTTCGCCTTGTTCTGGTAATAGTTCACGGCTACGTCCGACCCCTCCCTCGCGAAGGTGGTGGCGATCGCCCTGCCGATGCCCCTCGACGCCCCTGTGACCAGGCTGACCTTGTCCTTGAGCCTCATGCACTCGCTCCCCCGATGGATGAAAAATAAAGCTTGCTAGGGGATCGTCAAGAGCGCGCGAGTGGCCAGCGGTCCCTTTTTCATGGGACGAATCGCGCGCGCCGCGCGTAAAGCGCGTTCCATACCAGATTCGGAGCTTGAATCAGCCGGGCGCGCGGAGATGACCAACCGCGAGGCAGTCTATAGTGCTTTGCTTTTAAGTTGTTTCTCCGTCTTTCAGAAATAGACGCGTAACCGCCTACGTCTTCGGCTAAAAGGGCGGTTCCGACGATTTCGACCAAGCGGGCGTCTGCGCTTGCCGAATCCGAACTTGGGTGGATTCGTCAGCTCACGCTGTATTCCCTGATCTCGCCAGTGGACGCGTCCAACTTGTATTTGAAGGACCTTTTCCCTCCGTAATGCCTGGTAGTGAGCGTCCCCTCCACTTCCCAATGATCCCTGAATATGCCCCCTTTCTTGGTAACGGACGAGAGTTCGAAATTTTCAAGGTCGGCGTAGTGGAACTGAGCGTCCTGCCTCACAATAGTCTCGACCATGTCCTTGTTTATCTCTTGCTTTGGCATTCCTTTCCGCTCGGCCAAGACCTGCCCGGGCGTAAAAACCTTTTCTTCCCGGCTCCACCGAAGGCAGGGCTAGCGCCCGCCTGCTGCCTTGTAGACCAACCCGTCCCCGAGCCTCAGGACCTTGACCTTGACGTCCAGCCCCCATTCGGCCGCGATCTCCGAGACTAAGCGGGGGTTTTCGGAGGTCCTCTTGAATATGTCCCAGTGTATGGGCACGAGCACCCTGGCCCCGAGGTCGCGCGCGGCCTCGACCACGTCGCAGGCGTTCATGTACGGCTTTTGCCCAGGAGGGTTGCGGCCCAACGTCAGGAGGGCGATGTCGACGCCTCCTTCCTCTCCTATCTTTGCGAACTCTTCGCAAAACTTCGAGTCCCCGCTGTGGAAAACCCTTACGCCTTCCGCCTCGATGACGTACGTAAGGGCCGACTCGGCGTCCGGGTCGTAGGAAGCGCGCCCCTCTATCGAGACGTTGCCAACCTCGGCCTTTTCGCCGGGCTTGAGTTCGATTATCCTGCCCTCGCTTATCCCCCATTTTCTGAAAAGTTCGGCCGAGGATCTAGGTCCGACGAAGGTCGCCCCGCCCTTCCGGCCGAAAGCCTTGGCAACGCTTTCATCGCAGTGGTCGGCGTGCCCGTGCGTCGAGATGAGCGCGTCGACGACCTTCACCTCCGAGGGATCGAAGGGCACCGCTATCATCCTCATGAAATCGGGGGGCGTCGATCCGCCGACGTACGGGTCGATGAAGCAAGTCGTCTCGCTCGACTTGTAAACGACGCCGGCTCCGCCGATCGACCATATCGCGATGGAGCCCTTCTCGACCCTTAATCCCTCTATCTCCCTCAGTAAAGCGTTTCCCCACTGGCTCATGCGCTCGGGGGCTGAAACCTTCTTTATATGGCCTCGCCCAACTTCGAAGAATCGCCCGAGGTGGATCTCGGTTCCGGCGGCCTTTGCCAGCCGGCTTGTTTGCCGATGCGCCCGAGCCCTCCTGCCAGTCGCGCACCAGCCCGGATGGTTAGAACGGCGCAAAGAACCTGAGCGTCAGGACCAGGCTTCCAATCATTATAACTATGACGTCTCCGGCCAGGAAGCCACCCACTACTGGGACTCCGTACTCCTCGTAAATTTTGCTCCCCCCAACCCTTAGGACGATGGTTTTGAGCAGCCAAGAGATCAGGAACGCGAACCAAACGCCGTACCAATTGCCGGCCACGGACGTGGCGATCAAAAATCCTATCGGCTCGAACGGGAACCAGACGAAACGAGCGTGGAGGATAGCGAAGGCGAAAGTTACCACGAAGCCCGCGGCCCCGTACTCGATGAACAACGGCAGGGGCGCGATCCACTGCACGCCCGTGCAGCAGTTCTCAAAACTGCTCGTGCCGCCCCAGACGACTTTGGCCCCGTAAACTTGCGTGATCCATATCCTAGTCATCACGATTATGGGCGTCGAGACCAGTATGGCTGCGACGCACACCAGGAACGTGTTCCTGTTGTTTGCCCCCGTAAGGCTTGCCATCTTGAATGCCATCATCTGGGGCGTCGGGAAGACCAGAAGGACGTTTCCGTTCGTGAACTCCTGGGTCGTCCAGTCTGACATCCTCAAGTTGGGGCTGAGCTCTGGAAGGTTGCCTCCCCACCTCAACAAGAGCGGGAACCACGAGTGTCCTCCCCTCAGGTTGTTGGCCGCGTAGAAACCCGTGTGGGAGTAGGTGTAGAAGCCCGCGATGCCCCCTATGAAGATGGAGAATACCAATATGAACAATGCCGAAAGGAGATCGATTCCAGCGGACATGAGCCAAAGCACGACGGAGATCGCGCCCGCTACGAGGATCGCGTACGCGTGCCTGTAACCGACGACCTCACCCTTTTCCTCTTCTAGCAGCTCTGACTTCTTGGACAGGGCTTGCTTGATTGTTCTGCGCAGGTAGTCTTTCGAGTTGTATACCATCATCGCCGCTATCGCCACGGTTCCGCCTATGGTGCTCATGTACCCCCAATAGAAGGGCGGGCCTTGAGTGAGCGAAGCGCACCCGCACAAACCGA
>JAFNJA010000034.1:0-4681 GCA_017601265.1 Candidatus Brockarchaeota archaeon
ATGCCCTCGACCAAAGGCGATGGTTCTGTCCAATCTTTGGCAGCGACATACGTGGTGGCAGTGGTCATGAGGGCGATACCAACGCTCATCGTCGGCGGCATACCCTTCTGGGACCCTTACCTTTACCTGGGCATCGTCCGCTCGAACCCGATCAGGGTAGACACGACCGGCTACTTCCCTTACTACCACCTCTTCGTCCTTTACTTCTACAAAGCTGCGCAGGTGGATCCGCTGACGTACATCAGGTTCCTTCCCCCATTCCTGAACTCCCTCGCCGTGCTTGTCATGTATTACGCGGCCGATTTCCTTTGGGGAAGCAGGAGGGCCGGGATGAGGGCCGCGCTGCTCTTCGCGGTCACGGACATAACCGTGCTCAGGCAGTCCTACGCGGTCTCGGAGGGCCTTTCCCTCGTCTTTTACGCGGGCCTCTGGCTGGGCATGATGGGTTTCGTGAGGAGGCCGGAAAGAAAGTACCTGATCCTCTCCATGGTCATGCTCTACACCTTGGGAGGAACCCACGGCCTCCCTTTCGCGCTCTTCTTTCCGACAGCTATCCTAGCTTCGATGCTGAAGGGTTTCAAGAACCGGCAGCTGAACGTGGTAGCTGCCGCGAGCGCGATAGTCTTCGCCTTCTGGCTGACACAGGAGTACTACTCGCTCTTCGTCATGGACTACCTCAGGAGCTTCCGGGAGCTCCTCGTCTCCAAAACCGTGGCAGCTCCTTCCCACATCACTGGGCAGTACATCGTGGTCCCGAAGAGCAGGGCCCAGTTCGTCGCCGAGCACGCCAGCACGCTCATCGTTGCCAGCCTCGCCGCGATCTGCGCTGTCGACCTCGCCTTCCAGTTCAGAAGCAAGCTATCGCTTGACCCGGCCAAGGCCGTAATCTTCTCGGCCTCCCTCGTCACGTCCCTCTTCCTCGCCAACAACATGCTCATGGACATGAAGTGCGTGGTTGGCGGTTACGCTTCGGCATACAGGGCTTGGCTTCCCTTGGCGCAGGTCCTGATCCTACTAGCCTCGAAGCCCCTCGCTATCGCGGAGAACATACACCCGAAGTTCGGGAAGCTCGTCCTAGCGTGCATCTTCGCGACCTGCGCCGCGAGCACCCTGCTGTTCATAGAAAACTACGTCGGGGAGTTTCCCCACCTCATGTAGATTCGCTGGCGGCGCCGTTTTCAGGACGCCCAGCTCCGAGCCTTACGCCGCAGTTCGTGCAGAACTCGTCTTCCGGCCGCACCGGCTCCCCGCAGTTCGGGCATGCGCCTGCGGCCCTTTCCCCCGGCTCCCTCAAAGCCCTCCTCTCCCTCCTGTAGCCGATGAAGGAGCAGAATAGCGTGCTCGCCTGCTCCAAGAGCAGTACCTGCCAGACCAGCATGCCTACCGAAACGTTGAGGACGAAGAGCAGCAGGAAGTTGAGCCCGAAGCTCAAAAGGACGCTCCAAACCAAGATCCTGACCTTCCCCATCCTCCATATCGAGGGCCCCTCTATGGCCCAGGTCAAAGCGAACCCGGGAAGGAGGAGCGTGCTCGCCACCGCGAATGGTATTAAGACAGCCGGCGGGAGGCGGGCAAGATGCTGAGAAAGGGCTATTATGGCGGCGGAAACGGCGAGCAAGGATTGTACCGCCACAAACGCCCTGGGCGCGCGCTTTTCCCCGGAAACCATTCGATTTTCCGGAATAGGGGAAAGCTTTTAGAATTTTCCAGGTTTTCGGCCTGCAATTATAAAAACTTTAACTAGAATCCTTGCCTGATTTTGGCCGCAAGCGTTCAACGAAGGTAGAGTGGAAAGCTTAAGAGGCTTCGCCCGCCTTTTCAAGCCTAGTGCCCCCGATTGAAGAAGCTGGTCGTGCTCTACGCGGTCGCGCTGCTAGCTTGCGCTCTGCTCGCCACCGCGCGGGGCGGTCCAGTTCCCGGGCTTTCGGTAACCATGGGAACGACGATCAGCGCCATGTACAGCACCATGCTCGGCTCGGTCACGACGACCATCTCCTCCTCCACGATCTCTTCCACCATGCTCGCTTCCGAGGAGCCTTTCAGGCGAGCGCTCTCATTCAACCAGGTCTTGCTTCCCATCGTAGCCAGCGCCGTCCTTTGCTTCGCCGAACTCGCGCGCTCTTCGTACGGCAAAGTTTCGGAAAGGGTCGAGCTGGCCAGCCGGAACCTGATGTCGGAGGCGGCCCTCCTTTCGGTCCTCTGCCTCACGTTCGTGGCGATCACGCTGTACTACTGCGTCAGGGGGGTGTTCTGGTAGAAGGCCTAATATTCCATCCCCCTCCGGGGCTGGGTGGACCCCGATGGAAGAAGAGAGGGTCGGAGCGTACGTCGCCCTTGGCTCTATCCTTTCATCGGCCTTCTTCGTCGCCTTCTACTACGCCAGCGTGAGGGTTTTCGGGTACTCCTACAGCCTGCTCGTTTGCTCCGCCTTGGCCTTGCTCGCCATCACGCACGCGGCCGCCTACCTCGTCGGCTCCTTGACCAAGCAAGGGATCGTCCTCCTTGGCCTGAGCCTCGCCCTCCTCCTCGAAGAGGCGCTCATCAACAGCGAACTGATGCTCTACGGCCTTTTGCTCGCCTTTTCGATGATGATCGCCCTCCCCGTACTGGCAACGGCCGTGCAAGGGCTCTCGAGGTGCCTCGAGGCGTACGGCATCGTCTTCGTCTCGAGGATCGTCTTCATCCCTATCAAGCCCGCCTTCCTCTCCATGGCTCTCGCGCAGCCCGTGCTTTACACCCTGATCTTCCTCTCTTTGGCCTTCTACGTGCGCTTCAGGGGCGTTCCGCACGATCAGGTCGGCATCGGTTGGGGCAGGTTTTCGCCCATCCTCCAGGTTCCGGCCGGGGTGGCGCTGGGCTTCTTGCTCGGCTTCGTCGAGTACCAGATCCTGGTACCCGTCCCGATCGGGCGCGCGAAAGGTTGCTGGAGACGTTAGCTTACCTTTTTATCGTCATGCTCGTTTTCGTCGCTACGACCGAGGAGATAATGTTCAGGGGGTTGCTGCTCAACTTCGTCTCAGAAGCCTTTCCGGTCCAGCAATCGATCCTCATAGTCTCCGTACAGTTCGGCCTAATGCACCTTGGCTGGGGAGTCCCTCTGGAGCTCCTCTTCGCCTACTTAGCAGGCGTCCTTTTCAGCTTCGCGTTCTACAAAACCCAGAGCCTCCTGATGCCCGTGGTAATGCACGGCGTTGGAAACGTCACGCTATACCTCATCGCCCTTTTCGCTTAGCCCAACTTTCTACATTGCGAGGCTCTTGTAAAGCGAGTCGAGCATCTCAACGGTCGCGCAAAGCGAGTAGCCTGACTCTACGGTCCTCCTTGCCTCCCTTCCGAGCCTTGCCGCCAGATCCGGCTTTTCGTCGAGGAGGGCGATGCGGCCAGAAAGCTCGCCCGCGCTCCCGGGCCTTACTAAAAAGCCGTTCCCGCCGTCCTCTACTAGCTCCGAGGATCCTCCGACGTTGCTGGCTATGACGGGCTTGCCCGAAGCCATCGCCTCCAGCAGGCTCCTGGGAACGTCCATGAGGGCGAAGTTCGCCAGGTACGGGAGGGCGACGATGTCGCTCGCTGCGTATACGCGGGGCATGTCCTTCCTCCTGCCAACCACGCTTGCGGCTCCTTCCAGTCCAAGGTTTTTAATCAGCGCCTCGAGCTTGGCTTTCCTCTCGTTTTCGAACTCGTAAGTCCCCTTGCTGAGGACGAGAACCTTGAGGTCGGGGACCGACTTCCTTGCCAGTCGGACGGCTTGGAGCAGGACCTCCGCTCCTTTCCACGGAGCCAGGTCGCCCGCGAAGAGCACAAGCTTCTCGTCAGCCCCTATTCCAAGCTCCTCCCTCACACCCGAGCCGTCCAGGCCCGGATTAAAGGTCAAGGTGTCGACGCCAACGGGCACGAAGGCCAGCTTCCGGGGCGGGACGGCCTTCCTTAAGTCCCTCTCCACCCCCCTGCTCGCCGCCACCACCTTGTCGAAGAAGCGCTGGTCGAACTTTACCGCAAGCCGGCTCTTGAAGAGCTTGAGGGCCAGCCGGGTTTGAAACGGGTAATCTCCCAGCCCTGCTTCACTCTTGCCGGAGGAGTAGATCGAGACCAGCTTTCCGGCCTTGAGCTTGCCGGATCCGCCGACAACAGCGCCGAACGCCGGGTAGGAGCTGTGGCAATGCACCACCTCAACTTCCTCTCGCTTTGCTGTCCGCCTCAGTTGCACCCCGGCCTTGAGCATGAAGGCCCGGGCCTTCTCGCCGTAGCCCTTTGCTTCCCCAACGTCGACCTCGTGGACGATCACGCGATCGGGAGGCTCTTCCAAGAAACCGCGCGCGGCCGAAGTAAGGTAGTGGATCTCGTGCCCCCTCCTAGCCAGTTCCAATGACGCTTCCCTGACCGCGTTCGAGATCCCCTCGACCCTGCTCTCCAAGTTGGCTCCGACCATCATTATCCTCAACTTCGCCCCCTCCTCCTCTTGAGTAAAGCTACGGCGACGCAGGCGGTCGCCACGACCACCGCAGGCCTCCAGTCTCCGAGCTCGATGAGGCTTATGCTGAATCCCGCGGACGTTAACGGCCACAGGAACTCGATCCCCCCGGACGCTTCGACCTCGATGAGCGAATCCAAGGCAAGGTGGAGGATCGCGCCCGAAAAGATCGATGCCGCCGCCTTCCCGAAATCCTCATCCCTTTCCGTCCTG
>JAFNJA010000034.1:4691-16109 GCA_017601265.1 Candidatus Brockarchaeota archaeon
TTGGCTGGAAGAAGGCTTGGACAACCGACTCGAACCTTGGCGAAGCAAAAAACCCCGCGACCACGTAGACCTTCTCGACGTCCGGCAGGACGCACCCTAGGAGGAAGAAGAGCCTGCGCTCCTTCCTTCGCAAGGCTTCGAGGAGGAGCCACCCGACGCCCAGGTGCGTTATCCAGTCCGGCACCTCTCGTTCCCCCCCGCTAACGACCTCCAGCTCCTTGCGAGGGAAAAAAGGAGGTAGGCTGCTCCTGGGACGGAGAGCACGAACCACGACGGGTTGTGGGCGTGCTCAAACTCCGATGGTACGGCGTTCAGCGCCGAGTGGGCGCAGAGGACGAGCATCGCCGCGAGGCACAAAAGGCGCAGGGCATCGGCCCGTTTCATCCCTTTCGGCATCTCCCTTTGCTTTACGTCCTGAGCAGGACCCTTCCTTGCATCTGACCGGCCGGCGGGATGCCCAAGACGTGGAGCAGAGTAGGCGCCACGTCGACAGTGCTCGCCTCCCCTATCTCGAAGTGCCCTACGCCCTTCTTGTAAATGACCAGGGGAACCTCCATGTCCGCCGGGTCTATGCCCCCGTGGTCCCCCTTCACGCAGTTCGGCAGGAATTCGAAACCGTAGCCTGGGGCAAGGCAGAACGAGACGTCTCCCAGCCTTTCGTGAGCCAAGTGGTCCGCTTTTGCCTCCTCCTTCAGTATGACGTGCTCGATCCCCTTCCTCCCCTCGAGCAATTCCGCTACGTCGGCCGCGTCTCCGGGCCTCGAAAGCCAGATCTGGACGTGCCTGCTCACGACCGCCGCCACGGCGGTTTCTCCTCCCTTCTTGTAGGTTATTATTCGGGCTCCGGATACGTCGACGGATCCGTCCATCCCGTAGCCAGCTTCTTCCAGCGACAGGGCGCCCAAGCCGAGCTTCTCCCTCACGGACGTCTGGCCGTGGTCGGAGGTCACAACGACCGTTACCTCCCTACCCGCCTTCTCCGCCACCTGGATCGCCTCCCCCACCTTCTCGTCGCACTCCTTGATAGCCTCGAAGTACTCGGGGCTTTCGGGACCGTGCACGTGCCCGGCCTTGTCGACCTCGTTGAAGGCGACGTAGTACATGTCGTGGCCGCCTTTCTGGAAGTCCCGCTCGAACCCCGAGTACCTGCCGACTGCGAAACCCCTGAGGAACTTGTAAATGCTCGGGCTTCTTTCGATCATGCCCATCAAGCTTTTCCTTCCCGAGATCCAGGATGCGGACTTCTTCGCCGCCCTCCTGAAGCGCCCGTCCGCGGATCCGCGGCCCATGTACGAGCCGAAGCTAGCGCCCTCCATGCCGTGCTCGGTGAGCAACTCGAGCACCGTTTTCGACATGCAGTATTTGTCCGAGAAGATGTCAAGGATCTTCCTTGATTTCCTGTCCCAATAGAAGTGCCCGACTATGCCCGTCCTCTCGGGGTACGCTCCCGTGAGTATCGAGACGTGCCCAGGCCCGGTCAAGGAGGGGTAGACCGTCCTGCACCTTTTTGCAACGACGCCTTCCTCCATCAGCCCCAAGATGTTTCCTGCTTTCGCCTTGGCGAGGGCGTCCGCCCTGCATCCGTCGAGGAGGAAGACGACCACGGTCATGCGTCGCTTTCAGCGGCTTCGCAGCTTAAGTCATTTTCTTGAGTTGGAAAAAACTCGACTCCTAAAGTGTCGTTGGGCCTCGAGCCGCCCCTTGTGATGGTGGACTCAAAATTTCCTGAGCCTCAAGCATATACAAGCACGAGGAGCGAAGACCGGCTGAGGTCAGACAGAGGAGAACCGTTTGCCGGGACCGTTAAACCCTCGAAGCTCGGCTGGCTCCATAACCCGCCAGCTCCGTTCCATGAAAAGGAGCGAGGCTTTCGCCCTGGCATGGTTCGCGGCCTTCCCCCTCTTCGTGTTTTTCGACGGCAACATAGTCGAGTGCCTCGGGCTTTACCCTTGCATGGCCTGGGACACCGCGCTGAAGTACTACTACATCGGCTTGTCGAGCGTCGAGGCTTTCGCGATCCTGCTCCTTGGCTTCGTATTCTCGAGGAAGGAAGATGAAAGACCGGCCGAGGCTCGCAGGACACAGCCTTCCAGGCAAAGGAGGACCAGGCAGTCACCCTGCTAGGACCATTCCTGGAGCATCTCGCTTACCGTGGCTTTCTTGGCATCGAGCTCCGAGAGCAGGACTTCGAGGGCGCCCAGGACGTACCTTCCCACCCTCCTGAAGACGTGTCCCGGCACCTCGGGAAAGCCCGGATCCTCAGCGGCCTCCCACGGGTGGACGTAAAGGATGGCGGGCCTCTTCAACTTGAGCTGCATCTCTGCAGCCGCCCTCACGTACGACGCTCCCAAGTTCCTCACGAACCACCCGGCACCGGCCGGGAGCCTCAAGCCTGGGAACACGAGCAGGGGGACCTCCACGAACCCGCTCCCGCCGTCCGCCCGCCTGGGGTCGAGGCGCGAGGGTTTGTACGGGTGCTGGGGGGCGAAGCCTCCGTACCAGCCCGGTATCCTGACCGAAGGCATTATGGATGAGTCGAAGGAGTAGCCGATCCTCCCGAGCGAATCGATCATATCCCCGTTCACCTTCAGGTTCGGCGCCCTGAAACCCCTGACCCCCTCCCCCACTATGCTGCAGAGCAGCCTCCTTGTCTCCGCCTCTTTTTCCTCGAACTTCGGGTCGGCCGAAAGGTCCCCGTGCCTGTAACCGTGGGAGCCGACCTCGTGCCCCTCGTCGTGCACCTGCCGGACGGCCTCCGGAAACCCCTCGGCTATCTCCTTGAGCACGAAGAACGTTGCCCTCGCCCTGTGCCTCCGGAGCAAAGCGAGGATCTCCTTCAGGGGGCCCAGGAAGCCGCCTTTCGGGTATTTCCCGCCGCAATGCCTGTTCACGACCTCCCCGGCGTCGAACCAGAGCGTGTGGTACCACTCTTCCAGGTCGACGGTGACGCAGAGGTGGGGCAACTCCAAACCCTCGCTTGGAGCCTTTTTTTGGTTGCTGAGGCCCGCTGCCGTAATAAGCGTTGGGCTCTAGGTTCTTTGGTCGAGGAGGGAATACGGAAATAAAGGCATAAGGCGATTATCGGCGGGGGTCGTGGCGTGTCCGCCGCTGGAAAGGCGTTCTACGTTGCGGGCCTTTTCGCAGCGGTCTCAGCCCTTCTCCTCCCCTGGAACGGCGGAAATTGGAAAACTTACGTCATTACGAAGTGGAGCACAGCCGGGCTCGGCTTGGCGATGATCCTCTTCGGCACCTTCTTGGTCTACAGGAAGATGTCGTCCGATCCTGAGCGCGGGGGGTTCGCCTTCGAAGCCGTCCTGAAGTACTTGTCGCTTTCTGGAACGGTTGTCTCGGTGGCCATGGCCTTCTTCAGCTCCTGGTACCAGACGATCGTCCTCCTTTTCGGGGTCGCGCTGAACATGCTCGTCCTCATCTCGACCTTGAGGGGGAGGGATTTCTCCAGGCTCCCGCTCGTGCTGCTCGCGGCCATGCTTTGGTTCTCGTTCGCGTTCGTCGTCGTCTGGAACTTCGTCGAAACGATGCTGCCGAACATCCTTTACCCTTAGATCGACACGTACGCGTCGAGCACGCGTTTGGCGAACGCCTCGATCGTGTACTTGCGCTCCACGGCCTCCCTCGCCCTCCGCCCCATCCTCTCCCTCTCCTCCGGGTTGGAAAGCAAGTAATCCACGGCATCAGCTATCTCCTCCGGTCGCCTGGCGCCTACGAGCAAACCGTTTTTGCCGTCGACGACCTCTGGTATCGAACCCACCCTCGAAGCCACAACCGCCCTGCCGGAGGCCATCGCTTCCAGCAAAAAGATGCCCGGCGCCTCTATCAAGCTGGGAACCACCGCGACGTCGCAGGCGGAGAGCAAACCGGGTATCTCCTCGTTCCCCACCAGGCCGAGGAAGGTCACGTGCTCCCCGACTCCCAGCTTCGAGGCCAGCGCCCTGAGCCTCCCCATCTCCGGTCCGTCCCCCGCCACAACCAGGTGGGCTTTCCACCTGCGCCTTATCGAGGGCATCGCCATCAACAAGTACTCGAGGCCGTTCTTCCTCACGAGCCTCCTCGCTGAAAGGAGGACGTGGGGGCAGCAGCCCGGCCTCCAAGTCGGTTTGACATTGGGAGAGAAGCGTTCCGTGTCGACGCCGCTCTCTATGACTCGAAGCTTCCTGCGCGGCACCCCCCAGCCCTCGACCATCTTCGCGAAGTAACTGGCAGTGTGCAACTGCGCGTCCCCCCACAGCGCTAACGACGTTGCGACTTCCCTCTCCGCGAGGCGGTAAGCTTCCGCTTCGATCCTGCTGTTGGCTATCTCGCCCCATATCGGGTAGTAGGAGCCGTGGACCATCGTGACCACCTTCCCGCCCAGCATCCTGCCTAGCGCCAGCGCTATCATTCCTGACGCGTAAACGTGGCCGTGGTAGACGTCGAAACCCCCGAGCTTCCCGAGCCTCTTCAGCGCCGCGGGGAGGAAGAAGAACTGCCTCGAAAGCTTGAGGTTTGTCGGGCTCCACGTCGCCCTCATTACCCCCATGAACTCCTCCCTCACGATCCGTACTCCCTGGATCCTTTCCTCCCGAGCCGAACCTGGGGCGGATCCGGTCAGGAGCCAGGCTTCGTGCCCCTGCTTGGCCAGCCACTTCGAAACCTCGAGCGCGAGGGAGCCGACACCCTCGGCGCTGTAGGCTTCGCCCTTCGGCCCGATCTCATAGATCTGAAGTATCCTCAGGGCGACTCCTCCTCAACCAATCCGCAGACTCGCCCATCGTGGGCGTCCACGCTCCTCTTCTCCCAGCGAGGAGCAAAAGTTTCCTGAAGGCCCTCTCGCGATGGCCAAGCTCGAAGTAAGGGTGGACGTAGTAGCAGAACAGCTTCCTTCCCGCGATGGACGCTTCCAAGCTACTGATCGCCCTTTCTGAAGCTTCCTCCTCCGTCGCGCCTTCCAACATCAGTTCCTCGGCGTTCATGCACGTTACGGGTATCTCGACCACGGGGCCCAAGCTTTCGGGAGGGTCGATCGGCCCTCCGGCCCTGGTGTTGCTCGAATAGGCGAAACCCGCCTCCCAGAGCACCTTCCCCAGGTTCGCGTTCGTTTTGAAGCTCGGGGCCGCGAACCCCCTCGGCTTGAACGAGAATGACCTCTCGAACCTCCTCAACCCTTCCTCGACCGCCTTGCGGGTCTCCCCTTCAGTCCATCCCGTAGCGTCCCTCGCCCAGATCCTGTGCCAGTAGCCGTGAAGCGCGATCTCGTGCCCCTGATCCAGGATCTCCCTCCAAGCTCCTAGCTGCTCCTCGACGTCCAATGCAGGTAGCAAAAGCCCCCTCAGCCCGTCGAGGCCGTACCTTGCGGCGTACCTCTTCCCGCCGCGGCGCTTCAAAGCCCGGAAGACGTTCCTTCCGGAATCGTCAGGCCCGGTTGCGACGAAGAAGGTGGCCCTAACCCCGTTCTCCCTGAGAAGGGGAAGCAATTGCGAACAGGCTTTCGCGTCCCTGACCGTGTCGACATCGACCCTCAAGCAGAAGCATGAGTTGCATCCACCGGGCCAGTCCAAGGGCGCGTGTCCCAAGGGTATTCCGCGCCCTCCCTCATTATTTTAAGCCTGCTCCGCTCGCGACGAATCCCCGTCTTTGCGCCTTCGAACGGAAGGTCAAGGTTTGTTGTACCAGAGTTCTTAAATCGATTGCTTATGTTCCTGCCGAAGAGATGAAGGGACGTGCAAGAGAGCTTGGGGAGGGTTAATGCGCAAGCCCGCCTCGGAAGGGCCGCGGCCATCGCTTCCCTCTTCCTCGTTTCGTCCCTCCCGCTCTTTTCGGACGTCTACTTCCGCGCGCTCGCCCTCGCGACCGACTTCGACCTGCTCTCGTCGAGCGGCGCCTACCCGCTCGCGATGCTACTCTTCCTCTTGATCTGGCTGCTCGTGAACAGGGGGGAAATCGCCCACGCGCTCTCGAAGGACGCCTCTGGGTTTAGGACGACCTGGTACTCCGCCTTGGGCCTCACCCTCTTGGGCGCGTCTCTGGCGGGAAGGGCGCTTCTCAAAGGACCCGGCCTTTTCGCCCTCCAGCTCTTCCTCCTGCTGTGCTTCCTCCAAGGGTGCGCGTCGATCGCGTTCCCCGAAACTTCCAAGATCACGCTCAAGGCCTTCGCGATCTACGTGGCCTCGGCAAGCATCCCGTTCACCGCCTCGACGTTCTTCGACAGGCCCATATCCTTGGGCTTCGCGGGCGCCGTGGTCCCTTTGCTCAAGGCGGTTGGCTACCCCGTGGAGAGGTCAGCGTCCACGATCCTTTTGGAACTTCCGTCGGGCAAGGTCTCTTCTCTGGTCATCGATTCCGCGTGCGCCGGCACGGCTTCGTACGGCATCTTCCTTTTACTCGACGGCCTCATGGCGCTCGACCTCCGCGCGGAACGGAGGAAGGCCGCGCTCTTCACCCTGGCGGGCCTTGCGACGATCTTCGTCCTGAACCTCTTGAGGGTCGCCGCGATCGTGCACGCGGTTTACAATTACGGGGAGCTTGCCGGCCATCACGTCCACCTCTACCTCGGATACGTCCTATTCACCTCGTTCTACCTCGCTTACGCCCTCCTGTTCGCGAGGTCCTTCGGTCAAAGGCACCCTTGAGCGCTCAGGATCTCGACTATCTTCCCCGCGGCGTTCCCGTCGCCGAAAGGCGAAGACGCGGGAAGGCCTTTCCTCGCCCTCAAAGCCTCGTCGAACTTTTCCAGTATCCTTCCCTTCTCGGTTCCTACGACCGTCGCGAACCCCGCCCTCACCGCCTCCGGCCTCTCGGTGGAGAGCCTCAAGACGAGGACGCGCTTCCTTATCGGCGGGGAGGTAGCCTCCTCCTGCACGCCGCCTGAGTCGGTCAGTATCAGGGCGCTTCCCATCATGAGCGCCAGGAAGTCGAGGTATCCCACTGGAGGGAGGAGCTCCACGTTTTCGTGCGTTGAAAACTTTTTCCAAAGTCCTTGCTCCTTGAGCCTCTTCTCCGTCCTTGGATGGACGGGCATCACGATTGGCAGCGGGGCCTCCATCATGCTTTCGGCCAATCCCTTGAGCACTTTCGGGTCGTCAACGTTCTCAGCCCTGTGCAAGGTGGCCAGGGCGTAGCGCTTGAAACGCAGGCGCTCGAGTACCTTCGACTTCCTCTCCGCAATCGGGGCGTGCTGGATGCACGCGTCTATCACGGTGTTTCCAGTGACCGAGACCTTCCCCCAAACGTTCTCGCCCAGCAGGATTTTCTTGCACAGCCTGGTGGGGGCGAAAAGGTAAGAGCTCAAGTGGTCCACGACCCTCCTGTTGTGCTCCTCCTGCATCCTCAGGTCGTAGCTCCTGAGCCCGGCTTCGACGTGGCCAATTGGCACTTTGGACTTCGCTGCTGCCAGCGCTCCCGCGAGGGTCGTGTTCGTGTCCCCTTGGACCAGGACGAGCTTCGGCCCGGTTTCCCTCGCGATCCTCTCAACCCCGACCATCGCCTCTCCCGTCTGCCCCGCGGGCGTGGAAGCCTTGATCCCCAGCTTGAAGTCCGGCCGGGGAAGCTCGAGTTCTTCGAAGAATTTCCCGGACATCTCGTAGTCGTGGTGCTGGCCCGAGTGGACCAGGTTGAAAGGCACCCCCCTCCTCTCAAACTCCCTCACCAACGGGGCCATCTTTACTATCTCCGGCCTCGTCCCTACCAGCATGAGCGCGGCTCCTTTCCTTCCCGCCATCTGAGGCATTCCTTTCCTAAGCCAAACCGAGCTCTTCCAGCTTCTCCTTGGTCGGGACCCCTTCCTCGTCCCATCCCCTGAGCCGGTAGTACTCCTTCAGCATGGGTCCCAGGTTCGCGACCATCCCCTTCGCCGGGCCAGAAGGCATGGGCTCGCCGAGCAGCCTTTCCGGAAGGGCGTCGTCCTCCGACCTGAAGCCTTCGCGGACGTTGAACAGGCGGGTGAGGTTGTATATCCTCTCCCCCACCTTCTCGAGGTTCCTCTCGCTACCGTACTCGAAGCCCGTTGCAGCTTCCAGCATGGCCCTTACTTCCTTAAGCGTCATCGCGAAGAAGGCGTAGAAGCAGATGCCGGAGGAGTCGACAACGGCTTTCTCGTTCTGCCTTTCGATCACGAGCCTTGCTTTCCCCTCGGTCCTTCGGGGGTTAGATCCTCCCCCGTAGCCGAGGAGCTCCTGCCCCGCGGTGTAACCCCTGAGGTGGCACCCTCCCCTGTCCGAGGTCGCGTAACCCAAACCCATCCCCTGCGCGGCCCTCGGATCGTAACCTGGCAGCTCCAAGCCCTTCACGTGCATCGCGAGCCTGAGGAACGCGCGGTCGCCCTTCTCCTCGCACAGCTTTTCGGAAGCCCTCTTGACCCCGCTTTGGAGGAGCTTCCCGAGCCCCTCGCCCCTCGACACCTTCTCCACGAGGCCCAGCATGGCTCCGCCGTTTCCGAACCTGAGGTCCAGGTTGCCGACCTCTTCTTCCTTCAGCAAGCCTCTCTCGCGGCACTCCATCGCGTACGCCACCGCGTTTCCGGCGCTGATCGTGTCGATCCCGTAGAGGTCGCAGAGGAGGTTGGCCCTCGCTATCGCCCCCTTGTCGCTGACGCCGCACAGGGCTCCCAAGGCCCAGATCGACTCGTAATCCGGCCCTTCGGTGAAGCTTGCGCCGCTCGGCCCGCCCTCCACCTTCGCGACCTTCGCGCACGATATGGGGCACATCATGCAGCCCGAGTCCCTTACCCAGAGCTCTTTCCTCCACTCAGCCCCCGAGATCTCGGAGGCGGATTCGAACGTCCCCTCTTGGAAGTTCCTCGTCGGCAGCGCCCCGGTCTCGTTGATAGTTTCGAGGATGTTGTCGCTCCCGTACGTGGGCAAGTGGCGCGCCGTAACCTCGTGCATCCTCACCATCCTGTGCGCCCTCCAGGCAGCTTTTTCGAAGGCTTCAGGATCGCTGACCCTCACCCTTTCCTTCCCGCGCGCGGCTATGGCCTTGAGCCTCTTCGACCCCATCACGGCACCCGCTCCGCCCCTCCCGGCCGCCCTCATGTCGCTGAATATGCCGGCGATCAACGCTCCCCTCTCGCCTGCAGGCCCTATGCACGCAACTTTGAAGCCCGCGCCCAGCTCCTCCTTCACCCTCTTCTCAGTCTCCAAGGTCGTCATGCCCTCGAGGTTCCTTGCCCCAACGAGGCTGGCTTTCCCGTCCTCCAAGACGAGCAAGGAAAGCTCCTCGGCCGCGCCCGAGATCGCAATTGCGTCGAAGCCCGCTTCCTTCAGACCGACGCCGAAGGATCCGCCGCAGTGGCTGTCGAGGAAGGTGCCCGTCAGGGGGCTCTTCGTGACGACGCAGAACCTGTTTCCCGTGGGCGCGATCGTTCCCGTCAGCGGAGAGGTCGCGAAGATCAGTATGTTCCCGCCTGAGAGCGGGTCGACGCGGGGTTCCAAGTTCCCGTAGAGCATCCGCGCCCCGAGCCCCTTGCCCCCCAGGAATAGCCTCGCCTCCCCCTCTTCCAGATCCTCGACGCTGCACCTCGCTTCAGGAAGATCGAGGCGCAGGATCTTGCCCGCGTACCCCCTTCCTTTCATCGAGCTCAACCAGGCACCACCGCCAGCGCTCCCCTCGGGCACCAGTCGACGCACTCAGGAGCACCGCCGCAAAGGTCGCAGATCTTCACCTTCGAACCTTGCAGCTTTACCACGCCCTGGGGGCAGGCTTCCGCGCAAGCGCCGCAGAGGTCGCACTTAGCCTCCTCCCAATCGATGCAGCCCAGCGAGGGATTAGCGGAGAGGGCGCCATTGGGGCAAGCGCCGACGCAGTTGCCGCACTGCGTGCAGACGGCCAGCTCGTACGGCCCCGGCCAAGCGCCCTCGACCCTCAGCCTTCCAGCGCTAGCGTCTCTCACCCCCTCGTGCCTGAAGCTGCAGATTGAAACGCAGATCAAGCAGCCTGAGCACCTTTCTGGCTGCGCTTCAAGCTTGGCCCTTTTCGGAGCTGCCCCGCCAGCCAAGACCTCCCTGACCGGCCTCCCCTCGTGTACTATCGCCCTCAGGTCCTTCAGCACGCTTGCCGGGTCCTGGGATTGGACGACGTTCCTCCCGAACACGACGCCCGAACCGCCGACCTCGATCGTCTCCACGATCACCTCGAGCATGTCCCTCCTGGAAAGCGCCCTGTAACCCCCGAGGACCAGCACCGGAACGCCCGCCGCCGCCCGCACCACTTTGGAGAAAGACTCCGGGTCGCCCGTGTAGGGAACCTTCAAGGCGTCGGCGCCCGCCTCCACCGCGACCCTCGCGGCGATCGCGACGAGCTCCGCGCTGTTTGCCTTCGTTACCCTCGGCCCCAGTGGGATCGGCTCGACTATGAGCGGAAGCTCGACCCTAGCGCACTCGGCGGCGTATTCGGATACGAGCGAAAGGTGCCTCGCCTCCCTTTCCTCGTCCTCGTAACCAAGGAACAGGTAGGTTACGGCCGCTTGGGCCCCGAGCTTGAGCGCGTGCCTCGGGTCGGAGACCGCTCCGAAGAAGGTTTCCCTGACCGGGAGGGTGTAGGTCCTGTCCCTGAACGTGTTCGTCCAGTCGACCCGGACGAGCAGCGCCGGCGCCCTCCTCCCTTTGAAAAGGTGGTAAGCGTTCTCAGCTTGTCCCGGTGAGAGGAGCACAGCGTCCGGCTTCCCCTCGACCACCCTCCTCAGGGTCTTCTCCAAGTCCACGACCCCCTGGATGGGCCCCAGCATCATCCCGTGGTCGGCAGCGACCACGACCGCCCTCCCGTCCCCGGGATCGAAGACCTTGCTTAGCCTGACCTCCTTGCCCGTGCCCAACTTTCAGCCCCCGTGGACCAGCTTGACCATCCTCTCGATGTCCGCAGCCTTTTCTCCCTTGAGGTACCGCCTTCCCAGCAGCAAGCCCGAGCATCCGGCCCGGAGGGCTTCGGGAGCTTCAAGCTCGAAGTCGTATTCGGGTTGCCCCCTCGACATCTTCAGCTCCAGATCCAAGAGCAGGACCGGCACCCTCGAGGCCTCGACCACCCTGCCGAACCCTCCCTTCCCGGCGTAGGGGATGGCCAACATGTCCGCGCCGGCCTCGACCGCCATCCTCGATGCGAGCGCCAAGCTGTCCGCGTAGTTCTCGGCCGTGACCCTTTCGCCCACCGGGATTGCCTGCACGAGTATAGGCACCTCGAGGTCGTCGCACTCCCTGCATATCGCCGACAGTGCCTCCATGTTCCTCGCCTCCCGCTCGTCGTCCTCGTGGCCGATGAAGAAGTAAGAGGTCACTCCGGACGCGCCGAGCGCCAGAGCCTCCTCTGCGCTCGAAATGACGAGGTGCTCGAGCCGCGCCATCGGAAGCGGGTGTTCCTTCCCCCTGAAGGCGTTGGTCCAATCCAAGCTCACCAGCATGGCGGGCGAGTTCCTTCCGCGGAAGACGCCCGAGT
>JAFNJA010000035.1:0-11563 GCA_017601265.1 Candidatus Brockarchaeota archaeon
CCCGTGGGGACAGAGAGTCGATGGCTAAAACGATCCGCGTCACCGTCTGGAACGAGTACCGCCACGAGAAAGCGAGCCCTGAGATAGCGAGGATATACCCGGAAGGGATGCATGGAGCTATCGCGAAATACTTGAGGTCAAAACCCGACATGCAGGTTCGGACCGCCACCCTGGACGAGCCTGAACACGGATTACCTGACGCAGTGCTGAACAGCACGGATGTCCTGACTTGGTGGGGGCACATGGCCCACGAAGAGGTCAGGGACGATATCGTGGATAAAGTCTACAGGAGGGTGATCCAGGGGATGGGGTTGATCGTCCTCCACTCGGGGCACTTTTCCAAGATCTTCAGGAAGCTGATGGGGACGACCTGCGACCTGAAGTGGCGTGAGATAGGCGAAAACGAGAGGATCTGGGTCGTAGAACCCGGCCACCCGATAGCGGAAGGCTTGGGGGAGTACATAGACATAGAGCACGCGGAGATGTACGGGGAGAGGTTCGACATTCCACCCCCTGACACGCTCGTCTTCGTGAGCTGGTTCAAGGGCGGGGAGGTTTTCCGTAGCGGATGCTGCTTCCACAGGGGCAAGGGGAAGGTGTTCTACTTCAGGCCCGGGCACGAGACTTACCCCATATACCACCATCCCCAAGTCCTCAAGGTTATCGAGAACGCCGTTCGCTGGGCCGCGCCCGTCTCGGGCCCTACGCCCGTGTTCGGGAACACGCAGCCCGTCGAGAAGATCAAATGAAGCTCGCGATCCAAGGAACGCAGCAAACACCGCGATCAAGCATGAGGTTTGCAGTAGGCTGCGAGATGGGAAAATTCAGGGAATATTACGAGAAGGCGAGGGGAACCTTGAATCCAACCGAAGAGGGCATCGTGTCCCAAGATCCGGCGCACTTGATCGTTTTCGAGGACGGTGGTAGTATCCTGGGCCACGCCATCTGGCACGAATCGGATACGGAGGAGCACAGGAAGGGGGTTCCGAGGGACCGGAAGGACAGAGAGCTGCTGCGGAAGCTTCTCGGGGGGAGGAGGGACTTCGTCGAGCTTCACGAGCTCTGGTTGAAGGAGGAGCACAGGGGAAAGGGGTACGGTAAGAGGTTTTTCGAATTCTTCGAGGACTTCGCTAGAAAAAGGGGCCATGGCGCGGTGGTGTACTACGCTAACGACCCGGCGGCGCTGGCTATATGCCGAAGGCGAGGGTACAAGGAAGCCTACGGCGTCGAGGAGGGGGGAGAGACCTACTACGTTCTTTGCCTCTCGCTCGATGGTTAACCTCCGCGTGGCGAGACGGCATGATAACGCTTAATTCAAAAGACCGACAAGGCAAGGCATGGACCAGATGATAGTGAGCACGACCCCGATCATACCCGGATACAAGGTCGTAAGGGTTTTGGGGGTGGTTTCGGGCATGACGGCAAGGACGAGGGGCATAGGAGGAAAGTTCGTTGCCGGCATCCAGTCGATAGTCGGGGGGGAGGTCTCGGCTTTCACAGAGGAGATAGTCAAAGCGAGGGACGAGGCCCTTAGGAGGGTCATGGACCAAGCGAGGGCTTTGGGCGCTAACGCCATAATCGGGTTGGATTTCGAAACCTCTGAGATCTTCGAGACGGTAGTCCTCATCTCCGCTACGGGAACCGCCGCGGTTATCGAACAGGAGAATTTGCCTCCGCCTCCTTGAGTCCCTAGGATCTCGATCTTGCAAGAGCAGCAGATTGGCCTATGGGAGAGGGACATTGAGAGTCGGATCTCGAGACCCTTTAACCTGGTAACGGTTTAGCCAAGAACGCCTACATCCTTGAGGTGAGCCTTGTATATTTTCTCTATCGCTTCGATGTCGCGCACCGCATCCTCGCCAGGCGATCTAAACTCTTCCCCCGAAAGCAAGCAATCGACGAAGTGCTCGGCTTCCCTCTTGTAAGACCAACCCCACTCTGGCACGGGCTTGACGTAAGAGCGCTGTCCTCTGCCGAAATACAACTCGACCTCCGCCGGCATGTTCGCCAGCATGAGGGGCGGGGAGGAAGCCCTTACCCAGCCGTTTTTGAAGTAACACTGCGTGTGCTCCTCCCAGCCGTGGAACGAGGTTGAGGCGGTTTCCAAGCAAGACCTTACGCCGGATACCTTCATGAGGACTACCCCGGTGTAGCCGTCTCTGTCCAAGTCGGCGTGCTTCACCTCGACTTCGCCCCCGAGCACCCACCTCAGGAAGTTCACGTTGTGTATGTACTGTTGGAGGTATCCGACGTACTTTTCGTATAGTTTTTCGGGCAACCACGGTGGCTTCGGGGCCGGAGGGGAAGGAGGATAAGGTTCGTCCGTGCCCTCCACTTGGGTGTCTTGCATCCCGGCGAGCCAGTCGCCGCAAAATCCGTGGTTCCGCGCGTAAAGCAGCTCCCCAAGCTCTCCCGAGACCCTGTACTTTTCGATGGCGCCCTTGAACAACTCGTATCCCGGATCGAACCTCTTCATGTAAGCGACCATCAGCCTCGATCCGCCTTTTTTGGAAGCTTCCAAGATCTTCTCCGCTTGGACCACGGAAACGGCCATCGGCTTCTCCATGAACACGTGCTTTCCAGCTTCCAGCAGGTCCCTGGCGATCTCTCCCTGCGCGTGGAAGCCCCCGGAAACGCCGACCGCTTCGATCTCCTTGTCGTCGGCGAGCTCGAGGTGGCTCCCGTAAAGCTTTGGAATTCGGTACTTTTGCTGGACGCGCCTGCCCAGATCCTGCCTAACTTCGGCTATGGCTTTGAAATCGCACCTTTCCAAGCCCTTGAAGTTCGGTATGTGGATCTTTTGGGCTACGAACCCGCAGCCAACGTAGCCGAAGCTGACCTTCTTCGACATGCGCAAAGCAGCCCCGAAGGCGAATATTAAGCTAAGGCAAGGCAAAGCGCTTCCTTGAAGGCCGAAAAGAGCCTATAAGTGCGGCCCGCTCCGGGCTAGCTTTGGACTGGATTGCCTCCCTTATGCAAGGTGCCGACGTGCGGCGAGATAATCGGAAGGCTTCGCAGGGCCCATCCCAGGATCCTGCTAACCGGAACGGAAGCGCGCCGCGTCAGCGAGCTCGTCCGAACCGATGGAAAAGCGAAAGCCTGGTTCGCTCGCCTTAGTTCAGGTGCTCGAAAAATCCTTTCCCAGGAGCCGCTGCGCTACGAGATACCTGACGGTTTGAGGCTTCTCAGCGTCTCCAGGGGCGTTCAAGAGCGGGTTTACGCTTTGGCTTTGGTTCACCTCCTGACCCGAGACGCGAGGTATGCCGAACGAGCTTGGCGGGAGCTCGAGTCCGCGGCCAACTACAGGGACTGGAACCCCCGGCACTTCCTGGACACCGCCGAGATGGCGCACGCGTTCGCTGTAGGGTACGATTGGCTTTACGGCGAGTTTGACGGCGGGCAGAGGAAGGTATTGCTGGACGCGATGGTCGAGAAGGGGCTTGGGCCGGCGATCGAATGCTACGATGGCAAGTCAGGCTTTGGGTGGTGGGTGAAGTCGAGGCACAACTGGAACCAAGTGTGCAACGGGGGAATAGGGATCTGCGCCCTTGCTGTCGCGGACGAAAGGCCGCGGATGGCCTCGGAGGTAATCCAAAGTGCTCTCCGGTCCATCCGGGGGGCGATGCTAGGTTACGCGCCGGACGGGGGGTGGGCCGAAGGTCCCGGTTATTGGTCCTACGCGACATTTTACAGCGTCGCGTTCATCGAAGCCCTTTCAACAGCCCTGGGAACCGATTTCGGCCTTTCAGGATTCGCTGGATTTTCGGAAACGGGCTCGTTCCCCATATACTTGACCGGACCGACGGGCCTTCTGTTCAATTTCGCGGATTGCGGTGAAAAATTGGGGAACGCTCCGCAGATGCTTTGGCTTGCCCGCAAGTTTAGCCGCGCCAATTATGCCCAATACGAAATGCGGGTCCCGAAGCCGCACCCCCTCGACATTTTGTGGTTGCGCGGGCGCCCAAAAAAGCCGGAGGTGGATCCGCCTTTGGACAAGTACTACAGGAACGTCGAGGTTGTGACGATGCGGAGCGCCTGGGGCAAGAAGGACGCCCTCTTCGTCGCCTTCAAGGCCGGAGACAACGAAGCCAACCACAGCAACCTGGATTGCGGAACGTTCGTGCTCGACGCCTCGGGCTGTAGGTGGGCGATCGACCTGGGCCCCGACGACTACAACCTTCCGGGTTACTTTGGGGCCGATCGGTGGAAATACTACAGGATGCGTTCCGAAGGGCACAACGTTCTGGTAATCAATCCTGGCAAGGGGGCGGACCAAAAACCGGACGCGAAGACGCGCATCGTGCGCTTCGAGTCCGGACCCGAGAACGCTTTCGCCATGGCAGACTTGACGCCCGCCTACGAAGATTCCGCCCGGAGCGTCTTGCGCGGCGTCGCCATGCTCGGCAGGAGGAAGATCCTCGTCCAAGACGAGGTCGAGACGAAGAGACCATCGAGCGTGTGGTGGTTCATGCACTCCCGCGCCCGTATCGAGCTGGACCGGGACGGAAGGGTGGCGACGTTGGTCCAAAGCGGCAAGCATCTGCGCGCGCGCATCGTCTCGCCCGAAGGAGCGAGGTTCGAGGTGATGGAAGCGGCGCCCTTGCCTACGTCTCCGAACCCCGAAGGGCAGGAGTCGAACGAGGGCGTTCGGAAGCTTGCGATACGCCTCAAGGACGTCTCGGGCGCCAGGATAGCGGTGCTTTTGGCCCCTTCGAAGGGGAGAGGTGAAACCCAAGTAGGCCTGGAGCCGGCCTTTCGCGGTCGGCTGGAGGAATGGCGGAGCGCGATGGCGTAGGAGCTCTCGGCTTCACGCTTTTTGGATCGTGGCCCTCGGTTCCGGATGCATCGAAAGCACGGCCATCGAAGCGTAACGGGCCGGGTATTTCCCGACCGCGCTTCCAGGGTTCAGGCTCAAGACCCCTTCTTTAAATTCGTTCGAGGCCGCGTGCGTGTGACCGTAGACGACGACGTCGACCCCGGGGAACTTGCTCCGCGCCAACTTTTCGGATTCCCACGGGGGCCCGCCCTCAGAAGGATGGGTTACGCCGACCTTGAAGCTTCCCAAACTCAGGAGCTCTTCCGGCCGAAGCGTTTCGCGGACGGACGGCGGGTCTACGTTGCCGTACACTCCGCAAAACGGTATCCCGGTCGCGAGCAGTTCTTCGACGAATCTCCTGCTGGTGTAATCGCCGGCATGGATGACGAGGTCCATGCTCTTGATGATTTTTACGAACGAAATCGGCAGCTGGTCGAGGGACGAAGCGTGGGTGTCCGAAAGGACTCCTATTTTCTTGACGGGGCCTATCGAGTCCAGGCTTCGTGGCTTTCCAGCCACGTTGACCAGCTCAGTTCCCATGAAGTTGGCAGTCCCCTTCGCTTGAAACCGAAAAACGCTACGCCCCTAAAAAGCCTTCCTCGTAGAATATCGATTTATATCCATTTTTCGCCAACCAATCTAGGGTGGCGACCACCCTTTCCTTCGCGTCCGGTTCGTACAGCTCCAATTCGGGATGGAAATACTGTTCGTGGATCATCACCTCCATCAACTCCGACCTGTGCGGATTCGAGGCGATCGAGTCCAGCGTCGGCCCTATGTCCTCAGGCTCTACCAAGTTGATGACGAGGTCGTGCTTGATGAAAAAGAGGCCCGCTTTGGTGTCTTTCCAGTAGTCACGTCCGCCCAAATACCTCGTCTTCTCTTCGTCGAGGTAATACGAAACAACGGGTTTCCCGATGTCGGAATTCAGGACGAAGTAGCCAACGAGGCCGATTATGCCGCTGTCCCTCAGGGCCTTGCAGCCTTCCAAGGTGGCCTCGCCCCAATGGATGGTGGTGAAGGGGCTGAGCAGCTCCTTGCCCGCGAAACGGGCGATCTCCTTGGTAACCAAGTTGAAGTCTCGGAGCACCTCCTGGTACGAGGCTTTCACGTAAGGGTTCGGCGGATCGTTCTGGAGCGCGTGGAAAGTCAACCTTATCCAATCCGAATTTTCCTTCCATTCGGGCTTGAATTTGTCGGGCATCTGCGAGAGGTTGAAACCTTCGGTTTGGTAATATATGTTGAACTGGACCTTCAGGCCGTATTTGTCGTGCATCTCGCGCCAGAAAGCCATGTACCCGTTGTCGAAGATCGAGCTATACTTTTGCGCGTTCGCCGCAAGGTCCTTCAGGAAGAGGATGTTGTCGTCGGTCGAGAAGCGGTACCTCTTGAACGAATCCTTGTCCCAGTAAACCGTGATCTCGTCCGAGCTGGCGCCCTGGCCGCTTTCCGCCCGGGCGGCTATTCCGTTCACCCGCTCCTCCAGCACTATGTTGCACTCGAACCTGTCGCAAAACCCGCAGCCATCCCTGCTAACTTTGGCTTCTACCCCATTGACCGTGACCTTGGATTTCCACGGGGCGATTCCTTTGACGGCGATCTCGAGTCCGCCTTTAGCTTGCTTTCCGTCGTGCCTGTTGAGGATTGCGCCGTCGATCGGGTCGGTTATCCTTATCGATCTGCACGGCAAACTTCCATCCCTTCGGAATCCGGATCGTCCGCTTATAACGGCTTCCTTCAAGCCAAGAATTTTCTGCCTAAGCTAAAACCCTCGAGATCCAGCTTGACGCCGATCGGCGTTTGATGGCCATCTACTAACCCTGCGTTACGCCAGCGATGTAGACGGTTATCCTGCTTTCGTCCATGGTGTATTCGTAGCCCGCCGCCGCGAGCTGTTCCATCGAATTCCTCAGGTAGGTGCCGAATGCCGATTGGCCATCCGGGTCGAGCGTCTCCGAGTTCGCGTATCGTTTGAGCGTGGCAGTCTGCAAAAGGATGTGCTTTGACGCCCAGTAGTCCAGGGCAACTGGATCCGTGCTGGCCAATACGAGGTTGGTCCTCGTCGCCTCGCCGTAAGTGGTATCCGGCCCGTTCCCGGGGATCGCGTTTATCCATACGGCGTCCAGGATGTTGAGCGTTGGAACCCTGGTCTCGGCCATCACCTTCCCCAGCGCCCCCCTGCCCACGTAATCGTGGGTGTTGGTGAGCGGTTGGGAGATCACGCCCATGTAGTGCTTCACCGCGGCGGTTACGCCGTATATCGAGTGCGACTTCAGGACGGGGAAGTTTATTATCTTGAGCTTGCCCGAGTCGTAAGTTTTTGTTGCAGGATCCCATACCCCGTACTTGAAGCTGATGTAAGTTCCTTTAGCGGTCCTGAATTTGGGGTACGAGGTCCTAACGCCCGTAGTATGATCCTCATTTGGCGATACGATGTACCCATCCCTCAGGTCTCCTAGATCGTACTCTTGCACCTCCGTGCTCGCTATTTTGTCCCAGAGATAGGTCGAAACCTTGTGCTCGCCCGAGTACAAGCTTACGACGGCCTCCGCGGACTGGGACTCGTTCGCGGCGTTGCTCCTGGGCCAGTTAAGGCTCCCCCTGCCCTGTCCGTTATCGGCAACCACTATCTCCCCCACGAAACCGTCCGGGTGGTCGAGTAATAGTTGTATGAGCTCCTTGAGCAGGTCGGTGTTCGTCCCTCCCCTCTGATCCCATTGGCAATTGACCTTGATTATTATGACATCGCTGTTGCTGAAAAGACCTTCCGGGCCGCTGTTGGGAGCTCCGGTCTCGGATTTGTAGAACATGAGGCCCTTTGAGCCCATCAGGTTCACGAGCTCCGTTATCGTGCCGTTGGCAACGTACACCTCCGAAGCAGGAGCGCTTGATGCCTGCTGCGGAGATAAGCTTAGGCTTACGCTCTCCTTTTGTAGGAAATAGCTCGTCAGGATGAAATAGGATGTTCCGGAGATGAAAATGGCTGAAATGGCAAGGGTCAATATCCACTTTAATCCGATCGATCTGGCCCTCCTCTGAACTGCCGCGAAGGCAGGCAAGATCGATGAAAAAAGCACGGCGCTGTTAGCGAGGGCGGCCTTCTGGCAAGGGTATGTCATTCTTGAAGGTTTAGTTCCGGTTCGTAGCGCGAGCCAGGCGACGCTTACCAAACCGAGAACGAGCGGATGCTCCTTCACCCACATCCATGCGATATTGAATTTTCCAAAGCGCATTGTTTCATCAAGGATGCCAGCTGGCCATATATAAACAGTTATTCGATGCCTCGTTCTTGCTTGCGCGTCGGACGGCTGCTTCTCGGGGACAACCCTTTTAAGCGGATTTTCCGAAGCGCACGTTCGGGAGGCGCCCAAAACGAGAACGTTCCTTTCTTCAAGGGACAGGATGCTGCAAGCGATTGACCACCACGAGCCCGACCACGTGCCGCTCTGCCTCAAATGGTGGGAACGCCCTTTCCTCTCTGACAGGAGCCAGGCGTGGAGGGACCAGTTCGAGAGGGTAGACAGGATACTCGGGCTCGGCCTTGACGACACCGTGGGCTTCGACGTTCCAAGGCCGATGGCCAGGGAGGTCAAGGTCAAGGTTAGGAAGGACAGGCCTCCTGGGGAGCCTTTTCCCGTCCTGACCAAGGAGTACGTGACGCCAAAAGGTACTTTGAAGCAGGTGGTGCGCCAGACGGCTGACTGGCCCCACGGCGACGACGTACCGATCTTCAGCGACTTCCTCGCGCCGTCCTCCCGTTCGGTGAAATACCTCGTCGAAGATGCGGAGGATCTAGAACCCCTTTCTTGCTTGTTCCGCGACCTGGAAGAAAGGGAGGTTTCGGAACTCCGGGGCGAAGCGGAGAAGGTCAGGGAGTTCGCCGAAAAGAGGCAGGTGCTGGTCGAGTGCGGGATGTGGTCGGAGGCCGGGAGGGAGAGCGCGATCTTCGGAGCCGACGCTTTGCCGTGGCTGTGCGGGTTCGAGAACGTGATGCGCAAGGCGTACAAGGAACCCGACTTCATCGATCGCCTCCTCGACATAGTGCTTGAATGGGACGAAAGGTACCTGGACGCCCTCCTCGACCTCGGCTTCGTCGACGTCGTCGTCCACAGGGGTTGGTACGAGAACGCCGAATTCTGGCCGCCGAGGTTGTACGGAAAATTCCTTGAACCGAGGATCCGCAAGCTCGTCGAGAAGGCCCACAGGAGGGGTGCCAAGTTCTGCTACATAATGAGCATGAAGCAGATGCCTCTCCTGAAAACGATGAAGGAGATGGGCGTCGACGTGTTGTACGGCCTCGATCCGGTGCAGGGCGGGACCGATTTGGCGGCGGCAAAGAAGGAGGTGGGGGACAGGATCTGCCTGTGGGGAGGCGTAAACTCGGCGGTTACTTTGAACTCCGGGACCCCGGAAGAAGTTAGGAAAGCCGTCGTCGACGCGGTCCGCACGCTGGCCCCCGGAGGCGGTTTCATACTCTCTTCGATAGACCAGGTCTTCGAGGACACCCCCTGGGGCAACGTGCAAGCCATGATCGACGCTTGGCGCTCCTGCGGTGAATACCCCGTGACCCAAGAGCGAGCCGGGTCTGGCGCGCAGCCGCTTCGGTAACGCTTCGGCACCTTATATATAGTCCTCCGCGCGCCGGCTCGGGCGAGGTAATCAGGATGGGAAGTTTGAAGATCGGTTTGGCCCTTTGGTCGCTCGGCCCCACATCGTCCGAGGAGGAGCTCAAGCTCAGGCTAAGCACTGCCCGAGAGATCGGCGTTAAATCGGTCCAACCTTGGTGCGTTGACAACGGGCCCAGGGACGTCTGCGTCTTGGATCCCGACCGGTGCGTCGGTCCCAAAAGGCGTTCCATGCGCGAACTCATCAACTCCTACGGTTTGGAGATCAGCGGCTTCTGCGCGCAGTTGACGGGCCCGCACGAGCCGGGCGGGGAATGGCCGGGCTCTGCGTTCCACGACCCTAGGGGGTTGGAAGAAAGGATAGCGAAGACCAAGAAATGCCTTGAGCTCGCTGCCGATTTCGGCGCCCCCATCGTGACGACGCATCCGGGAGCGATCCCGCCTGACACGTCGTCGAAAAGGTACGTTACTCTGCGCAGGTCGTGCATCGACATCGCGAAGCATGCCCAGGATGTCGGGGGAGTGTTCTGCATCGAAACCGGCCAGGAACCTGCGGAGGTTCTCCGCGCTTTCATCGAGGACATCGGATCCGATTCCTTGAAGGTCAACTACGACCCGGCGAACATGCTGAGGCACGGGGTCGTTGAGGGCGTCAGGACGCTTGCTCCCTGGATAGTGCACACGCACGCTAAGGACCACGACCCGAAGACGGGGAAGGCGACGGTGGGAGAAGGCCTCGTCCCTTGGAAGGATTACATCTCGGCGTTGAAGTCGATAGGCTACGGCGGGTGGTACGCGCTTGAAGACGAAACGGGCAAGGACGTCGTCGCCTCTCTGAAGCGCGGCTTCCTGTTTTTAGAAAGGTTCTAGGCTCGCGCGGAAGGCGATGCGCCCGCACCTAGGTCCGGAGCGGCAAATCGATCCAGCCACATTCGGTCAATGGAAGTAGGTTACGGCCTTAGGCTCTATCACGACCTTCCTCTCTCCTGGAACCAATCGGCCCAGGGCGTAGCAGCGCAGGCCCCTCTTCTCGGCCCTGGACGAGATCGCTTCCCCGAAATCCTCGGTCGAGAATATGCAGTAGCCCACTCCCATGTTCCACACTTGGTACGCCTCCTCGTCGCTCACCCCCCCGACCTCTTGCAGGAAAGATAGCTCAGGCGGCGGTTCCGGGACGTGGCTTATCCTGTAAGTGAAATCTCTCTTGGCCCTCATGATCTTCCTCCATCCGTGTCCCGTGATGTTCGATATGTAGCGGATCTCGACGCCATCTTCCCAAAGGTCCTCTATGAGGGGAGAGTAGATGTGAGTTGGCTTCAAGAGCGCCTCTCCCAAAGTATTTCCGTTTGGTAGTTCTGTGAAATAACCGTCCGGCAGTCTCTCGGCAATCTTCCTCGCCAGCGTGATCCCGTTGGTATGTATCCCGCTGCTCCCTATCCCAAAGATCACCTCATCTCCCTTCAGGCCTTGGCCCCACATCGCGCGGCTCTTCGGCCTGACCAAGCCGATCGCGCCGCCGCTCAAGCTCGCCGTCTCTGGAAAAACGATGTCGCAAAGCGCGGGCGTCTCGCCGCACGGAACGGCTACCTTTGCCGCCATGCAACCTGAGGCCAAGCTATCAATGAACTGTTCGGCCCTAGCCTTGTCGTCGAACCAGGAGGAGCTCCCGACCGCGACTTCGTCCCCGTAAGCGAAAGGGGTTGCGCCGACGCAGGGTAACTCGTTGATGGCCGTCGCCAAGACGTCCTGCCCCAAGCCGTCGTAGAACCTCCTACCGAAGGCCTTCTCGTTGACGGCCATCTTCTCTGCTATCAGGTTCTTCGTCCCCAAGCCTTCCACCACGAAAGCGAGCATGAAGTCGTATCCCAAGAAGTCGAACAGGGAGGCGGGTTCCCCCAAGCTCTCGGGCACGACCCTTATCCCGAGCCTCTCCGGAGCCTTGAAGGTCTCGGAAAGCTTTTCGAGGGCCATCCTCTTGAAAGGGTCGAGCTTTCCGTAGTCGACGAAGTCCGAATATCGCATGTCAAGTTGCTCGCGGCCGTTGCTTATTAAATTGCCCCAAAGGGTAAACGGGGAATTTGGCGAGCTAGCAATCGCCGCTTTTCCAAACGTTAGCGAAACG
>JAFNJA010000035.1:11573-15977 GCA_017601265.1 Candidatus Brockarchaeota archaeon
TCAATGTTCTATGCGGGAAAAGAACCGCTCGTACAAAGCCGGCAAAGCTTCGTCGTCCTTCACAATCCTTATCGTGCGCGCGAGGTGCTCCACCCATTTGGCCTTAAGCTTCTCGCCCTTCTCTTTGGAAGCCGGCCTGGCGTCTCCTGCGTAATGGTCCGGGTACCTGGAATACCAATCGATGGGGGTGCGTATCCCGATATCCGCGAGGTGTTTGAGCCTTTCAAGGGAGTGGCCAGGCTTTTCCGGGACCGAACCCATCTTGACGAGATCCGGGAAGTTGGCGAGGCCGTAACTAGTCTCGCATTCGCAAGCGTGTCCGTGCTCCTCCGTCTCCATCAAGCTCCTGTAATACTCTTGGTCTTCGCGCGTGCGCGGCCACCAGCCAGCGAGGTAGACCACGTAGTCTTTCTTTCGGTAAAGCATCAGCTGCAGGAAGAAGTCGAGCATGCTGTTGTTGCCCCCGTGACCGTTGACGATGAGGATCTTCCTGAAGCCGTTCCTCCCTATCTCGTCGCAGACGTTCTCGAGAAGGTCGAGCAGCAGTCTGGGTTTAATGGCGACCGTCCCTTGCATGTGCTGGGCTTCGTATATCTGGCCGAAATAGTACTGGGGGAACACCACGGCGCTTTCCTTCTCGGCAGCGAGGCACGCGAGCTTGTGAACGTTGAGGACGTCTGTTCCAAGCGGAAGGTGGTTCCCGTGCTTCTCAAGCACGCCCAAAGTCAAGACGCAAACGCCCTTCGAGGCAGCCACGGCCTTCGGGAATTCGGCCCAGGTAAGCTCCTCCCACCTCAAGATCGAGCGGACCTCCGCGGGCTTGGCTCCCGAATCCGTTAATAAGCCTACCTAGGATGAAAGGTGTTAAGAACCACCTTCCCAAGCTTGTGCCTGCGTGAAGAGAGCGTTGCAGAAGGCCGAATTCATCTGGATGAACGGGAAACTGGTCCCCTGGGACGAGGCGAGGGTGCACGTTTTGACGCACGCCCTCCACTACGGGACCGGGGTCTTCGAGGGGATCAGGTGCTACGAAACGAGCAGGGGTCCGGCGGTTTTCAGGTTGGCGGACCACGTCAAGAGGATGGCGGACAGCGCCAAGATTTACCTCATGAAGCTGCCGTACACGGAGGAGCAGCTATCGGACGCCGTGATCGAGACGATAAGGGCGAACAAGCTGAGGGAGTGCTACATCCGGCCGATAGCGTACTACGGATACGGGGAGATGGGCCTGAACCCGCTCAAGAACCCCGTGGACGTCGCGATCGCGACTTACCCTTGGGGGACCTACCTGGGCGAGGAGGGGCTGCGGAAGGGGGTCAAGTGCAAGATCTCCTCTTGGTGCCGCCTCGATCCCCGCGTGCTTCCTCCGCTCGCTAAGGCCACGGCCAACTACCTCAACTCGGTCCTGGCGAAGATCGAGGCTTTGCAGGCTGGATGCGAAGAGGCAATCGTCCTCTCGACAAACGGAACGGTGTGCGAGGGCCCAGGGGAGAACCTGTTCTTGGTAAAGGACGGGGTGCTGGTGACGCCCTGGGTTGCGGCAGGGCCGCTGCAAGGCGTGACGATGGCTTCGGTGAAGCGTATAGCCGGGGACTTGGGCATCCCCGTCACGGAGAGGGAGGTGCTGAGGGAGGAGCTCTTCCTAGCCGACGAGGCGTTTTTCACGGGAACCGCCGCGGAGGTTACGCCGATTCGGGAGATAGACGGCCGGACCGTCGGAAATGGGGCTCGAGGCCCGATCACCGAGAAGTTACAGTCCAAGTTCTTCGAGATCGTCCGCGGAAAGGACCCGGCTTACGAAAGGTGGCTGACGTTCGTTCAGGCTTGAAGCCGGACTCGCCACGGACCAGGTCCAAAGCGAAGCCGAAGCTCCTTCCTCGCCAGGCGGCGGCCAAGGCCCAGGCAAGAGCTCTTAATCGTGGAACTCCGGCAGGTACTCCCTCTGGAGGTTGAGCATGTCGTCCACCAATTTTTCGGCTTTGGCGACGCTTGTGACCTGGGGGCAGAGCAGGAGCGCTTGAAGCAGCATCTTCTTGGATCTCGTCCTGTAGGCCTCAACCACTGCTTTCTGGATCGATACCTCCAGCCTGTTGAAGGCGGCTAGAGGCTCGGGGATGGGGCCGACGCGCTCGGGGTGTATGCCTTTCGCGTCCACGACCGCTGGAACCTCGACGACGGCGTCCCTGGGAAGGTTTTCCACGTAAGATCCGTCGTTGAGGACGTTGACGGCCGGCTCCCAGCGCTTCCTGTCCAGTACGACGTCCAAGATTATGGGGATGGCGAGTTCGCCGCTCGGACTCAACACCCCTTCATCGAGGGGCTTCTCGCCGTACGCGTAAGGGTCGAGCCAGTTCGCTTCCCTTTCCTCCTCCTTCGGGATCCGCCTGGATTCAAGCCCGTATGGCCACTTCGATCCGGTGAATTCCTGCGCGAACTGGAGGTACTCTCCCACGTGGTCGTCCGAAGGGATCGTCAGGTACCCGAATACCTCGACGAGCTTCCTGACCAAGGGCTGGAGCTCTACCGGCCTTCCCTCGACGATCCTGCGGCGCAGCTCCGGGTAGAGGTCTTCGCCCGTGGCCGCGTCCGCCACCTTGAGCACCCAGAAGAAGTGGTTCAGGCCGCCCGTTACTATCTTCACGCTCTCGACGGGGCGTTCCAAGACTCTCGAGGCCGCCTCGCGGGCCATGTTTACGCCGTGGCAAAGGCCAGCGACCTTGACCTTCGTCAGGTAGTTTATCGCCATGACGATCCTGCTTTCCGGATTAGTGTAATTGAGGAGGAGCGCTTCAGGGCAAAGCGCCTCGATGTCTTTGCATATGGGCATCATAAGCTCGAAATTCCTGAGGGCGTGGAATACGCCGCCGGGACCCCCGTTCTCACCCAGGGCTTGGTGAAAGCCGTAGGAGGCCGGAACACGGAAATCCTGCTCCCAAAGCGGCATGCGCTTGATCGCTACAGACGTGATCACGAAGTCGGCTCCCCCCAGGGCTTTCCGCCGGTCGGTCGTTCCCTCGACTTTGACCTTAGAGCCCAAGCGCTTTCCGACCCTGCCAGCGAGGGAAACCATTCGATCCAGCGCCTTGGGATTCGTGTCCACGAGGCAAAGCGTGCAGTCGAGCCGGTTCAGCTCCTCGGAGCGCATCGCGTCCACCACGATCCCCCTCCCGAAACTGCTGCTTCCGGCTCCGATCGCAACTATCTTCACGGATTTGGTTGGCGCGGCCATCTCGGCATTCCTTCCACCCGACCGGCTCCAAGGGTTATAATGGTGTCGATCCCATCGCCAGGCGTTCCGGAATCCGTCTCCCTTATTCCCTCTACCCGCGGGGATTCGTGAATTATATAGAAACGCCTCGCTTCCTAAAACTCCTCGCGCGCCCCTCCACCGCCTCCAAAGGCGTTTCGGCATCCCGGCGCGTTTTCCCCAGCGAGAGCGCTTGACCGGGTTAACTCGCGTGGTGCAAAGTTCTGGTTTTCATCGGCGCTCTATCTGGATAGCCCAAGCTACCTTTTCAGCGTTCCCTAATTCGACCGCCTTAGGATCGAGAAGACGGTCTCATCTCTTGAGCTTTTTGCCGCAATTTGAACAGAAAGACGCTGTTGGCGGGTTGAGCGCGCCGCACTGGCAAGCGGAGCTTGCGCTTTCCGAGTTGCCGGGCCTCGAGATGAAGTCCAGCCCCCTCTTGTAAGAGTATATGTACGGTATCGCGAAGTCGACCCTCTTGCTCTCGGATATCTTTTCGAATATCTTCTTGTTGATCTCGTGCATGACCCTCGGCCTGTCGGTAGCCAGGGTCATGTACCTCAGCCTCATGTAGACGCCGTAATCGTAGACGTCCGACCTCACGTAGGGCTTCTTCCCCGTAGCCTTTATGATGTCCGCGGTCACGTCCTCTGCAGCTTCGATCATGATCTTCTCGGCTTCCTCCCAATCCGAGTCGAAGGTTATCCTCCAAACGGTCTCGTCCAGCAGGTAAGACCTCGCCTCGCTCGTCGGAAGGAAGGCCGCCTCGTCCCGAATCTCGGGCGTGTAGTTTATCACCCACGTTCCTTGGAGCACCGAATTCGGTATCGTTATCGTCCTGTTGACCGGGTCCTCCGTGCCCACGCTTCCCCCGACCTGGTGCAGGGTCGTGAACATAGGTCCGAAATCCACCACGTCTCCCACGATCCCCCAAGCCGGTATGGAAATCCGGTCTCCAGCCTTGTACGGCTGGAATAGGCGCGCGAAGATCCTCTTGTTTATCTCGTAAGCTATCCTAGGCCTGTCGGTCGCCAGCGTCATGTACCTGAGCCTCAGCGTCACACCGCTGCTGTACGATTCACCCCTGACGTAAGGGTGCTGCCCGGTCTTCTCGATTATGTCTTCCGTGACTTCCTCAGCGCTCTTGATGAGAACCC
>JAFNJA010000036.1:0-1996 GCA_017601265.1 Candidatus Brockarchaeota archaeon
CCTGGGCAGGACGGGGTCGTGAACGCCGTCCTAGTGGCCGAAGGCTAGGGTCACTTTTGCGCAAGTCCGACCGCGTCGTCATGTTTCCGGTCTACATAGATTCCTCGAAGGCTAGGAGCGAGGGCAGGATGATCCCGAAGGCCAAGTGCGTCCAAAGCCCGAGGCTCGGCGAGATGGTTGAGGCGTGCAGGGCGCTGGGATTCGAGTTCTCGGTCGACGGAAACGCGTCGCATCCGGCGGAGCCGACGGAAAGGAGGGGCTTGCTGCGCGCCGTGAAGAGGGGCAGGAAAACCGAGATGCTCGAGAAGGTGGCCTTGCAGATAAAGCGGTCGAGGTCCGAAAAAGCCGAAAAAGCAAAGGATAAATAGCAACGCCGCGAGGCCTGGTTCTCGACTGGGTGATACTCGCCATTTTGAGGAGAATAGGCAAGGTCCTTTCGCCGGTACCCAGCGGTCAACTCCTTGCAAGCGTCGAAAGCGTCCCGAAGCTCGGCGCCGCCCTGTACTCTTCCAACGGGAGGGAAGTAGGCAGGGTGGAAGACGTGCTGGGTCCCGCTTCTTCGCCTTTCGTCCTCGTGAGGCCGGTTTCGAAGATAACGCCTGGCGCCACCCTGTTCGTCAGGCGCGGTAGGTCGGAGGGGAAGGGCTAGCTTGGCCGAAGGCAAAGTCCAATCGAGCCGTTGCACGAACTGCGGAAGCACCGAGTTCATAAAGGACTACGAGCACGGGGAGCTCGTTTGCGAGAGGTGCGGTTACGTCGCGGAGGAGCACATCCTCGACCGCTCGGCCGAGTGGAGGGCGTTCGACGAGGAAGAAAGGGAGAAGAGGGACCGCGCAGGGGCTCCCTTGTCCCTCATGATCCACGACGGCGGCCTTTCAACGCAGGTCGGAAGGGCCCTTTCGCAGCCCAAGTCCTCGAAGCTGGACCAGGAGCAGGTCGACAGGATGGCCCGGTGGCAAGACAGGGTCAGAGTTTCAAACTCCTCCGACAGGAACCTTTCGCACGCCCTCAACGTCATCATGAAGGTGGGCGACTCGCTGAACCTTCCCAGGACGATCTTGGAATCCTCCAGCCTGATTTACAGGAAGGCGCTACGCAGCAAGCTGGTCAAGGGAAGGAGCATCCACGGCGTCGTAGCCGCCTCGATCTACATCTCCTGCAAGCAGTTCGGGATGGCCAGGACGCTCGAGGAGGTGGCCTCCGCTTGCGCCATAGCCAAGAAGGAGGCCGGGAGGTCGTACAGGTACGTGGCGTGGGAACTGAGCGTCCTCACCCCGCCCACTTCTCCAGAGTTCTACGTCACCAGGTTTTCCGAGCAGCTCGAGCTTCCCAGGAGCGTCGAGATATTCGCGCTCAAGCTCCTCAAGATGGCCGTCGACCTGAAGCTGACGAGCGGGAGGGGCCCGACCGGCTTGGCAGCGGCCGTCACCTACGTCGCCTCCTTGCTTGCAGGGGAGCACAAGACGCAGCGGGAGATAGCGGAGGTCGCGAAGGTGACGGAAGTGACCATAAGGAACAGGTACAAGGAGCTGCTGGAGAGGATAGAGATCACGACGCCGATCTAGGCCCGCCGAACCGCGGGGATGGGATGGTGCGCGCGCCATGAGGTTCGCGACGAAGAGGGACATACTGGAGAAGAAGTCGCTCGACCTGATCTTCAGGGCCGGGGAGGAGGGCATACTACAGACCGAGCTCTGGAAGAAGCTCAACATGAGCAGCAGGGAGGGTTCCAGGATCTGCGTCAGGTTGGAATCGTGGGGGTTGATCAAGAGGGACAAGATACTTTGCGACGGAAGGTGGACGTACAGGATCAAGTCCACCAGGAAGCCCCCTTCGCTCGGCTCGATATTGGGAGCCCCCTGCATAACCTGCGCGCAAGCAGGCAGCATGTGCGCGCGCGGCAACGAGATCTCACCCGAGAACTGCGACACGCTCGAGCAGTGGATCTTAACGTCCCAAGCTGGAGGCGACCTCGCTGGGGACGACAAGGAGCAGG
>JAFNJA010000036.1:2006-15692 GCA_017601265.1 Candidatus Brockarchaeota archaeon
GGAGCGTGACGCTTACCACAAGAAAGCCAAGGAGCTTGGATACAGGAGCAGGGCGGCCTTCAAGCTGCTCGAGATCTGCGGCAAGACGGGGTTGATCAAGCCGGGCGATGCCGTCGTCGATCTCGGGGCAGCGCCGGGCGGTTGGCTCCAGGTCGCCTCGGAGCTCGCGGGCGATAGCGGAACCGTGGTGGGCGTCGACCTGAAGCCAGTTGAGCCGATCGGGAACCCGAACGTCTCGACCGTGGTCGGCGACATAGCGGACGAGGGCGTGGAGGGCAGGATCCTGGAGTCGCTTGGGAGGAAGGCGGACGTCGTCCTTTCGGACGCTTCCCCGAACCTCACGGGCGTTTGGGAGCTTGACCAGGAGAGGCAGCTCGACCTCGCCTCTTCTTCAGTCCGCGTCGCCCGCGGGGTGCTGAGGGCCGGGGGCGCGATGGTGCTGAAAGCTTTCCAGGGAAGCTCCTTCAACGATCTGCTCTCGTCCCTCAAAGCGGACTTCGAATCCGTGGACCTTTTCATACCGGCTGCAACGAGGAAGCGCAGCTCCGAGATCTACCTGATCTGCAAGGGCTTCCTGCCGAAGGGGTTTAGACGAACTCCAAGATCTGCCTGATGTCCGCCCTCGTTTTGATGGCGTTCTCGTCGAGGGCGGCCGCGCACGCCTCTATGCCCGCCGACCTCATCTCCCTGAGCAGCCGCTCCCTGCTCGGAGGGGGTTTGCGGCAGTATTGGGAGATCCTGGGGATCGGGTAGCTTCCTAGGATTTCGGTGTCTTCGATCGAAAGCGCGTTGAGCATCTTCCTTGCCCTGGGCTCCAGCAAGCCCCCCTCCGCCTGGGCGAGCATCGATCGAGCGAGCGACGGATCCGAGTGCCTCCCCAGCCACGTCGGGCCGGCCAGGTCCATCTCCTTCCCGCACACGGGGCAAGCGAGCCCGCCCATTTCAGCGAGTTCGGGCCTTCTCAAGCCTCGCCTGTAAAAGCAACGTTTGCAGTAGGCGACGTGCCCGGTCAGCGCGATCGCCTTTGCCGCTTCCCTGTTCCCCCCCTTCAACCGGCAATAGACCCTCACGTAATGCCTCGAAGCGTAGGAGAGGAGCGGCTCGGCTCCGCGCCCCGCCCTCGCCGCCGCCGCCACAATCGCGTAGATCAAAAGCCTCGCGGCGAACTCCTTCGGGAAAACAGTCTTGGTCGACCAGCCTCCGTACCTCGCGGCAGCTTTCTCCGGGTACACGCCGCACAGCGTGGCGGTGTCGGTGGCGGTGACCGCCAAGGTACCTCCGTCCTTCACGGCCCGGATAGAGCTTTCCAAGAAAGGGGAAGGCGAGCCGAAGGGATCGAGGTCCAGGTAGCTGAAGCCCGAGCCGTGGGCGAAGTTGAAGGCGTTCGCGTCCCGGTTCTCGACCGTCACCGCCTCCCCGACCCCGTTCCTCCGCGCGTTCAAAGCGGCGATCCTGGCGGCTTCCCTCGAGGCGTCGTTGACCCAAGCGTGCTCCGCCCCGGCCTCCAGCACGGCCCTTATCCCCCTCACCCCTGTTCCAGTCATCGGCTCCCCGAAGAGGGCGCCCCTCCCGGATTCTCTGCGAATTTGTCTTAGAAAAGCGATCGCCACGTCCCTGTTTTCCTTCATGAGCGGGTTGTAGAAAACCGGGGCCCTCGAAGGCACGTACTCGTTCGGGCCTTGCCTGTAGGTTTCGAGCTTCGGGACGAGCAACGACGCGAGCCCTTCCCTTACCTCTTCGACTTCGAAGCCGGCCTGCCCCATGCCCGTGCGAAAGGTGTATATGCGCGGCTCTTATGCTTTTGATCCCAGGTTGGATTGAGGTACGATCTCTTGGTCGTTGGAGCCGGGTGCGCCGGCTGCATGGCCGCCTCGACGGCTTCGAAGCTTGGATTGAAGGTCCTGCTGCTCGACAGGAAGGACGAGGCCAGCATAGGCGAAAAGGTCTGCGGCGACGCCCTCGGCTCCCACCACCTCGATTCGCTCGGCCTCGCGCTTCCCAGGGAGTGTTACCATTCGACCTCGCCCGGTGTCGAGATCCACTCGCCCGACCTTAAAAGCTCCTTCGTCATAGAGGACGAAAGCTTGAGGGCCATCTCCTTGGACAGGCGCGCCTTCGGCCAGTTCCTCCTCCGGCAAGCAATTTCGGCAGGCGCGGAGCTCGTCGACAGGTTCCACGTCTCCTCCCCGATCTTCGAAGGCGGCGCTGTCGCCGGCGTGAGGGGCATCGGCAAGGACGGCGCAAGGGCTTACGGCGCGAGGGTGGTGGCGGAATGCAGCGGCACCGCGTCCGTCGTGAGGCGCGGCATTCCGGACGCTGAAATCTCGAGGCCGTTCCCGAAAGAGGACGTGATGGCTTGCTACCGAGAGGTCAGGAGGACGAAGGGCGAGGCCTTGGACCGCCTCCAGATCTACCTTGACCAGGAGAAGACCCCGGGCGGTTACGCCTGGATCTTCCCGCTTGGGGAAGGGATGGTGAACGCGGGCTTGGGCATCAGGGCGAGCGAAGGCGCGAGCCCCAAAGAGGCTTTCCTGGAGCACGTCGCGCCGATGGAGCCTCTCGCCGGTTCCACGCTGGTGAACGGCGGCGGAGGCCTGGTTCCGACGTCAAAGCCGATGGACTCGATGGTTTACGACGGCCTCATGGTCGCCGGTGACTCGGCCTCGACCGTGAGCCCGATGCACGGCGGGGGTATCGGATCGTCGATGCTCAGCGGAAAGATCCTGGCCGAGGTCTGCGCGGAAGCGCTTTCCGCCGGCTCGGTAGAAAGGAAGGGCCTTTGGGAATACAACAAGCGGTACATGGCGGCATACGGGGCCAAGCAAGCTTCCCTCAACGTGTTCAGGAAGTTCCTGCAGGATTCGACCAACGAGGAGATAAACTTCGGGATGGCCCACGGGATCGTCAAGCCTTCGGACGTGCTTTTGGCAAGCAAGGTTGGAGACCTGAACCTGTCGATCACGGACAAGGCGACCAGGGCTTTCAGGGGGATCGGCAAGCTCGATTTCTTGGTCAGGTTAAGGAGGACGGCGCGCGTCATGAAGGCCGTGAAGAAGCTCTACTTGGAGTATCCGGATTTCGAGGGCTTCGCCGGCTGGGTCGCCAAGGTCAGGGCTGTCGAATCATCTCTCAAGCCGCCGAAGAAGCGGCGTAGCTGAAACCCCTTGAAACCTTCAGCGCCTTCATGCCAAGCTTCTTCGAAAGCGCGGCCTTCACGAAGCCGTAGTAGGCAGGGTCCGGCCTGCCCGGCCTGCTCTTGAACTCCGGATGGTACTGGGTCGCGAAAAAGAAGAACTTCCCGGGAAGCTCTAAGATCTCCATCCTCTTCCCGTCCCTGTCGTAACCCGAGAACCTCAGCCCGCGCTCGACGAGCCTCCCCTTAAGGGAGGGGTTGACCTCGTACCTGTGCCTGTGCCTCTCGTATATCTCCTCCCTCCCGTAAAGCTTGTAGGCGAGCGTGCCCTTCTCCACGACCACCGGGGACGCGCCGAGCCTCATGGTGGCCCCGAGAGACCCTATCCCCTTCTGTTCCGCCATGAGGTCGATCACCGGGTAAGGCGTGCGCGGATCCACCTCCGTGGAGTTTGCCGACCCCATGAGCGCTACGTTCCTCGCGAACTCAACGACAGAGAGCTGAAAACCGAAGCAGACTCCTAAAAACGGCACGTCGCGCTTCCTCGCGTACTCTATCGCCTTTACCTTACCCTCCGCGCCCCTCGTCCCGAAGCCGCCTGGGACGATGATGCCGTCGGAAGCGCGCAGGCGCTCGGACGCCCCGGACTCCTCCAGCTCCTCGGCCTCGACCAGTTCGACGTCTACGCCGGCGTTGCAAACTCCTCCGGCGTGCCTCAAGGCCTCCAGGACGCTCATGTAGCTGTCGGCCAGCCCCGCGTACTTCCCGACAAGCGAGATCCTGACCCGGTACCTGGGTTCCATCAAGGGCTTCACCACCCTCCTCCAAGGCCGCCAATCGGGCTTGCGGTCCTCGAGGCCAAGCTTCTCGCAAACCTTCGATCCCAAGCCCTGCTTGTCGAGGCTCTCGGGTAAGAGGTAGATCGAAGGGAGGTTCGGGGAGGAGAAGACGGAATCTTCCGGGACGCTCGCGAACAGGGCGATCTTCGCCCTCAGCTCGCCCGGGAGGACGTTCCTCGTCCTTGCGATCACTATGTCGGGCTGTATCCCGATCCTCCTCAGCTCCTGCACGCTGTGCTGCAACGGCTTGCTCTTCGCCTCTCCGGTCGAGTCGAGGACCGGCACGAGGGCGACGTGAACGAAAGTCGTGTCTCTGGCCGGCAGCTGCAGGCTCAACTGCCTCGCCGCCTCGAGGAAAGGAGCCCCTTCTATGTCGCCAACGGTCCCGCCCACTTCGACCAACGAAACGTCGACCTTGCCGTTCTCAGCGGCCTCCACGATCCTCCTCTTGATCTCGTCCGTGACGTGGGGGATTATCTGGACGCATTTTCCCAAAAATTCCCCCTTCCTCTCCATCTCGATCACCTTCCAGTAGATCTGCCCGGTCGTTATGCTGTGGCCTTTGGAGACGTTCCTGTCGAGCATCCTCTCGTAGCTGCCGATGTCGAGGTCCGTCTCTCCCCCGTCCTCGGTCACGAAGACCTCCCCGTGCATGTACGGGTTCATCGTCCCGCTGTCGAAGTTCAAGTACGGGTCGATCTTCGTCGCCGTGACCTCATACCCCCTCGCTTGCAGTATCTTCCCAATCGAGGCGGTCACGGAGCCCTTGCCGACGGAACTCAGCACGCCGCCCGTGACGAAGACGAACTTGGAGTTTCCCATCCCGGAACGAAGCGAGCTTACCTAGCTCCCTTTTGAGGTTTTTGGCCTTCGGAACTTCCGCTTTACCGGCTGCCGCTCGCGAGCCGCGCGGAAAGCTACCGAGAGGGCACCCTTCCGATAAAGTTTTTAACGCTTCTCTTCAGTCCACCACACGACCAGATGCATAATGCGCGAATTGCAAGTCGCGATCTTCGAAGATTACGCGTGCGAGAATTTCCTGCCCCTGACCCACACCCGCCCGGCTTTCGACCTGGTGTGCGGCGCCGCGACGTTAAGGTCCAGGATCTCGAACCTTTTCCGCGGATCTGAACCGCTCCTCTTCGCCAGGAACCATTTGGCAGCGTACCTAGAGTCGAAGGAAAAGGTCCACGTAAACAGGCCGGAGATGATATCCAACGCCACCCTCTTCCTGAACGGCCTCCTCATCCTGACGAAGCGCTTGGCCGGCGCGCTGCCCAAGGTCCCTGAGGGTCAGGTTGGCGTGAAAGAAGGCCGGCTCGTATACGCGTGCTTCGGCCCCGAGAGGGCGAGGGAGTTCGCCGCGAAGCTCTCCAAACCCTTCACCAGCCTCGACCTCTCCCAACTCGAGAGGGCCGCGACCAGCAAGGCGGAGGTTAGGGACGCCCAGCTCCTCACGTACCCGTGGGAGATCGCCAAGTTGAACGCCGAGGTTTTGAAGTCAGATTTGGCCTCGATGCAGAAGTCGAGAGCGGGGAAGGTGCACTCCAGGGCGGCCGTCCTTGGAAGGAGGAGGGACCTTTCGATCTGCTCCGGGTCGGTCATCGAACCGGGCGTCGTCATAGACACAAGGAACGGGCCCGTCCACATAGGCCCAGGCTCGACCGTGCAATCGAACTCTTTGATCCAAGGACCCTCGTACGTCGGTTCGGGCACGCGGATCCTGCCCTTTACCTGCATCCACGGGGGTTCGAGCGTCGGGAACCGCTGCACGGTCGGAGGATGCGTGGAGAGCAGCGTAATCCACGGCTACTCGGAAGTGCGCTCGTGTTTCGTGGGTCACTCGTACGTCGGCGAGTGGGTCGACCTGGGCGCCATGACCGCCGTTTCGGAATCCAAGGACGGTTACGGGACTGTGGAGGTCAACGCCGGGGGGCAAAAGGTGGACACTGGCGAGGTTAAGGTGGGCGCCTTCTTCGGCGACTACGTCAGGGCCTCCGCAGCCACGGTCATAGCGGCGGGAAAGAAAATAGGCACGGCGTCCAGGCTGCACGGAGTGGTTACCGAAGACGTGCCAAGCTTCACGGTTTACGACAAAACCTCGGGCGGCAAGCCGACCGAAGCGGTCTTCGAGTCGGTAATCGAGGCGCAGAGGAGGATGTTCAACATGAGGAAGGTCGAGCACACGGCCGCGGACATAACTTTGCTGAAGAGCGTGTACGACCTGACCCGCGAAGAGCGCAAGGCCGCGGGAATGGCCCAAACGCGGCCTTCGATCTAGGGAATGGCGCTTCATCCTAGGCAGGAGGGGTCGAAAGGCTGCATTGGAGGCGCCAAGCCAACGCCAGGATCGGCATCCGGTGATCGGGAGGGCGCGGCGGAGCTCAACCACCCGCTCACGGCGCGGCAGGCCGGCCCGGCCAGCGTGCTGGCGATGGCGCTTGGAGCCCGCACAGGAAGGTTTCAAATCCGCATGGCGAGAGGCCTGGATTATGACGCTTTACTGCCAAATCCAGGGGCTTTTCCATTGCTTCCCCGTATCAAACCTCCATTACTGTTAAATATACCTCCTTCCATAACGCTTGAAAGAGCCAACTTTGTTCGCGTGGGAAGTGGATTTCGAGGACGTCGTGAAGCAGATCAACGTCTCGGCCAAGAGGTTGAAGGCGTTAAACGAGCTGGGCAAGCAGGGTAAGGTCTCGCAAGCGACCCTCGATTTCCTGAGGAAGGACTTCGAGCAAGCGGTGAAGAGCGCGGAAGCGAGGAAGAACGAGATGATGAACCGGCTGGCTTCGAAGCTCAGCGAGCTCAAGGATCAAGCAGGGCTGCTTGAGAAGTGCCTGACCTCGACCGAGGTCAGGTTCGTTTCGGGCGAGATCAAGGAGGACAGGTACAACAAAGTCGCCGAAGCCCTGAAGCTCGGACTCGAGGAAACCCTGAACGAACTCGAGAGCGTCCAGGAAGCGATCATGATACTCTCAAAGTCGGGCGCCCGGGAGGAAAGCGCGAGCTACGAAGAGAGCACGAGCCCCAGGACCATCACGATCGAGTGAGCTCAAGAGGACGTGCCGGAAACCTTCTTGAACGTTATCTTCGAATCCTCGAAGACGAGATCGATGATGTCGTTTATCTGAGGCTGGCCGAGGCTCGAGTACTCCTTGCTGGTCAAAAACAGGATCATCCTGGGCTGGCCAGGTTTTGGCATAAGGCCAACCTGCTGCAAACCGGTTACCAGCCCCTGCACCACGTTTTGGGCCACGGAAAGGTCGTCTTGGGAAGCGCCCGGCGCCGATATGACCCTCGGGGTGGTGGAGACGAGGTCCACCCTGATCCCGGTTTCGCCGTCAACCTCCGTGCTCGCAAGCGAATTTACCTTCACCCTTACCATTCGGATGCCCGTGGGCGGTTGCGCGGACGAATTAAAATGGCTTCCTGTGCCCTCCTGAGCCTCCAGGAACGGATTTGAAAGCTTCGCGAGGAAGAATTTATAGCTCCCCTGAGCCGCGCGCTAGGCGCGATAGGGGCCTGAATGCCTGCGCAGCGGTAGGACGAGGGGAAACCGGAAACCCCGGGCGAGGCAGCCGGCGACGCCGAACCGCCCGCTCCGCGTTCGCCATCGGCAGGAACGGGGCTTTAGGCGGCATTCGTTTCCGCGGGACGGCTCGATGTCCTTGGGCAAGTTGAACTCGATTCCCGGAGTCGGGACGAAGACCGCCGCCAAGCTCGTCGAATACTTCGGCTCCGAGGAAGAAGCCCTCGAGGCCGTCGAGAACCTCGACTACCACTCCTTGGCATCGAGCGGAATCGGCACTCGACCGGCTCTCAACATAGTGCTCGCGTTCTACTCCCAAAAGCTCGGCGTTTCTCCTGACGACGTCTTGAGGACGCAGGAAGCCAAGGCGCTCTACTCGGAGGCGCTGGAAACCTTCAAGTCGAAAGTCTCCAACCCGTTGTCGCGCGAAAGGTTCGACCTCTTTTACCCCCTGCCTTGCGCGAAGCTCGACGCGATCCTGGACAGGATCGAGCTGTCCAGGCAGGCCGTTCAGCTCGTCAAGGGGTTGGGCGAGCCTGTCCTGTCCGAAGCGGACGAGGCCCTCGCCTCGGTACACCCGGTGCCAAGGTCGATAAAGCCGAGGGTTGACAGGACGGTCATAGTCGAGTCCGAAGACGATTACGGCCGGTTGAAGGAGATGGGCGTCGACGGCTTTTGCCGCCTCGAGCTGCTGGAGGGCGGGGAATCGCTCCGCGACCACCTCGAGTCCGAGGAGCACGTCGTGCTCGTGCTGAAGCGCAGCATCTACGACCTCGAAGCCGAGGCAGAGTTCGTGGAAGTGTTCCACGGTGCCCCTTCCCTGAACGAGCTCGTGCCCGAACTCGTCACCCAGGTCTTCACTCAAAACGCCAAGACCGTCCTGGCTTTGGACGCGCTTGCGAAGTGCCTGGGCAAGTTTCCGGACGTCCCGGCGGTCAACAGGATCAGGTCCAGGATCGACGCCGACGCTCTGGGGCGAATCCTCGAAGCCTTGAATGAGCTTGGAACCGACCCGGGCAGCGAGCGAGGAAAGGAAGCTGCGAGGATCGAGAGGGCCTTGGGCAAGGTGGGGAACGCCATCCGGGAATCCGAAACCGAGGTCAACGCGGAAGTGGAGCGGTACCTGAGCACGTACGAGGCGAGGGTAAGCGGCGAGACCATCGCCGAGCTCCTGAGGGAAGCTTCCGCCAAAAGCGTCTCTCCGGAAAGGCTGATGGCGGTGATACCTGGAGAGGTGCTAGAAAGGATAAGGGGCATGGTCCGCCAAGCCGAGCGCTCGCTGAAGGAGCGCCTTTCTTTGGACGCGGCGGAGGCCGAGTGGCTGGAAGGAATCTTCCCCGATTCCGTCTCCCTGCCTATAGAGGTCTCGGAGGAGGCCGCCGACAGGCTGAGGATGAACCTCTCCAAGAAGCTGACTTGGTTGAGGTTCAAGATCCTCTCCGACGCCGCGAAGAAGCTCGCTCCGCTTGTAGGCGCATTCAGGGAAGCCGTCTCGTCCGCCTTCGAGCTTGACGCCCTACTCGCCATAGGCAAGGTAGGGTCAAGCAAGGGGTTCGCGATCCCGAAGATAGAGCCTGAGGCGGGGGTTTGGTTCAAGGACGCGGCGAACACCCGCCTTTCGTCTTCCGGATCCGCCTCTTCCATCCAGGCAGTCACCTACGGCATCGGCTCAGGCTCCAAGCTCGTGGGCGGGGCGGGCGAAAGGGTCGTCCTCCTTACCGGCGCGAACAGCGGGGGGAAGACGATGCTCCTGTCTACCGTGGCGCAAGTAGCCATGCTGGCCCAATCCGGGCTTCCGGTGCAGGCTGCCGAAGCGGGCGTTTACCCGTTCGACCAGATATTCTTCTTCTCGAGGCCGGCGGGCATCAAGGACGCCGGAGCTTTCGAGTCGGCTTTGAGGGCCCTCGTCGAAGTGGCTTCGACGGGAAGATCGAAACTCGTCCTCGTGGACGAGTTCGAAGCGGCGACCGAGCCCGGAGCGGCGGCGAAGGTCCTGGCGTCCGTGATCGAGATGTTTGCCGAGCAAGAGAAAAGCTTGGTCGTAGTCGTAACCCACCTCGCGCAGCAACTTCTGGCAAGCGTCTCTGTGCCTTTGAGGGTGGACGGAATCGAAGCTAGGGGGTTGGACGCGAACTACAACCTGGTAGTCGACAGGTCGCCCAAGATCAACTACCTGGCGAGGAGCACCCCCGAACTGATCGTCGAGAGGCTCCTGCGCAAGTCGAAAGATCCGGCCAGAAGGGTGTACGAGAAGATCCTCGAGAAGGTCAGGTCGGGCAGGTAGGGCTTCGGGGTCACGTGATCACCGACCTCAGCCAGCTCTCCCTCCCTTTCTCGATCACCAGCTCGCAGAACGGGCTCCCTTTCCTCACGCACGAGCTCTCGGAGCAACTGACCGCGCCCGAGCCCCGGATCTTTTTCAAGAAGCCCTCCACGTAGCCCCTGTAAAGTTGGCACGCTCCGCCGGTTGGGTCGATTCGCAGGAGCGGGGAGTCCTCGATCCTCAAAGTGCCATCGATTCCGCCGAACCTCCTGCCGCAATACGTTATTTTGCCCCAACCCGCCGATCGGGCTTCGCCGAGGAGGAATTTTACTATCCTCGCCCTCTTGGTTTTCATCTTGGCGATGAGCAGCGAAGCCATGCCCTCCCCGGCTTCCTCTCCCAGCTCGTGCCAAAATTCGAGGCTTCCGGCTCCTGCCGCCTTGCTGGCAGCTTCCATGATCTTCGCGAGAGTCCGCGCCCTCACGAGCACGGCGTCATCGAGAAGGTCGGCCAATTTCAACGCCCCGTTTCCCTCGGCGCCTTTGCCCTTGCCCCTCAGCCTGATCGCCGCGATCATCTTCGCGTCGTGGAAAGCAACGGGGTGGATAATATGCCGCGCGTTATGGAAAATTCAAATCAAGGAACGCTTCTCCAAGGGCGGGGCCCCGCGGCTGCGCCGAAATAAAAGGGCCGAATCAAGCGTTCTAGAGTGGTGCCCGCGCCCCGATTCCGGGAAGTCCAGGCGCCGCCAAGTTGCCGGCACTGCTTAAAAACAGGCGCGCTTATCCTTGGCCGAGTCCGCTTGGACGAGGCCGAGGTTCGGGGAATGCTCGTGGGGCCGGTCAGGGCCGCCCTAGCGGAGGCCGGGCTCGTCCCCCTGACCGATCCGCAGAAGAGCGCGATCCCCGAGGTGTTGAAGGGCTCGAACGTCCTGCTCGTGGCCCCGACGGGCACGGGAAAGACCGAGGCTGCCCTGCTCCCAATATTCAGCAGGCTGCTCGAGGAGAAATCGGCTTCCAGGCCGGGGATCAAGGTCGTCTACATAACGCCGCTCCGCTCCCTGAACAGGGACCTTTTGGACAGGCTTTCGTGGTGGGGTTCGAAGCTCGACATCAAGGTCGCCGTCAGGCACGGCGACACGGACCGGAGGGAGCGCTCGGCCCAAGCCGCGTCCCCCCCGGACCTAGTAGTCACGACTCCCGAAACCCTCCAAATAATCTTGACGGGAAGGTTGCTCAGGCAGGCCCTGAGGTCCGTGAAATGGGTCGTGATCGACGAGATCCACGAGTTGGCGTCGGACAAGAGGGGGAGCCAGCTGAGCGTCGGTTTGGAAAGGCTGAGGTTGCTGGCCTCTGGCGAGGTCCAGATAGTCGGGCTCTCCGCCACGGTTGGAAAGCCCGAGGAGTTGGCAAGGTACATGGTCGGAGAGGGCAGGAGCTTTTCGGTCGTTGAGGTGCCCGTTCCCCGCGAGATGAAGATCTCGGTCGATTTTCCCAAACCTTCGGGCGAGGACGCTTTGCTGGCGGAGAAGATCGCCGCCCACCCTGAGGTGGCCGCCCGCGTGCGCAAGATCGTGGAACTGATGGCTGGGCACAAGGCCGTGCTCCTCTTCACGAACACGAGGGCGACGGCCGAAACCCTGGGAAACAAGTTCTTGGTGCTCGGACTCGACACTCCAGTCAAGGTCCACCACGGCTCGCTCGGCAAGGAAACCCGCGTGGCGGCGGAGTCGGGCCTCAAGAGCGGCGGGCTGAGGGGGGTCATATGCACCTCGAGCCTCGAATTAGGCATAGACGTCGGCCTCGTGGACCTCGTCGTCCAGTACGGTTCGCCCAGGGAGGCGGTGCGGCTCGTGCAGAGGGTGGGAAGGAGCGGCCACAAGATAGGTTGGACCGCTGAGGGCGTGGTCGTGGCGATCGATTCGGACGATTTCTTGGAATCGGCGGTAATAAGGTCGAGGGCGCTCTCGGGGATGCTCGAGCCCGTCCAGCCCCCGCCGAAGCCTTACGACGTCCTAGCACACCAGCTCGCCGGCCTGCTCTTGGAGAGGGGGAGGTGGGCTTACGAGGAAGCCCTCGAGGTCCTGCGAAGATCGGCCGCGTACGCCGACCTTGAGGAAGAGGAGTTCGAGGGAGTCCTCGAATTCCTCTCCTCGAAGCTGGTCCCTCCCGTGGTCAACGACCAGAGGGCGTCGAGGACGTTCACGCGCCCCAGGGGAGTGAGGCACCTATACGAATACTACTTCAGCAACCTGTCCACCATACCGGAAGTAAAGCAGTACGCCGTCGTGAACGAGGCGACCTCCGAGATCGTGGGGACTTTGGACGAGGAGTTCGTGGCTGAGAAAGGGGTTGCCGGCATCAAGTTCGTGATGGCGGGCCGGGTCTGGACGCTCACGCAGGTCTACGAGGGAAAGGTTTTCGTCAAGCCCGCGGAGGACGCGATAGGCGCCGTCCCTTTCTGGGTGGGGGAGGAGATACCCGTTCCGTTCGAGGTTGCGCAGCAGGTTGGGGGGCTCAGGCTTTCCGCCTCTTCCCTCCTGAAAGAAGGAAGGAGCTTGAAGGAAACATCTGCGATTTTGGGCGAGAGGTTGGGCGTTTCCCCCGAAGCCCTCGAGATCGCGTTGTCGGAGCTGCACGAAACCGTGGCGGCGGGCCTCCCCGTGCCGAGCGACAGGCTGGTCACGGTGGAATCTTGGGGCGAGTTCGTGGTATTCCAGTGCTGCTTCGGAGACAAGGTGAACAGGACGCTGGCGCGCCTGATAGGATCGCTGATGTCCGGCGAACTAGGCGCGACGATACAGGTCGACCACGATCCGTACAGGATAGTGGCGAAGTGCAGCATGCCGGCTGAAGCCGCCGCCAGCTACCTGACGAAGCTTGCGGGCGCCAAGGTGGAGCCGATCCTCAGGGCGGGGGTGGCCAACCTCGGCCTTTTCAGGCGGCGCCTCCTGCACGTCGCCAAGAGGTTCGGCGTGATAGCGAAGGACGCAGATCTTTCCTCCGCTTCGATCGCCCAAGCCGCAAAAGCGCTGGAAGGGACGATCGTGCACGAAGAAGCCGTCAAGGAACTGGTCCACGTCGACTACGACGTGGCCAAGACCGAGGAAGTTCTGGAAATGATCTCTTCGGGCAGCATCCGCGTGGAGGTCGTCGGCGAAAGGACCGAACCTACGCCCCTCGCGCGTCCAGCCCTTCTCGAAGTGGGTAGGAAGATCGACCTGATCTCTCCCGAGAAAGCCCAAAAAACGATATTGAACTTCGCCAAGGCGAGGCTCCTCAACGAGGAGCTCGTCCTGTTCTGCACGAGCTGCAGGAAATACGTGACACGTTCGCGGGTGAAAGACGTCCAAAAGCCGTTAAGGTGCTTGGAATGCGGGTCAAACTCGATAGGGATTTTGCCTTCCGAGGATGACGCGCGGACCGTAAGGTACAGGCCGGGTTTGAGGCGATCGCGGGCGATGATGAACAAAGCCGCCAGGAGCTGCGCGCTCCTTTCGAAGTACGGCCAGGAGGCCGCGATGGCCCTGGCTGGCAGGGGCATAACCGTCAGGATGGCGGAGAAGATACTGGCCGAGAAGGACGAGGCCGGCCGAGACCTGGTAGCATTGATCGTCGAAGCGGAGAAGAGGAGCATGTCGAGGGCTTGGGTCGTCGGCAAGCGCGGAAAGTGAACCCCGAAACGCCTCGAACTCGCTGCAAAGGCTTTTAACCGAGGGGATCTTGGATTCCAGGCAAGGTGGCCAGGACGTCCGCCGAAGCGGAGCAGCCCCCAAAAGAGCCCGTTTCCAACGTGGTATTCGTGGGCAACAAGTCGGCCCTCGTTTACGCCGTCGCCACGCTGCGGCAGCTCGACCGGGGCGCGACGGAAGTAAGCCTGAAAGCGAGGGGGAGGGCCATATCGAGGGCGGCCGACGTCG
>JAFNJA010000037.1:0-5903 GCA_017601265.1 Candidatus Brockarchaeota archaeon
CTCTTTCCCCCCGAGAAAATCGAGGAGTAATCGAGGCCGCCGAAAACGTAAAAAGCGTCCGGGTGTTTGGCTTTCAAGTAGATGCCTTCTGGATTTTCGTTAACCTTGATCCGGTCGTAAGTTGACAGTACGTTCACGCGCGAAAACCTGCAAGCGTCCTTGATCTTCACCATGTTCCCCTCGTCCGCGTAGTTCCAAAAGTGCACGTGGCAATCCACGACGGGCAGGTTCTTGAACTTCGACATATCCATCCGCGGAACCCTTCTAAGCCCTCGAGGGCCTTGCCTCAGTAGTTTTCCACCCAGAGCTCGTAGAAAGCCCTGGGATGCTTGCACGCGGGGCAGACGCTAGGGGCGCTCTTTCCTTCGAAAACGTAACCGCAGTTCCTGCATTTCCACTTCACGGGGGCCGGCTTTTCGAACACCTCGTTTCTCTCCAGGCTTTGCAGGAGCTTTAGGTACCTCCTTTCGTGGTAGCTTTCGACTTCGCCTATCCTTTTGAAGGCCTCAGCAACTTCGCCGAATCCTTCCTCTTCCGCCGTCCTCATGAATTCGGGATACAGCGTTCCCCACTCCAGCCTCTCCCCTTCCGCCGCCGCCCTCAGGTTCTCCGCAAGCGTCCCGATCTTCCCCGCCGGGTACTTCGCGGATACCTCGACGTCCCCTCCTTTCAGGAAGGAGAAGAAGACCTTCGCGTGCTCCTTCTCGTTGTCAGCGGTTTCTAAAAAGATGGCCGATATCTGCTCGTAGCCCGATTTCCTCGCTTCGCTGGCGAAATACGTGTACCTGTTCCTAGCTTGGGATTCGCCCGCGAAGGCTGCGAGTAAGTTTTTCTCGGTCTTGCTTCCTTTGAGGTCCAATTTTAATCACGTCTTGGGGCGCGCGGGGCGTCGTTATGAACCTTTCGCACGGGCAGGCCGCCATTGAAGGCTTCACCCTTTCGATTTCTGGACGAGGAAAAACAAGGGCACGCCCACAAGGGTTAGCATGGCAGCGGCGACAAAAGAGTTCTCGTAGCCCGCCCTGTCTATCATCGCCCCCATTGCCGGAGGAACGGCGGCAGCGGGAATGAAGCTCGAGGCAAGAAGAAGCCCGTAAGAAGACCCGAGGACCTCCTTGGGCGCGAGGTCCGAAAGGTAGGCGTCTTGTACGGCCAGGACGGCGAAACTGGAAAAGCCGACGATGGCGAAATCGGCGGCTAGCGCCGTTTTGCCCGCGTGCGGAAGGAAGAACATGGGGACCGATTCCAACGTAACGAAAGCCATCAGCGCATTCCGCCTCCCAAACTTGTCTGACGCCAAGCCTCCTACAGGTCCGCCAAGCATGCCGGAAATTTGAAGTATGGCGTAGTAAATCGAAGCCTCTTCAACGGACGCCCCTTTCGCCTCCACGACGTATGCGGAGGCGAAAGCCGTTACTCCCCTGTAAGCGGTTAAAGCGACCAACGACGCTCCCAGGAAGAAAAGGATGGGCTTTCTTTTGAGGACCTCGAGGAACGCCGCCCTCGGAAATTCCCCGCCGTTACTGCCGCGCTCGACGAGGATGAGGGACGATAGGCCCGTTACGCAGAATCCCGCGGACGAGGCGAAGATGGAAACGCCCCTCCACCCTAAGTGTCCGGCCACGACGCTCGCTATGATCGGGGGAAGGAACGATCCGACGGCTCCGGCCATCTGGTGGACCCCCAGCGCCCCTCCGCGCCTTTTCTCCTCGGATGACTCGGAGATGAGCGGGATTCCGGCAGGATGGTAGGCGGCGCTGGATGCGCCGGCAACGAACTGGAAGGCGAAAATATGGAGCGGGTCCTTCGAAAGCCCGGTTAGAAGCATCGCAAAGCTTGATGCCAACAAGCCGATCACGATCAGTTTTTTCCTACCGAACTTGTCCGACGCCCATCCAAAGGACGGTTGGAGGAACGCGTAAGGGAAGCTGAACGACGAGAGCAAAAGTCCCGCGGAGTAGTGGCTCAGGTTGAATTCCGCCATGACGAGGGGCAGGATGGCGGGCAGCGTCAGCTGGAAAACGTGGTTTGAAGCGTGGGCCATGGCTGCCCCGATGACGTTCTTCCGGAACTCGTTCATGGATGCGTGCTTCTGGGATGCGTCCCTTGGCTAGGACTGGCGACATGCATTATTTTCTGTAGTTCGCTTCGACTTTCACTATCGCCTCCGCGATGTCGTCGATGTCGTCGTGCGTAAAGCACTCATGCATGGCGAGCGTTAGGACGTTGGGCAAAGTCGCCTCCGCCGTTTTGCAGAGCCCGGGGCCGTACCACCTTTCCCTTCCGTAAAAGCGGCAGGCCCAGGGGCATCCGGAGTCCCCAAAGACCCTCTTCTGGGTCAAGGCTGGCTTTGCGTAGACCAGTTCCTCGGACGACTTTGGCCAAACGAAAGGCGCCCCTTCGGCCTGGAGGGCTTCCGCGAAGCGCTTTGGATCCACCTTCAAATTCTCCGGCTTCAGGAACAGCGGATAGAGCCAGTAGACGTGCTTGGCTCCTTCGATCACATGCGGCGGTCGCGCGCCTTCCAGATCCGATATCCGCCCAGACAACCTCTCGGCGTTCCTCCTCCTTTTCTCGACTACGCCCTCAAGCTTCTTGAGCTGCTCAAGAGCGACGGCTCCCTGGAGCTCTGTCATCCTGTAGTTCATTCCGACGAAAACGTCGAAGTAGTTCCCCTTCAGCGCGAAAGCGGCAGCCGCAGCTGCAAGTTCGTCGTCGTCCGTTATGGTCATGCCGCCATCTCCGGTCGTCATGTGCTTCGATTGCTGGAAACTGAAGCAACCCATGTCCCCCATCGTCCCGACCTTTTTCCCCTTGTACTGCGCGTCGTGGGCCTGAGCGCAGTCTTCGAAAACCCAAAGGCCGTTGCGCTCGGCCAGCTCGAGTATCGGGTCCATGTCGCACGGTTGCCCCCAAAGGTGCACGGGGATTATGGCGACGGTCTTGTCAGTCATCGCCTCTTCGATCGTCTCAGCCGTCGTGTTGCAGGTAAGCGGGTCCACGTCCGCGAACACTGGAATCAGGTTCTGCATCAAGATCGGGATTACGGTTCCAGTGTCCGTTATCGGGGTCGTTATCACCTCGCCACCGGGGTTGAGCCTGGCAGCTCCCAAAGCTACGTGTATGGCCGAGGTTCCCGAGGTCGAGGCGATCCCGTGCTTCGAGCCCATGTGCTCCGGAAACTTCTTCTCCAGTTCCTTCACCTTCGTCCCGTTCAGCCTGCACAGTGCGTTGCTCCTTACGACCTCGACCACGGCCCTTTCCTCTTCAGGACCCATCTGTACCCTCGGCGGAAATGGCTTGGTCCTTACAGGCTTGCCGCCTTCGATCGCCAGCTTGCCGGGCACCGCTTTGCCCCCCGCCCGTTCACCTTAGGTTCATGACCCAGAGTATTCCGCCGAGCAGGTGTTTTCTGAACCATTCTTCGCCCCAAAGGTCCGGAAAGTGCCCGAAACCGGTGTAGAAAACCCTGCCTTTGCCGTAGGCGTGGCACCAGCAGAGGGCGTAGTCGTTGTCTGGCCTGTTGCCCTTGCTCAGGTCGACGGAGGCGTTGTCTAAGCTGGCGAGCACGCGGGTCCTTGAGCGCGACCAGTCCTTGAAGGTGTAGACTTCCTCCTTCACCCTGAAGCGATCGCTCAGGTGCTCAGTCGCCGGATGGTTTTTGTCCTCGACCTTGACCGTGATCTCCTGGGTCCAAGGGTGGCCGCTGAAGTAGCCGCCGATCATCTCGCCGTACTTCGGGAACTTGTAGAAAGTGTCGGTGGCGTTGTGGATCCCGACGAAGCCGACGCCGGATGCTATCGAATCTATGAGGCTCTGCTTTTCACCTTCGGACATGGGCAACTCGCCCGTGGTGGCGAAAATGACGGCGCCGAACTCCTTCTTCAACGAGCTCCAGTCTACCTTCGCGCAGTCGCCAAAAGCGGCGACCTCGAACTTCCCGGACGTTCTCCCGATCTCTTTGATCGTTTCCTGGGCGGTTGGGAGGTAATCGTGGACGAAACCCGCGGAATGCGTCAAAAGCAAGACTTTCCTGTTCATGTTGCCCTTTGCCGGTCTCGCCAGCGTCAGCACATAAAACTTTCTGAATGAACAAGACCCGGAACAGTGGCGCTTGGCACCGTTGTGCAAGGCTTCGGTCGAGGAAAACCTTAACTCGACTCGCCGACGCCTTCGGCAAGGCCATGGCAAAGATCGTGGGCGTTGTTGCCAGCCTTCACAGGGACGGGCTGAGCAGCAGGCTCGTGAACTCGGCGCTAGAAGGCGCAAGAGCCGCGAACGCCGAGGCGGCCTTGATCCACCTTTCCGATTACGTCGTTCCGCAGTGGTCTGACGGGAACGTGGGTAAACCAAAGGAGTTGAGCGAAGCGTTCGAGGGGATGGACGGCCTCGTGCTCTGCGCGCCCGTCTATTACTTGGACGTTAGCGGCCTCGCCAAGGATTTCATGGACACCGTAAAACTGCCCGACGTCTCGGGCATTCCAGGGTTGGGAATATCGGTTGCCGGCGGGACCGGAAAGGGGCTGACATCCGCCCTCAAGACCATATATTACTGGTTCTTTTGCAAATCCATCCGGGGAATCGACCCGCTCCCGGTCTCAAGGTTCAACCTGGAAGCGGCGGTAGGGCAGGCACGAGCGTCCGGCCGGAAACTTGCCGAACTGGCCGATTCCGGCCGGAACCCGTTTCGGGATTTAGCTGAACGAATCGCCTACCACCAAGCGCTTCCTTTCATGGGATACGAGTACGTCGACGAGATGGCCCTCCTGGTGCGCCAGCTCCTCGCAGCTCCCCACGGAAAGGGAGCCGTGGCGGAGGCGAGGGCGAGGGATCTGTACGAAAAAGGCGCTCGCTTGATCGGGGAGGGGAGGAAACTGGAAGCCGTGGGCCCGATCGTCGAAGCCTACGAGATGCTTTACTACTGATCGGGATTCCGCGAACTCGGCATCTCCTCCCTGAAGAATTGGAAATCTTCTCTCGACGAACGCTTCAAACGAGCCCGAAATCGCCTTTATAAGGCGCGAATGTTTATAAAGCTTATAAAGGCAGTATTTAAAGGGTGCCCCATGCCACTGATAGATAGGCAAAGGGACAAGCCGATTGTTAACATAGAAAACGTGGTAGCTTCGGCCATCCTGCGCCAAAGCATGTCTTTGAACGACATCGTGAAGACCTTCCCCAACGTAGAATACAAGCCAGTGGCCGCCAACTAGCGTGGCGGCCGGCTAGAACAGTTCCCGGGCCTCGTGTTCCGGCTGAAGAAACCGAGGACGGCTACGTTGATCTTCAGCAGCGGAAAAATGGTCTGCACGGGCGCGAAGAGCGAGGATCAGGCGAAGAAAGCGGTTTTCAAGGTCGTTTCCGAGCTGAAGAAAGGGGGCATAGTGATCCAGGGAAAGCCTGAAATCACCATCCAGAACATAGTAGCCAGCGCGGCTTTGCCCGGCAGGGTCGACTTGGAAAAGTCTACATACATCCTGGGACGCACGATGTACGAGCCAGTGGCCGCCAACTAGCGTGGCGGCCGGCTAGAACAGTTCCCGGGATTGATATACAGGATGGACGAACCCAAGGTCGTGATATTGTTGTTTGCGAGCGGGAAGCTCGTCTGCACGGGCGCGAAGAAGGAAGGGCAGGTTTTCGAGGCCGTCAACAAGCTGCACGAGCAGTTGAAGCAGCAGGAGTTGCTTTACTAGCCAGCAGGCGCGGAGGGGACGCCTTTGTCGGAAAATGTGGAAAATCCTGGAAGTTCCGAAGGCGCGAAAAACGCCGGTGAAGGGCAGGTCCTGGATTCCGAAGGGCGCAGGATCGAGAAATTCTGCCCGAAATGTTACGTGTTCAGGACCCCCAAGGAGAACTATTGCATAGTTTGCGGAACGAAGCTCAAAGAGATCAAGCTGAAG
>JAFNJA010000037.1:5997-8073 GCA_017601265.1 Candidatus Brockarchaeota archaeon
AGTAGCTCGAAACCATGCGAATCCGACGTAAAGCCATTTACCCGAGGTTGCATCCTGCCGCGGTTGGCGGGGACCCGTTTGGAAGCTTGGCGCCTCATCGACTTGGGGATGGCTGAGCCCTTGTTGGCGCAAACGTTCTACGAAGCTGTCGCCAGCGAAGTCGACGGCGGGAGGTCTCCGAACAGCATAATACTCGCCCAACCCTCGGCCCCGTACGTTTGCATAGGTTTCCACCAAGAGCTGGAAGAAGAGGTGGACCTCGACTACTGCGAGAAGAACAAATTGGCGGTTATTAGGAGGTCGCAAGGCGGAGGCGCGACCTACCTTGACGGGAACCAGGTATTTTACCAGGTCGTGGCGAGGAGGGACGGCGAGGTCGTTCCGGTTGGCATTCCCGAATTGTTTGAAAAATTCCTTTCCGTTACGGTCTTTGTCTACAGAAAGCTTGGCTTGCCGGCCGAATACAAAGCCGTAAACGACGTCGTCGTGAACGGGAAGAAGATCTCCGGCAATGGCGCTGGGTCTTTCGGAAAGGACGTTGCCATCCTGGTGGGCAACGTTATCCTCGACCTTGACTACGATTCCATGAGCCGCGTCCTGAAGGTACCAGGGGAGAAATTCAGGGACAAGATGGCGAAGAGCATGAAGGAGTGGGTTACGTCGATCAACAGGGAGCTCGGCCGCGTTCCTTCGCCCGAATTCGTGAAGGCGCTTCTAGCGGAAGGTTACGAAAAAATCTTGGGGATCGAGCTGGTAAGGTCCGGGCCTAGCAGCCGAGAGGTGGAAACTTGGGTAAGCCAGGTGAAACCGCGCCACCTTTCAAGCGAGTGGCTGAGAATGCCTGAACTGAGGCACGGGAACCTCTCAGAAAAAAGGGCGTAAGAATCGTCGAAGCAACCCACAAGGCGGGGAAGTTGCTGAGGGTGAGGGCTGAACTCGTCGGTGGAAAAATAAAGGACGTGATGCTCTCAGGAGATTTTTTCATGGTGCCGGAGAACGCGTTGCCCGAACTCGAATCGGCCCTCGCAGGAGCGGACCTGGAGCGGGATGGCATCGAGAAGAGGATCTTCGATTTTTACGAAGCGAGCAAGATCCAAACTCCCGGATTGAGCCCTGGAGATTTCGTGGACGCGATCATGAAGCTCGGGAAAGATGCGCGAGAGACGGGCTGAGAGGCTGTCGTGGCTCATGGACGGTGGTAAAGAGATAAGGGTGATATGTTGCGGCAACTTGTTTGCTTCAGATGACGGGGTAGGGCCAGCCATAGCCGAGAGGCTTCGTTCTCTAGGCCTGCCCGAGAACGTCCGAGTTATCGATGCGGGGACGCCTGGACTTGGAATCCTTGAAATGATGAAAGGAGCGCGAAAGGTGATATTCGTTGACGCCACTTTGACCGGGGCCAAACCTGGGACCGTTCGCAAGCTCGACCTTGGTGAACTCGAATCCGCTAGGAAGGGAATGGGGGTATCCCTCCACGAATTTCCTTTGGCGGATGCGTTGAGAATGGCCCGTGAAATTGGCCTTGAGGCGCCCGTCGAGATAGTGGTGATAGGAATAGAAGCTGGTTCGATCGAGAAGCCTAGGATCGGTTTGTCGCGAGAAGTCGAAAGGGCGTTGCCGGAAGCTTTGGAGGCCGTCCTATTTGAGATAAAAAACTAGTTTCCGACCGTCGATAGATCCCTTTGGCGCCCGAAATTTCAGAAGAATAGGCGTCCTCGGAACCGCGTGACCGTTTGGAAAATAATGCTGGGGTCGGACGCGCGCAACTTTTGAAACAAGCGCACGCGAAAATAGCCCTGCCACCCGCGCTAATTCTGCAGGTAGAGCTTATATATGGGATTCAAACTGCCACGCTACCGCCGGAAGTAATGCAAAATTGTCTCTTGGCAGGTATTGCAAAGCGTTCTACGAAGCCTCGGTTTCTTTGACGTCTTCACTGAAACTCCAGGACGTCCTTCTGGACCTTGCTAGGAACGCGGCCGAGGGGATGAACGTCAAAGCCGCCTCGATCAGGCTTTTGGACGAGACGGGAAAGAGGTTGGAGCTTGCCGCCGCGTACGGGCTGAGCCAGGAGTA
>JAFNJA010000037.1:8083-15646 GCA_017601265.1 Candidatus Brockarchaeota archaeon
GGAGCTTGAAAAGAGCCTCATAGACAGGGAGGCCATGCAGGGAAACCACGTGATAGTCTCCGACGCGGCCAAGGACGACAGGATCCAATACAGAGCCGAAACCGAGAAGGAGGGGTTGAGATCGATCCTGTGCGTCCCCCTCAGGACTTGGGAGAAAGCATTGGGAACCTTGAGGGTATACACCTCGGAAATACATGACTTCAACCAGGAGGAGATTTTGTTTCTGATGGCGCTCGCGAGAATTGGAGCCGCTGCAATAGAGAACTCGAGGCTGTTTGAGGGTTGCAGCAGGGGGCAATCGTCGCTGAACAAGCTCTTGGAGATATCCAAAGCGATGAACTCGAGCCTCGAGCCCAGGGAGGTTTTCAACGTGATCGCTAGGAGCGTGGTTGAGGCGATGAACGTCAAAGCCGCCTCGATCAGGCTTTTGGACGAGACGGGAAAGAGGTTGGAGCTTGCCGCCGCGTACGGGCTGAGCCAGGAGTACCTGAGCAAGGGTCCCGTGGAGCTTGAAAAGAGCCTCATAGACAGGGAGGTCATCAGGAAAGCCGAATCCATGTCGATAGATTTGTTCAAGGACGGAAGGTGGCAATATCCGGAGGAGGCAAAGAGGGAAGGCATAGCCTACGTTGTTTGCGTTCCTCTTACTAGGATGGGAACCGTTATCGGGACTCTCAGAGTATACTCGGACAAGGTTTTGCAGTTCGATCGATCGGATATGGACTTTTTGCTATCCCTGGCAAACATAGCGGCGACCGCGATATATAACGCAAAGCTGTACAGGCTCGTTAGGACAAACTGGGAGAGGCTAACCAAGGAAGTTTGGGAGCTTCTCGGCAGGGATGTTTTCTGATCGTCATTCGAGATCGCAATCCCTTTGTAAAACTCGAGCTCATTGGCGATGCTGTTGATGGATTAAGGGGCATGTGAATGAGCCAAGACTTTAGGTCCGTAGCGAGCGAGATCGTGTCGAAGCATGGCGAATCCAGGAGTTCGTTGATACTGGTCCTTCAGGAGATACAGTCAAAGTTCAACCACATACCGTTCGAGAGCATGTTGGAAGTTTCCGAGAGGATGGGAGTCCCGCTCAGCGACATCTACGGAGTCGCGACTTTCTACCACCAATTCAGGTTGAAGCCCCAGGGAAGGCACCTGATTTCCGTTTGCATGGGAACCGCGTGCCACGTGAAGGGATCGCAGGCCATACATGGTTTGTTGAGGGAGAGGCTCGGCGTAGGGTTGGACGAGGAAACAAGCCCGGATGGAAGGTTCACGTTACAGAAGGTCAGGTGCATGGGGGCGTGCGGCTTGGCTCCCGTCCTAAAGATCGACGGCGACATATATGGGAAGGTCAAGCCTGAAGATCTTGACGCGATCCTTCAGAAGTATTCGTGATCGAAGTGGTAAAGTTGGATAAAGGTATCGTAAGCGATTCGGAAGAGATCAACGTGAGGATTGGCATGGGAACTTGCGGCTTGGCGGCCGGCGCCGACAAAGTTTTCGAGGGTTTGAAGGAATGCGTCAAAAAGATGGGGGTGAAGGCAAAGCTCCTCCCCGTAGGATGCTCGGGAACGTGCTACCTGGAGCCGCAGGTCGAGCTCTCCAGGCCAGGGTATCCATCGGCCGTATATGGAAACGTGAATGCCGCGAGCTTGCCCTCGATTCTCGAATCCTACATTTCAGGCTCGGTTGAGGGAGCAGTGGCCATAAGGGAAAGGATCGGGGTCATGAAGGGAGAGCAGAACCTGCCTCTTTTCGACGAGCTCGATTTCAACAAACACCAAGTCAGGAGGGTCACGATCAATTGCGGCAAGATAGATCCCGAATCCATAGACGACTACATTGCGGCTGGCGGATTCGCGGGGCTCAGGAAGGTATTGAACATGAAACCGGAGGAAGTCATAGACGTCGTGAAGGCCTCTGGGCTTAGGGGAAGGGGAGGTGCTGGTTTCCCAACGTACCTGAAGTGGCTCATATGCCGCCAAGCGGTTTCCGACAGGAAGTTCGTGGTATGCAACGCGGACGAGGGTGATCCGGGCGCTTTCATGAACAGGATGGAAGCCGAGAGCGACCCGTTCAGGGTCGTCGAGGGGTTGATCACGGCAGGATACGCCATAGGCGCGCACGAGGGGTTCTTCTTCGTGAGAGCGGAGAAGCCGCTCATGGCATCGAGGCTTAGGAAGGCAGTCGAGGAGGCCAAGAAGCGCGGGTTTTTGGGAGACAACATCCTCGGTTCTGGGTTCTCGTTCGATGTCCAAGTGATATTGAGCGCGGGCGCGTTTGTTTGCGGGGAGGAAACCGCCATGATAGCGGCGATAGAAGGCAGGAGGGCAATGCCAAGGCAGAGGCCGCCGTTCCCAGCCACGAAGGGGCTTTGGGATTACCCAACGAACATAAACAACGTGGAGACGCTTGCCCAAGTTCCGGTCATATTCCAACTGGGACCGGAGAAGTTTGCCGAGGTAGGTTCCGATAGGAGCAAGGGCACGAAGGTTTTCTGCATCGCGGGCAAGGTTCGAAGGACAGGGGCTGCCGAAGTCCCCATAGGGACTCCCATCAGAAAGCTTGTCTTCGACGTGGGCGGAGGGGTTTTCGAGGGAAGGAGGTTCAAGGCCGTCCAGACTGGAGGCCCTCCGGGGGGGTGCCTCCCGGAGAAGTTTCTGGACCTTCCGCTTGATTACGAGAGCCTCCAAGCGGCCGGTTCCATCATGGGCTCGGGCGGGCTCATAGTTTTGGATGACGAGGTTTGCGTGGTGGACATAGCGAAATATTTCCTGACCTTCACCTCCGCGGAATCTTGCGGCAAATGCGCTCCATGCAGGGTGGGGACGAAGGCGATGCTGAGCATACTTACGAGGATAAGCGAGGGTAAAGGCGAGATGGGCGATCTGGACAAGCTAAGGAAGCTCGCGGAGGCCATGAGGGATACTTCCCTATGCGCCCTCGGCCAGGGGGCTCCGAACCCGGTTATCACGACGCTGAGGTACTTCGAGGATGAGTACGTGGCCCACGTCAGGGACAAGGTTTGCCCGGCGGGCGTCTGCCCGATCGAAAGGAAGGTGAAGTGAGAAATGACGAAGGTTACGATCGACGGGAAGGAGTTGGAGGCTGCTGAAAATTCGACAATACTCGAGGCCGCGGAAAAGCTCGGAATAAGCATCCCGACCTTGTGCCACCTCAAAGGAGTTTCTCCGGGCAGCGTTTGCAGGATATGCGTGGTCGAGGTAGAGAAAGTGGCGAGGTTAGTGCCGTCCTGTTCATACCCAGTTTCGGAGGGCATGGTCGTCAAGACCGAAAGCCGAAGGATCAGGGAAGCCAGGAGGGCCGTTCTCGAGCTGATCTTGGCAAACCACGCCCAGAAATGCCAATCGTGCAACATGAAGGGCGGTCAGTGCGAGTTCATGAAGCTCTCGAAGGAATATTGGGTCGAAGGCCTTCCCGTATGCAACGAATGCAAGCTCAGTCCCCAGGCATGCTACCTGAACAGGGGGGTTCTGTGCCTCGGGCCCATTACGCAGCTCGGGTGCGACGGGATCTGCATAACCCACGGGTACAGCTGCCAGGGATGCCGCGGTCCGATAAAGCATGTGGAGGAAGGCATCAAGATCATCGAAAGGTACGGTTTCAAGGTGGGGGATGTACTTTGGGCCGCGAGGAAATACAGCGGCGGATCACGGTATTTCGATGAATTGTCAAGGAGCCTTGAGAAATGAACAATATCTCGAAACAGATTTCAAGAGTGGTCGGGCACTGCAAACTCGAGGTCGATGTCTCGGAGGGAAGCGTAAAGGACGTAAGGTTCAACATAAACGAGGATTCCAGGTTCTTTGAGGCGTTCATGTTGGGCAGAAGGTACGACGACGTCCCTGAAATCGTGACAAGGATCTGCGGAACATGCAACGCTAACCATAGGATAACGTCGATCGTCGCGCTTGAAAACGCTATGGGCGTAAAGGCGAGTGAGCAGACTGAACTGCTCAGGAAGCTCGTCATAAACGGTTCGCTGATACAGAGCCACATGCTCCACCTCTACCTCCTCGTCCTTCCGGACTACATAGGTGCGGACGACCTTTTTGGTTCGGGTAAAACGGAGTACGTGAGAAGGCTTCTGAACCTCAAGCGTTGCGGCAACAGGATGGTGGAGGTACTGTGCGGCAGACCCATACAGCTCATAGACGCGGTCGTCGGCGGTTTTAACGTCACGCCCTCGATAAGGAAAATCGAGGAACTCCTGAGGATTCTGAAAGAGACCAGGGAAGACGCTGTTGAATCCTTCCATCTCTTCAGCGATCTCAAGCTTCCGGAGATCGAATCACCGGAAAAGAACCACATCAGCCTCAAGAACGGTTCCGAATACGCCTTGACCGGGCGCACGATATCCCTCAATGGGGAGGAGGAGTTCGAGGCTGGAAAGTATAAAGCGAAGATAGCTGAAACCGTCGTGCCATATTCGACATCCAAGAGGTGCAGGATAAACGGTAGAAGCTTTTACGTCGGCGCCAGGGCCAGGATAAGGATTAACAGAGATTTTTTGGCCGACGAATCCAAGAGCCTCGTCTCGTCTTTTGAATCGGCTCTCGACAATCCCATGGGCAACATCCCTGCCAAAGCGGCCGAGGTGTTGCATTGCTACGACGACTCGATCCAAATACTGGAGGGGTTGGCTTCAAAAGGCGTCAAGGAAGAGAGGCCAAAGTTTGAAATCAAGTCCGGTGAAGGAGTTGGAGTCACTGAGTCTACGAGGGGCACATTGATTCACCACTACGTCCTCGATGACAAGGGTTTTGTGAAGTACGCCAACATCATAACGCCAACCACCTTTAACTGCCAGCATATCGAAGATACGTTGAGAAGCAACGTCAAAAAGTTCTTGGGATCGTCGGACATGGTCTTCCAACTTGAGAGGATCATAAGGGCGTACGATCCATGCATAAGCTGTGCCAGCCACTTTTTGGATCTTACGGTAAGGAGGCGTTGAAGATGAGCGGTAGGAGCAAAAGGATAGCGTTCTTCGAATTTGGCGATTGCGGCGGATGCGAATTGGCCGTGATCGAGAACTCGAAGGCCTTGGATCTCCTTGGAAAGGTCGATATAGCTTACTGGCTCCTTTTGGGCAAGACTGGAGAAGGGCCGTACGACATCACTTTCGTAGAAGGGGTAGTTGCTTCTGAACACGACATAGATGCTTTGAAGCGCATAAGGGAAAAATCCGGCATTCTCGTGGCCCTTGGGTCGGACGCCTGCGTGAGCGGAATACCTGGGTTGAGGAGGTTCGCCAACAAAGACAAAGTCGAGGGGGTTTACGGCAACGTTGAACTCGAGCATAAACCAATCGAGGGCATAGGACCGTTGGACCATTTTGTGAAGGTTGACTACGTTTTGAGGGGATGCCCGGTCAACGGGGACCAGTTTTCGAGGCTGTTGGAACTTCTTGTCGAAGGCAAGCAGGTCGAGCAGGGGGAGAAGAGCTTCGATTATTCCAAGCCGAGGTTTGGGGAAAATGCCGGAAGGGCGATAGTGCTTGATAACGAGAAATGCATTCTGTGCGAGAGGTGCGTTGAAGTCTGCAACGGCATAACATCAGCCCTGAGCATCGCGGATAGGGGAATAAACACCCTCATAACTCCCCCCTTCAGGATGGGCATCGATGGGTCGACGTGCATCTCTTGCGGCCAGTGCACCGTCTATTGCCCCGTCTCGGCCCTTTGCGAGAAGGATAGCATCGCTGAGGTCAACAGGATGGTGTCGTCCGGAAGGCCTGTCGACGCGGTCGTGGAAGTCGAGACAGCCGTTTCGATAGGCGAGTTCTTCGGCTTGAACGAAAGGTGCCACGGATTGCTCGTTGACGCGTTGAAGAGGATCGGATTCAGAAACGTGTACCTCTCGCGTTCCAAGAGCAGGGCGAAATTCCTCGATCCTAGGCCCGTGGGCAGGTTTCCCGCCATCATCCCTTGCTGTTATAGCGCCAAGAAATTCGTGGAAACTTATTATCCGAGGCTTAGGCAATCAATCTCGCAGCCGCCAAAACCGAGCTTCAAAGCTGACGTTTGGATAGGGCCGTGCACGGGCAGAAAGATCGACAGCGAAATGGTCGTCCTTACGACGAGGGAGGTTTCGAGGATGATAAGGGATTACTTAACGACCAAATATATAGAGTTCAACGAATTCGATGACGTTAACTTCGACGATGTTGAGCTAAGAGAGCCGGAAATCGTGGGCCGCGTGATCGCTGAAGGGGCCTTTGAGATAAGGCAGGTTCTGGACAAAGCAATGAGGGGCGAGCTTCAGGGCGCCGTTGTCGAACTGTGGGCGTGCCCAAAAGGCTGTATCTCAGGAGGTGGGCAGTACAAAGCGTCGGAGGAGATCTTGGCCCGAAGGAAAGAGTGGATCGACGGCATGGGTTCAGCTCTTTGGCGGACCCGCTGGTGGGCTCGAAGCGCTTGACGAAGCCAAGCCTAAGCGGACGATCTCTTTAAGTCCATTATCTTCTCGACGTGCTTCTTCTCTTCTCCGATGATTTTCTCGACCGTCGGTTTCCTATTTCCCGGGATCCTCTCCAAGAGTTGGTAGTAGAAGAGGATGGATTCCTTTTCCAAGCCGAGAGCGAAATCCAGAGCTTCCAAAACGCTTCCGGCTTGCTCCGCAAATTCCGTCCTTTCGGAAACGTACCGCAAAACGCTTGAATCGATTATGGCTCGAATGTAGGGCATGGCTTCCGCAACGTCGATGCCTGGGACCTCCTGTTGCTCGCCGATCAGATTTTGGAACGTATTGGCATGCTTCTTTTCTTCTTCAGCCAGGAAGAGGAAAGCGTGCTTAAGCGGCTCGTTCTTATCCGCGACGTACCTGTAGTATTTTTCGCCGCCGATTTCGATTTGTATGGCCATCTCCACCAGGTCCCTCAGGGAATACCTAAAGGTCATGCAGATCAGCCTCCTTCATCTTGCCCTCGCTACGTGAACGGAGCACGATATGCAGGGGTCGTAAGCCCTGACGAGCATCTCGCACCCCAAAGTCAGGTCTTTCCCCTTCTCGAGGAGCTTCGGCGCCAAAGCGCGGAGAGAAGCCTCGATGCTGGTAGAGTTGTGAGCCGTTGGTGGAACTATGTCGGCTTTCTGCACCACTCCCGAGCGGTCCAGCTTGTACCAGTGGTAAAGTAAACCCCTTGGCGCCTCAACCAGGGCGGCGCCCTCGCACGGCGTCCCTATCTCGGCTTTGATCGGTTGCTCACTGAAGTCAAGCTTGATCGTGTCGATAATCCTCATGGACTCGTCTATGGCGTAAACCACTTCAACGACCCTCGCCTTGATGTTCGCGAACGGGTCGTAACAAGGCAAATCAAGCCCCAACCGCTTGGCCGCCTTCTTCGCGTCCGGCGTGAGCTTCTCTTTGTTGAGGCTGACCCTCGCGATCGGGCCCACTAGGAAGTCGCTGCCTTTGATGAGCGAGCTTTTCGTATTCGAGTAGCCAACCTCCCTCTCCTGCACGTGGACTCGGTAATCCCGTTCGGGCGAATCGATTCCGCCGCTTGACCTCAACCTTCCCTCGTTAACGGCGTACTCC
>JAFNJA010000038.1:0-299 GCA_017601265.1 Candidatus Brockarchaeota archaeon
ATTGTAGACGGCAAAGTCGACAAGGCTAGGTGGAACGAGTACGCGAGGGAATACGAGGAGATCAACGGGCAACTAGACTCGATCGCGCGGAACGTGGCCGAAACCTTCGGGGGCGTGCCTGTTCCCGCGACCTTGGGTGGCCTCGTGGGGAAGGTCGCGAAGGTGGAAGATTACTATCCCCTCACGATCTCGCACAGGGTAGTCGCGGAGCACGCAGGCCTCGGGTGGAGGGGGAAGAACGGGCTCGTCGTGAACGAGAGGTACGGGTGCGCCTTGAGGTTCGCGTCCATAATCACGGA
>JAFNJA010000038.1:309-2344 GCA_017601265.1 Candidatus Brockarchaeota archaeon
CAGCGCGTGCCTAGACGCGTGCTCGATACTGAAAAACAAGGACAGGCTGGAAGATTACAGGGAAAACTGCAGGCTTTTCATCAAGTCGCTCGGTTTGGAGCAGGAGGTGTGCGGAAAGTGCGTCGCGGCCTGCTACAGGAAAGGCGCCTTCGAGGGCAGGTTCAAGCTGAGGCGCGCGTAGAATTCCGAATGCGTCGGCCGAAGGGCGCTTCTGGACCCCTTCCTTGCCTCCCGCGCCAAACCCCGGATCAAAAAGCTGGTTGGCCGAGCGATTCGGCCCGGTTTGCGCTCTCGTATGATTCGGGAGTGCCGATGTCCCACCACTCCCCTTTCAAGACGTACGCGTACACCTTTTCCCTCTTGCACAACCACTCTATGAAGTGGCCGGGGCTGTCGGCGTCGCTCCCCTCCCCCAGGTATTCGCGCAGCCTCAAGATGCTGCGCCTTGGAAGCAGGTAGATGCAGGTGCCGATGAGGGTCGTTTTGGGCCGTTCCGGCTTCTCCTCGAAGCCCACGATCTCTCCGCCAGAGGTTATTTCAGCGGAAGAGTACTTTTTCACGGCGCTCGCGTCCTCGACGTCGTAAACGGCCACCACGGGGCTCTTCCTTTCCTCGTAGAACTTCACGAAACCTTCCAAGCCGGAAGTGAAGAGGTTGTCGCCGGCTATCACGAGGTATTCGTCGCCTTCGACCTCCCCCGTCAGCTCCGCCAAAGCCCTCAGGGCGCCAAGCTTCTCCTCCTCGCTCCTGCTGCGCTCGGCCCTAACTTTGACGTTCTTCCGGGGATTCTTAGCGAGCCACTCCAAGAACTGTCCCTCGAACCTTTTGTTCGTGGCTACGACGATCTGGTCGACGCAACCTATCTTCTCGAGCTTTTCGACGATGTACTCGATCATCGGCTTCCCCCTGACGGGCAGCAAAGGCTTGCTGACGTCCCTGGTCACGGGGTAAAGGCGGGTCGCGTACCCCCCCGCCAAGATGACCGCGATCACCGGAATTCAATATCCTTGAAACGAGTCCGGAGTAATAATTTTTTCGCCGTCCCGCCCTTAGCGATTACCCGTTGGGTTTAATCTACGAACGCGAAAGCCAGCTCGCACATCCTGAATGGAATCGCCCTTGGAAAATTCGCTCCCGAACGGGTGGGCGCTTTTCCCAGGTTCTCCGCGAGTTGGGCGCGATCCGAGAGTGTTTGGAAAGGCCTGAGCGTTCGCCATCGCTGCAAGGCGCGTTTTGCGCCTTGACCATTACTGTCCCCCTGCGGAATCGTTGCCCGCCTTCCCCGCCCGACGTGCCGCGTCAGACGAAAAGGTTTTGCTTCATAGGCCTTATCAGGGTCTTGGCGCCCTTGGACGATACCTTGTACTTGTACCCCCTGATTATGGCCGCCGGGACCGCTTCGTTCGCGCTTCCCGTCACGAGCTCCGCGGCGCTCGCGATCTCGTCCGCCAATTTGCTTCACCTTGAGCTTGTAGCCGTACAGGTCCTTCTTCCCCCTCAGGTCGGCGATCGGCGCTATGCCGGCGGAGCCTATCGCGATGTTGATGTCCCCTCGCCGAAAGGGCCTGCCGTGCGTGTCCGTCAGCACGACGCCGACTTTGAGGCCGAGCCTCCTGAAGCGGGCCCGGAACCTCCTGGCCGAAGCGTCCGGATCCTTCGGCAGCGCCACGACCGATTCTCCCCCATCTACGTTGGATAGGTCGACGCCGGAATTGGCAACTATCAGTCCTCCGCGCGTTTCGGTTATCAGGTGGTGGCCCACGAGCCTTATGATCCTCTTGGCCTCGCGGAGGATGACCTGGACGTGCTCTGGCGCCTTTCCGGTATCCTCTGCGATCAGCGAAGCTGCCGTCGAGTTCTTCACGTTTCGCAACTTGTAAACGCGGCCTTCCGCCTTCGAGACCGCCTTGCTGGTTATGACGATGATGTCGCCGCTCCTTATCGGCGTGCCTTGCTTCCTTGCCGCCTCAACCACCATCGCTGCCAGGTCGTCCCCTTTCTCAACCATCTTGATTCCCTTGATGCCGATTACCCT
>JAFNJA010000038.1:2354-12740 GCA_017601265.1 Candidatus Brockarchaeota archaeon
ATGCCGGGAACTTTCAAATCGTTACGCCTTGCGCCTCGAAAAGGCGCGCTCGCGCGGGAAAAAAGCTTTGCTTACTCGCCCCTGGCCGCGTGCAAACGGGAACGATCGGGTTCGGGAGGCTGGCAACTTTTCGCCTTCGCCCTCGGCCCTCGCGCTCCGCCCATGAGCGGGATCCGCCAGCCCGCGCTCGAAACGCCCAGCGGATGGCCGGGTGCGGAAAAAGCAAAAGCGCCAGAGGGCGCCGTGAACGCGGCGAGAACCTTTTATCAACCTGCATGCCTTCGGACAGCCGCAACTTTGGACGAAAGCGCGGCGCCATCGCCCGTGGTCAGGGACGTTGCGTGCAGGTCCGCCCTAGGCGAGAGCAGGTTGCCCGGCTACGATTACTGCCTCAACCCTTACGTGGGGTGCGGCCACGCTTGCGTCTACTGCTACGCTAGAAGCTACGCGCTCAGGCGCGGGAGGACCGAGAGGTGGGGCAGCTACGTCGACGTGAAAAGCAACGTTGCGGAGGTGCTGGCCAGGGAGGCGAAAAGGAGCTTGAGGAGGGGGGTTGTCGGCGTCAGCACCCTGACGGACGCTTACCAGCCGGTCGAGGCAACCAGGCGCCTGACGCAGAGGTGCCTCAAAATCCTTTTGGAGAACGGCTTCAGGGTGGCGATCCAGACGAAATCGGACCTCGTGCTCAGGGACCTCGAGTTGCTAGCGGAGTACGGAGATCGCGTGAGCGTCGGCGTGACGGTAACGACTCTCGACAAGGAGGCCGCGAGGCGGATAGAACCGGGTGCCTCGGACCCTTGGAGGAGGGTCGAAGTGCTCTCTAGGAGCAAATCGGCCGGGCTGGAGACCTGGCTTTTCGTGGGGCCAATACTGCCCTTCCTGACCGACGGCGGCCTGGCCGAGATACTCGACGTTGCCCGATCCCTTAACGTCGGAGAAGTGCTTTTCGACAGGCTCAACATGAGGCCCGGCGTCTGGCCCTCCGTTTCGGAATTCTTGAGGGCTAACTATCCGGAGCTGCTTCCCAAGTACGCGGAGGTATTCTACGGGAACGACAGGTTTTACGAATCCCTAAAGGAACGCCTGGGGGCCGAGGCCTCTAGCAGAGGGTTGAGGTACAGCTTCTGTTATTGAACCTTTGGGCCGCGCCGCCGCCTTTCATAGACGCGCCAAGTGGCGTTCTCTCTCCACCTAAAGACGTTGAACGCGGGTGTTTTTTGAAATTTTGCAACCATCGCCCAAATGGGGCATCTAACGAATAAAAAAGAAAAAGGGAGGGCGCCGCGCCCCGCCCCTTCCGCGGGTGACCGTACCCAGGATCTTCTCGATTCTCTTGGAGCCTAGAACGGGAAGAAGAACCTGATCTTCGATATTATCGTTCCCGGTATTATGCACAGCATGTATCCCGCAATGAAGCCCGTCGCGAGGGCGAGGCCGAAATTCTCGTAGAGCTTGCTCCCTCCTACCCTGATCGTTATCGTCTTCAGCACCCAAGCGACCAAGCAAGGAAGCCAGTACCCTGCCTGCCAGCTCGTCCAAGACGTCCCGATTATGAACCCGACGGGCTCGAACGGGAACCACATGAACCTCGCGTGCAATACGCTCAGCACTCCCGCCATTATGAAGCCTCCTACGACGTTGGGCATCCAAGGATCCGTTCCTGGCATGTTGTTCCACCTTTCCGGCACCGCGCACCTGTTGTACCAGCCCGCGCACCCGTACATGCCCCAGGTTCCGGGCAGGCGGCTGGCGCCCCACGTGTAGGCGGCGTACAGGAAACCGGACATCGTGGTTGGCGCTAGGATCAATATCGACACGGCGGCCAGATCACGCCAGTAAAGCTCGCGAAGCGGTAGGACTGGAAGGAAGTCAAGAAGTTGCCGCCTATCTGGTTGCCCATGTCAGGCGCGTCGGTGAACCAGGTGTTGAAGTTCGCGGTCATGATGAAGTCGCCCGTCGGCGGGTCCGGAGCCGTTGGGAAGAACAGGAACCTCTGCAGAGCATACCCCTTGTCCGTTCCCCTAACGTAAGCCCCGCTTAGGCCGATCATGCGCATCTGCGCGAACCATATCAGGAACATCGTTATCGGCGTCGAGATCGCTGGACCCAGGCTCATTCCGGTGACCATCAGTATGGCGACCATCATTACGAACAATACGATGAGCAGCGCGTAGATCGTCTTGTACGGCAGTGGTTCGTCCCTCTCCATCTCTCTCCTCCTCTCCTCGCTCAGCCCCCCGAAGGCGGCCTTCATAGTTTCCACGATGTAGCGCCTCTCTATCACGAGCATGAAGACCGCGAGGCCGAGTATCGCCCCGCCCACGGTCGCGACCCACTTGAACGGCGGCCCGAAAGCCAGGGACTCGGCGCCGCAGTCTCCGCGCCCGCACCCGGACCTCTCCGTGAGGCCCGTGTAGTACCCCATGTAGTAAGCTACCTGTGGGAGTATGATCACTCCGACGAGCCACCAGAACCAGAGGTTGAAGAGGATGTTCAAAGGAGCTATGTAGGCTATCGCGGCGCCCAGGGGATGGATGTTCCACTTCGTCAAGCCCACGATTCCGCCGAGGGCGGACTCGGGGGTGTTCCACTTGGCCGCGTAGCCGCATATCTCGGACCTGAAGCCGTATATGTCGGGGAACCAGGGGAAGAGCTCTATCATGTTCGAGGGCAGTACGAAGGCAACTCCGAGCAAGATGCCGATGACGAACGGCGAAAAGCTGAGCTTCTTGCCGGTTTGCGTCGGGTCGACCCTCTTCATCAGCTCGTGGGCCGCGATCGCGTGCGGGAATGGAACCTTCTCGATGTCCATCCAGCTCTTCCGGAAGAGCGTCGCCGCGCAAAGCATGAAGATCCCGAACACCGACGTGAAAGTCGACCAAAACACTATGGTTGGCAGCAGCTCGCCCCACGGAACGGGGACCCCTCCGAGCCTGATCTTGTCCGCGATCTCGTAACTAGGCGCCATGAACCAGGGGACGAAACTCTCGGAAAGCTCCGGCGTCAGGTATCTCGAGCCTATGAACGAGGCCCAGGCCGCGCACTGCGTGTCCGCCGTAGGCCTCCCCAGGTAGTAGGACGCGCAAAGGCCGACGACGTAAAGGTAGGTCATCGTGCTCGGGTTCACCTTGCCCTTGAGGGGGCCCAGCCTCCCAAAGGCGCCAGCGAAGTAGATCATCAGGAAAGGCAGGGCGGTTATGCCCGTGTAGCATGCGACCGTGACGCCGAGTGAGGAGAAGTAGGCCGAAGGCCTCTGCCAAGTGCCCGTAGCTTGAGTGACGTTCCAAACTTCGCCTAGGAAACCGAAAAGGGCCAGGAAAGCTATCAGGAAGATCCACGGCACTTTTACTACTTTGACCTCTTGAGCCACGTACCTTTACCTCCTTTCACCGGCCAGTGGAAAAAGGCAAAATTCTATTTATTATTTTCCATGGAAGCCCGGGGGAACGCGCTCATGACTTTACCATTTTTTAAAAATCCTTGGCCAAATAGTAGCCGAAGGTTAGGAGCTGGCGGACTTCATGCGCAAAGCCGAAAAGGGGCGCTAGCACGGTAGAATGACAAAATATTCGGAAAGGGGAAGGATTTCAAAGGATCTTCGACGATCAGAAGGAAATCCGGTTAGATACATATATCCATCGCCAATACGTGGAGAAAGTGGTCTTATTTGGCTAAATCGCGGGGATAATTTTATCACCTAAAGGTTTGCAATACAGAACGCTTTGATCAAAATTGATGGCGCGTCATGGATTGCGGCAACGAAAGGACCGTTTGTTTTCGGCTATGTGCTTTGCATAAAAGGTCCTGCTCAACTCCATTAACTGTTTCATCGTCTCGCCATCCGCCATCCTGCGATCGCCTCCTCCACGTTTAACTTATCGTTCGAACGAGCTTACGACCACGTAACGACTTGAAGTTTGGGGGCGACGATCCACTTATGCGCTAGGATCTAAAGTCTGCACGGCAAGGTAATGAATGATGGAAAGAGCAAAACTATCTTGCGGGTCGTTGCCAATGGCGATTTCGAATGCGTTTGAGAGAGCCTTTATCGACGGGATCAATAGCAAGTGCGGAGAAGGGGACTCGAACCCCTGAATCCCTTCGGAACAGGGTTCTAAGCCCTGCGCGTTTGACCAGGCTTCGCTATCTCCGCGGACCTTTCCGCTCGCTTGGACGCGCTTTAACCTTTTTTCCTAAGCCACTCCCTTGGTTCGGATGGCTTGAAGCTTCGCGAGTTCGTTGTAGTACTCGCCGCTCTCCATCTTCGCGCACAAGTGGCTCAGCACGTCGTGCACCTCGGTGAAGTACGTCTTGTCTGATTCGCAGAAGTCCCTTTGGCCGATCTCGGTGGCCCTGGCCCAAAGCCCCAGGCCCGCTTCCCTGAGCGTTTGGAAAAGCACCCGGTGCTTCGCTTCGGCGAGTTGGTCGCAGACCTGGTCGGCCAAGCCTATCAAATCCTCCCCGGTTCCGGCGATGCGTTTGGAGTCGGAGGAGCAGGTGTACTCATGGAGCTTCAAAACTATGAGGCTCAACCTCTCTTGGATGACCACCAATACTGCCCCTACGCTCTCCATATCGTGAGATAATGGGGCGTCCAAGCGTAGATAAGGACTTCGATGCGCCATCAAGTTGCTTGGCATTAAGGTGGTTTACGGGCATATAACGAGGCCCTCCATCACGCTACCCTGATCCTTCGGCGGGGTCCGCCTTACAACTCGAAAGATCGGGCGGCGATCGTTGTTTGAATCGAATCTTGCAGCGACGCCCGCAATCTGCCAGATCGGCGCCGTCCATCCCAAACCGCGTCGCAAGGCCTTTTCCTCCGGAACAGCTGGGCGATGGAGCGCCCACGTGGCAAGCGGCCGACGCTGAATTTTCCCGAAGGGCGGGCTCCGCTCCTTCGCGCGCAGGAATGGGCGTTCAAGTAGAGCCAAGCCATGCAAGTTCCGCGCTACTCCCCAACGGCCTGCACGATCAGCTTCCTGGATCTTCCTCGAACGTCGAGCTCAACGAAAACCACCTGCTGCCATGTTCCGAGAACGAGCTTCCCGTCCACGAAGGGTATCGTGACGCTCGGCCCCACGATCGACGCCCTGACGTGGGAGTGGCCGTTACCGTCGTGCCACCTCCTCTCGTGCTCGTAAGAGGCATCCCTGGGGGCCACCCTCTCGAGCGCCGCCCGCAGGTCCTGGATAAGGCCCGGCTCGTACTCCATCGTCGTGACAGCGCCCGTGGAACCTTGGACGAACACCGTGACGGTTCCGTTCGACAATTTGGTCGACCTCACCGCGTCCGCTACCTCTCCCGTTATGTCGACGATCTCGCCCTCCTTCCTCGTGTCCAGCTCTATGTGCCTAGTCGCTACGACCATCGCAACTTACCGCCGGACCGCAAAGCTCGGGCGCGCTAAAAATCTAGCTCGGATTTCCGGCTCATCTCGCTCAGCTTTTCCCTCTCGGCGAATTCAGCCAGCTTCTGCAGGATAGATCCCATGAGCTGCTCGGGCCTACCCGAGTTGGCCTGCTCGAAGCCCTCGACCACGAGTAGCTGCTCCCCCAGCTGAACCGAGCATTCCCTGGACGCGACGAGGAGGCTCGTCAATTTTTTCTTCAAAAGCTCGACCTCCTCGAGCCTCGCCAAAGCCCTCCTGTGTCTGCGCGCAAGCAACTCGACGTACTTCTCGATCTGCGTTTTCTCAAGCTCCAGCTCCGCCAAGGAGTCCTCCACCGTAGACAGCATCTCCGCCTTCTTCCTTTCCATGAACTTGGCCCTGTTGCTGAGCTGGCGGAATATGTCGCTCCTGATCTCCTCGCCGAACTGCCTGTTTACGACGAGCTCGTGGAGCTTCTGGCCCTGCTGCGCAAGGCCCATCATGTTTGTCACCAGTATGTTAAACTCGTTAACGAGATCGACGATGCTCATGCACCCGTAGCTCAATGGATGCTAAACCCAATGTGGCAAGCGATGCGGTAAAATAAAAATTTTGCCCTAGTTTCGCGTTCAAAATCAATTTTGGAAACCGATAATGGTTCTTCTAGAACAATTCTCCCCAAAATTGGATGATACAGCCAGGCTCTCCAAGTATTACGCTTTTTTCCCAGGAAAAGGATGCGCGGGTTCGCGCCTTGAGGGCGAAGCTTCACGCGCGGCCGCGCCGATCCGGCGCCGATCCCGCCTCCTTCACGCTCAAGCCGCCAAATAGCGGGGCGTGCCGCGCCACCTCTCCTTTTTCCGACGAGAACTCGAGGCGCGAGAAGCCAAGCGTTGAGAGGACGGCCTCGGCGGCGCCGAGGAGCAGATCCCTGTACTTCTCCCTGTCGTATCCCATTCCGCCGAACGTTTCGATCGGGGACACGCGGCGAAGCGGGTCTCGGTTCTTCGAATCGACGTGGACGAACCTGACAACCTCGCCCTCACCGAGCACCCTCCCTCTTTCAGCTAGCCTCACCGCGGCGGAGACGTGCGCTGCCGCCCTTGAGTAAGATCGAAGCGGCCTCCCGAGGATCTTGGATACCACCAGGTCCTCCGCGGGAACCTCTCCATCCATCACCCTCCTCGCCGATTCGGCGGCGAGCTTCCTCGCCCTCGCGTACCCAACCGTCCTGACCTGCCCAAGGTTCTCGCAATCGAAGAGGGCCAATATCAGGTCCCTTTGGAACCGCGCTATGAACCTCGGGGTGTCGTGGCGCCTCGCCTCTATGCCCCTCGCCACGAGTTCGCCGTTCGTGAGGATCCCGAAGTAGCGCTTCTGAGCCTCCATGCTGCCCGACGGGTCGGATTCCAGCGGCAGGAGGGCGAGGAACTTGTAGTGGTGGTCGAGCGCGATCGGGAGCCCGGTCCTCCTGCCGATCTCTTGCGCGAGTCCTTCGTAATCCTCCTTCGAGGCCCCTTCCCTCCTCACGAAGATCGAGTCCGTGTCCCCGTACACCACCTCGAACCCCGCCGCCTGGGCGCAGTCCTTCGCGGCCATCATCGCCTCCCTCGACCTCCTGTTTATCTCCTCGAAGCAGAGAACGTTTCCGAACCTGTTCCAGCAGCAACCCGACGTGCCGTAGAGGCAGACGAGTATCGACTTGAGCGCCTGCTGCCTCTGCTCGCAGAACTCCCGCTCGGCGCTTTTCTCCGGAAAATCCTTCTTGAGCCTCTTGAAGCGGAGCCTCCTTTCGAGGAAAGCCTTGGTGACGTAAGGGAGGATGGCGCCTTCCTTCGGCTCGATCCCTTCGGGCGTCACCGTCTCGTAGCTCAGGTTGTGCTTCACGATCAAGTTGGGGTACTGGCTCTCGAAGTCCAGCTCGGCGACGTTCTCGTGGATGCCCGCCTTCGGGGATATGATGCACCCTCCCCGGTCGCGCGCCACGACCTCCTTCATCGTCCTGGCGTACTCGTAGCGCCCCACGTTCCTGGGTATCGCGTACCCCCTCCTCAAGAGCTCGTAGCAGTTCCTGCTGTCTATGACCTTGTTGGCCGTCCACCTCCCCGCTATGCCCGGCGGAAGGAGGCTGAACCTAGACCTCTCGACCAGGCCGGCGAGGCCCCACTCCTCGTAATCGAGGCCGGGCATCCTGCGGCCGAGCACGACCCTCCCCTTGGCCCAGCGCCCCGGGTTCCTGCCAAGCCCGAAGCTTCGGGCGCCACCGTCCCTTCCGAGGCGGAGGTCGATGCCGGCCACCCTGGCCCTGGCGAAGAGGTGGGGGAGGGTGAAGCCGTCGCACTCCGGGCAGACCAGGAAGTCCGGGTCCTTCTCCCTCACCAGCGATTGGAAACCCTCCAGCACCTCCGGCTCCTCCCCGTCGAGCTTGAACGCCTCCTCCCCGCAGCGGGCCGTTATCGACGCTACGGGGTCGCGCCCGGCCCTTCGCGTCTGGAACGGGCCTTCGACTTCGATGCAGAACGAGAGCACGGTGAACGGAGGCGGAGCCACCTCGCTCGAATCGTCCAAAGGCTTCGCCGACACCAGCCTGCCCCCTTCGTGCTCGACCTCGACCTTGCCCGTCGGGGCCACGCCGAGCCGGGTGAAGACGTACTTTTGGACGTGGAGCAGGTCCGCGTCGTAGACGCCCTTCACCCCGGCGGCGTTCTCCGCCGCCCCGACGATCCGCCCGTAACACCCAAGCCCGTCCAAGGTGACGGCGATCAGTTTCCCCTTCTCCCCCTCGAGGTTGACGCGCTTCTCTTCAAGGCGGACGTCGGCCACGTTCGGAGTGCCGGCAAGCGCGTTGAACACTTCCCTCTCGAACCCCTCCTTCGGCAGGACGCGGAAGAACGGGCGGTATCGATCGGTCAGCTTGAGGCGCGGGCCGTCCGCGGCCAGCAGCCAAACTACGGCGCCCTCCTCCTCGACGTAGACGTCCAGGATCCAGCCCGCTCTCTTCAACGCCCCTCCCCTTCGATCCGCCCTCCCCTTCCAGCCCCCGCGGACCCCTCCAACCTCTCAACTCGGGCCTCCAACTCCTCGAGCGCCCTCCGCAACTCCGCGACGCACTTCCTGTTGTGCACGTTCGCCATCAAGTTCATTGCGTCCAATGTGACGGGCACCCCCGAGTTGGACATCGCGTGCCCCTCGGCGCTCCAAGCCTCCTTGAGGAGGAGGTTGAAGGCCTCCCTGTGTTTGGGGTCGAGGAGGGCGTTCTGGAAGTTCTTCCTCAGCCCCTCGACTTGGGACTCGAAGAGCTGGCGGAACGACGGGGTTATCCTTCCCATAAGGCTCTCACCTCCTTCCGGCGCGCGCAACACGACCGAATCCGGCGCTTCCTTGCACGGATGCTTCACCAGGCAGGCCCTGATCGCCCTCGCCCCCTCCACCCTCTTCAGGAACACGATGACGTTCGCCCTGTGCCTCAGCAGCGACCCGCCCGGGGGCTTTGGAGCGCGCCCGGTTCCGGCCCCCGAGGACGAGCAGCTCGCCACCACCGCGGCCCCGCTCTCGCATGCTGCCCTCCATGCCGTGCCGACGACCTCCTCCAAGGCCCGGTACGCTTCGGCCGGCTTCCTGGAAGTGTTCACGAACGCCGTGAGGTTGTGGAGGACGAGCAGCTTGATCCCTCCGTCCCGGGACACGAGTTCCGCCGCCTCCCTCGCGGCCGAGGGTTGCTGCAGTTCGTTGAAGGCGCTGATCGAGTACACGTTGCCGAGGACCGCCTCCGGGTCCAGCCCGGCCCTCTTCGCGAACTCCCCGAGCATCGAAGGGTTCAGAACCGTCTTGCCCCGGTGGTAGTTGCAGCTGTTGAAGTACAGCGCTTTGGCTCCGAAGCCGCCCTTCCCCGCGGGAAGCACCGAGTTGGCCAGAAGGCCGTGGACTATCCCGTCCAGCGCCTCCTGGCTGTCTCCGTAGAAGAGGTAGGACCTGCCGAGCTCCACGCCCCCTATCAGCGCGTCCAGCTCCCCGTTTCCGGTCGTGGCCCTCGGCCGCTCCGCCTCCTCCTCCAGGGCCCGGGCTGCCGACTCGAATGCGGCCTCCAGGTCCAAGCCCAAGCCCGACCCGCTCCCGGCCCACGCGCCGCTACTCCCCGCCCCTCTTGGAGCCCTCCGGGTCCTCGATCCCCTTCCCGGTTATCCTGAACCTCGCCTCGCCGTACGGGTGGTAGGGGCTGTCCACGATGGTCGCTATCCTCTCCTGGCCCGCCTTCTTGAGGTAGATCCTGTACGTGCTCGCGTGCGCTATGACGTTTCCGCCCGTCGGCCTCGTCGGGTCGCCGAAGAAGGCGTCCGGCTGGGTCTGGACCTGGTTGCTCACGACCACCGCGACGTTGTAGACCTCGGCCTGCCGCATCAGCCTGTGGATGAGCGCGTTTAGCCTCTGCTGCCTCTCGGCCAGCGTGCCCCTGCCTATGAACTCCGCCCTGTGGAGGCTGATGATGCTGTCGACGATCAGGAGCTTCGCCTTGAACTTCTCTATGTATTTGCCCAGGGACTTGACCACGAGCTCGAGGTGGCTGCTGTTGTAAACCTTGCAGACCACTATGTTTTGCAGCACCTCGCCGGCGTCCATCCCCCGCGATTCCGCGATCTGCTTTATCCTCTCCGGCCTGAAGGTGTTCTCGGTGTCTATGTAGAGGGCGCCGCCTCCCAGGCCCCCCTTCCCGGGAGGGAGCTGGCAGGTGCAGCACAGCGCGTGGCACAGCTGCGTCTTGCCGCTCCCGAAGTCCCCGTACACCTCGGTTATCGCCTGCGTCTCGATCCCGCCTTCCAGGAGGTCGTCCAAGCTCTTCGAGCCCGTGGTGCAGCGCATCATCTCCTTCCTCCTGCCCAGCACCTCGGCTGCGGTTACGAAGCTGCCCTCGAGCAGCCCGCTCTCCTCGAGCAGCTTCCTGGCTGAGAGGACGAGGGACGCGGCGTCCACCTCCTTCAAGCCCGCCGCCTCCTGGAGTTCGTTGGGAATTGCCGCGG
>JAFNJA010000038.1:12750-15461 GCA_017601265.1 Candidatus Brockarchaeota archaeon
TCGAGCACCGTCTCGAGCGGGTTCTCGGCCCGCTTCTCGTTCGTCCTCTGGCCCATGCCGGGCACCCCTTCCAGGCTCAAGCCAAGCCCTTCCACTTTTCGCTCACGCCGGAACGCGCGCCCCTCCTCGGTTAATATCCGGCCACGCGCCCGCGAGAGGAGGGGGGTGCCCTCTCGGTTCCCGAAAACGGCGGTTCTTCTAAAAAATTACAATCGGAAGCTTCGATCAACCTTTCCGATTAATGATTCTGATTCGATAAATCCTGACGCGGCATTTCGATACATGCCGATGCGGCATTTCTATCTTTCCGAACCAGAAATTCTAATCGCGTTCTCCACAATCCACCTCGAGCGCGGCGAGGGGCGCGGGAGGAAATCGATAGAGAAAATCCTCGATCTTCGCGGAGAGTTTTAATCGGCGACGCGCGGCCGAAAACGCCCGCGGCGGCGCGAGCTTATATCCCCGGCCTTCGAGCTGGTTGCCGGATGGAAGATGGCACCGATAAGGGAGGCGCCCGTGAAGGCCGTCAGGGAATGGAAGGTCATCGCGAGGGATGGCCGCTCGTGGGCGTGCGGGATCTACGCCCCGAAGAACCGCTCGGCCGAGGAAGTGAAGTTCCTGGAGAAGCACGATTGCCCCGAGCTCTTCTACCTCCTGCACGGTTCTGTGAAGCTCGTCGTCATGAGGCGGGGAAGGATGGAGGTGATACCGCTGACCAGGGAAAAGGCGGTCGTCGTCGACACTTGGCACAACGGCTTCAGCGACGGCGAGGAGGGCGGGGCGGCCCTCGTGGTGGAGAGGGGGAAGGTCTCCACCCGTTACATGAAGCTCAAGAAGGGCTGAAACCGCGTTCCGGATCTCCGAGCCCAACCTCGCGCTTGGCGGGCCGGATTTCCGGTTATGCCGAGGGCTCCTTCGAGAATCAGTTATATAACCAAAGGCCGTTCGGCTGAAGCAGTTGGCAGTATTCTCGGACAGGAGCAAGCTTTCGCCCCGCTACATCCCCAGGGTGCTCCCCCACCGGGAGGGGCAGATCGACAGGATCTCGAGGATCTTCGACCTGCAGGACCCCTCGAGGAGCCACCTGACGCCCGTGCAGCTCGTCGGGGACGTCGGGACCGGCAAGACCTGCACCGCGGTACGCTTCGCGGAGCAGCTGGTCCAAAGGGCGAAGGAGAGGAGGACCAACCTCAGGCACGTCTACGTCAACCTCAAGCTCCAAGGAGGGAGCAGGGTCGTCCTCTACAGGTACCTGGTCGAGAAGGCCGCTCCCGAAGCGTATTCCGGAAGCATGAGCTCCGAGGAGCTGATCAGGAGCTTGGTAAACCACCTCCTGAGGACGAAGACCTACCTCCTGATAACGGTCGACGAGATAGACTACTTCATCAAGCACACGAAGGAGCACCTGGTCTACGACCTAACGAGGCTGAACGAATTGAGCCCGGGCGAAACATGCGGCGTGCTGGGCGTCGTCTTCATAGCGAGGGGCAAGGATTTCCACAGCTTATTGGAGAGGTCCGAGGTGAGCACGCTCGGGAGGAACGTGGTGGATTTCCCCAACTACGACGCCGAGCAGCTCTTCGACATAATAGAGAAGAGGTCCGAGGAGGCGATAAAGCCCGGGGCTATCTCGGAGGAGGTCATCCGCTACGTGGCCGAGATCACGGCGTCGCCGCCCGTGAAGGGGGACGTCAGGCACGCGCTCGACCTCCTCCTTTACTCAGGAAACCTCGCCGAGAGCCAGGGCGACGAGAGGATAGAGCTAGAGCACGTGAGGAAGGTTCACGGGGAGACCTACCACTTGATAACGCGCGAGGACCTTCTCAACCTGCCCGAGGACCGCGTCCACGTCCTGATCGCGGTCATCAGGGCCCTGAAAGCCAAGAAGGTCGCTTACGTGACGATGAAGGACGTCAGGTCCTCTTACCAAGTCGTCTGCGAGGAGATGAACCTGAAGCCGAAAATTGAGTTGGAAGAAATCTTGCAGGACCTTCGGGAGAGGGGGATCATAGAAGTCCCGGCTTTGACGAAGATAGGCATAAGCGGAGCTTCGGCCGAGAAGATCGAGAAGGTCCTCGACGAGATCGTAGGTGGCTGAGGTACCTCATCCTGAGCTTGCGCCTTCCGGACCTGGAGGTGCCGGTAAGACCGCCATGGGAATCCGTTCGGGTAATCATTCCAACGATAAATTTCCAGAAGTTGAAGAAGGAACGGCTCCCCTCAAATCTGGATGACTAATGGGGTAGCTATCAAGCTGTCTGTCCGTTTGTCCTTTATCGCGTGGTTTGCCAATGAATGCAAAATGCGATTAAAACACAAAGTAAGTACGCGTAATGAGTGGAACGCGTAGCCAGATTTATGTTGCCTTGCAGACTTCCTCGTCCATCTGGAAGTTTTTCGAATTGCCCTGCAGTGAATGCTCCCACCCTTCCCTTCGCGCATTCAGAGAGAAAATGTTTGTCGTCAATCATGAATGCGTAAGAATTATTTTCGAAGCGCGCGGAGTAAAATAGGACATGGGAAAAATGCAAGAGTTGAGAGCGCGCTATGGCGGCAGAAACATGAGTTTTTCTGGCGGCAGTATTTTGTTCATTTGGTTGGCTATAATCATGCGCAACCCTCCTTTGAGCGTGTTTAGCGGCGACAAGCTTTTTTCGAGTTCATCGTTGGACGAGAGCCTTTTCGCCTGCTTTTCCGCATTTGCCTTTATT